>RECM01000074.1 GCA_007694035.1 Balneolaceae bacterium
CCGATATCATCACGGATCGTTTCGCCGAGCTGCAGCTTTTTCAGCAATTTGATGATCCTGTTGCCGAACAGCAGGCAGATTAAAAAAGCGGTTGCCGCAGCAAGGGCACTCCGAACGGTGATGAAGCTGAACATGCCGAATCCGGGCGGGTCATACACAAGATCGATCCATTCAATCAATGGTACCAGCATCAGTTCGCCTCCCCGCGGGTTTTGATGTTCAGCGATTTGTTTAGCATGGCACTGCGGGCCATCATCCGGTCGTCCATATCATGGCGCTCGCCGCGAATCTCCTGATAGGTTTCATGGCCTTTCCCCGCAATCAGGATGATCGTGTTCTCATCGCCGTTCTCGATCGCCTGGCGGATGGCCTCCCTGCGGTCGGGTTCAATTAGCGCTTTCGCGGGATCGTTGAATCCTTTTTTGATGTCATCAATTATGGCAAGCGGGTGCTCGAAACGCGGGTTGTCGGATGTGATCGTAACCAGGTCAGCGTATGTTTCGGCCAGCCCGCCCATTACAGGACGTTTGGATTTGTCCCGGTCGCCTCCGCATCCGAAAATAACATGGATCCGGTGCTGCCCGCTTTTAATAGCTGAGAGTGTTTTTAGCACATTCTCAAGGGCATCGGGGGTATGTGCATAATCTACAATTACGGTCGGCATGGAAATGCTGCTGTATATCTGAACCTTTTCCATGCGTCCGGCCGCGCCCCGGGCCTCCGATAGGGCCGATGCGACACTGTTTTTGTTGCATCCCAGTGCCAGGCAGATCAGGTAGGCCATTGCAATGTTACTGGCATTGAAAACACCGCTGAGGGTACTGCTGATGTATGTCCCGTCGAGGTCCAGTTCCAGGCCTGCCGGAGTGTTGCTCAGAATGCGGAACCCGGAATCGTCATTAAAGCTCACTTCCCAGACGGTGGCTTTGGTGTCTTCAATCATCACATCGGCACTCGGATCATCGCTGTTGATAACCGCCGTTGCGCGCTCTTCGAGTTGGTCGAACAGGGTTTTCTTCGCGTTAAGGTAGTTCTCGATCGACCCGTGGTAGTCGAGATGGTCGTGCGTAAGGTTGGTGAAACCGGCAACATCGAACCGCAGGCCGTTTACCCGGTGCTGATCGAGTGCATGCGACGATACTTCCATTACAAGGTGGGTGGAGCCGGCATTCACCATATCCTTCAGATCGGCGGCCAGTTCAACGGGGTCGGCAGTTGTTAGTTTGCTGGGGAGTTCGCTTTTCCCGATCCGGCGGGATACGGTGCCCAATAGCGAAGCATTGTAACCCAGATGCGTAAGCACCTGGTAGACAAGTGTGGCCACGGTGGTTTTGCCATTGGTTCCGGTTATGCCCACAAGCACCAGGCTCTCCTGGGGGTTGCCTTGACTTGCAAGGGCAAGAGGCATGAGTACCTTCCGGCTGTCTTTTACATGAATCCAGATGGCGGTGCCGGTGTTTTCAGGGGCAGGCTCTTCGGCAATGATAACAGAAGCCCCTTTTCCGAGGGCATCGTTAATAAACTTATGCCCGTCTGATTTGTGGCCGCGGATGGCTACAAAAACATCGTTGCTGCCCACCTGGCGGGAATCGTGCACAATCTGCCCGTTCAGTTCACCTTCCGGGGAACCGGTAACATCAATAGGATCGCATGCTATGAGCAGTTCGTTGAAATTCACATTATCTCCCGGCGCTTAACAGGGTTTCCATTGGGCGGGCACGGCCCCGGATCGTTACTGATCGGCCTTTTTGCATTACAGCACCTGCTTCAGGGAACTGGGCATAAACGGTGCCCGATCCGGTGCGCTGTACCTGGTATCCGTTTTCAAGAAGCAGCTGAACGGCCTGCCGCATCGACATGCCCCGCACATCCGGGATCAGGCTGTGAGTTTCGGTGTTCACAGATTCGCCGGGTACGGTAATATCGAGGGTCACAAGCATTTTGCCGCCATTTTCGATGCGGGTGCCGGGTGCGGGTTCCTGACCGGTTACACGAAGTCCCCGCCCGCTCACGGTATAATCGATGTTGCGGTTTCTTAAAAGGATGGAGGCTTCGGTCAGGGTCATCCCTTTTACCGAAGGAGCTTCAGACCAGAAAACCGGCTCCTGGTCCCTGTTGATACTCCGGTGAAGCTCATGGTCGAGACCGATGATGCGCCGGGAGATGTTCCTGAAAATGGGTCCGGCCACAAATCCGCCATAGATGCTGGTTTTGGGTTCATCAAGCAGAATCAGAACAACATACTTTGGATCGTCGGTAGGGTAGAATCCGACAAATGATGCACGGTACCTGGCCCGGTAACGACCGTCAATATATTTCTGTGCGGTACCGGTTTTGCCCGCAATGGGGATACCCGAGATGGATGCGTACTGGGCCGTTCCGCTGTCGGAGATTACTCCTTCAAACACGGGCATCAGGGTTTGGATGGTTCTCGGGTGGATGGCCTGACGCAGAATGTGGGGCTTTGTATGCTTGACGGTCCTGCCGTTCTCATCAATAACTTTTTCCACGATGTACGGCCGCATCAGGTTGCCTCCATTGGCCAGCGCGGCATAGGCCATAGCCATCTGCAGGGGGGTAACCTGTACCTCGTAACCCACCGACATCCAGGGCAGCGTAACCAGCGACCACTCAAATGGCTTGCGGAGGCGTCCGTTCTCCTCGTTGGGCAGATCGATGCTGGTAGCTGTGCCGAAGCCCAGATTTCGGGCGTATTGATAGAACGTGTCGGGTTTGAGCCGCATGGCCACTTCGGCTGTGGCGATATTCGACGATTTTTCGATTACCTGGCGGAAATTCATTGTTCCCAATGGATCGTGGTCGCGCATCCACTGGCCGTGGATAAGCTGACGGCCGTTGGCCGGTGTCTCGAAGATTTCATCCAGATGCACCACTTTCTGCTCAACGGCGGCAACCGCGGTCACCAGCTTGAAAGTGGATCCGGGTTCAATCATGTCGGATACGGCAAAATTACGGCGGTTTTCGTTGGCGCCGCGGCCGGGAGTGTTCGGGTTGAAATCCGGATAATTGGCCATTGACACGATGGCACCCGTTTTCGGGTTAATCACGATCGCTGTTCCCTGTCCGGCCCTTGTCCGTTCTACGCCCGACCGGAGCTCTTCTTCCACAATGGCCTGAATCTGCGCATTGATGGTGGTCTGGAGGGAGTGACCCTGCACTGGTCTTTTTCGGGGTGCCCCAACATAGGCGTAGATCCGGTTGTTGCGGTCTTTACGCACCTGCTGTTGACCATCTTTCCCGCTGAGTACACGGTTGTAGTAAGACTCCAGCCCCATTACACCGGTGAACTCATGGTTTACATGACCGACAACATGGGAGGCCAGTGATTCAAAATTGTACCGGCGCCGGTACTGCTCCTCCAGGATCAGTCCGCGGATTGAAAGTTCCCTGAGGGCTTCGTGGGTATCGCTGTTGAGGTTGCGGCCCAGAACTATATAGCGGGATCCACGTGGGGCATTGTGGATGAGGCGCTGGTAGTGTGTGGCGGTCTGGCCGGTATGCCGGGCAAGCGTGTTGCAGACCATATCGATCTGCTCACGCGTAATGCCCGGTACCTGGGGATCTATAGCCGCCGTATACGTAATTGAGTTGGTAGCCAGTACACGGCCCTCGGAATCGAGTATATTGCCCCGCTGGGCCTGTACCGGAATATAATCGAGCGTCTGGGCATTCCACAGCGCTTTCAGATTGCTTCCCTCTACCCACTGTATCCGTACGATCTGTAGTGCGATAGCGACAGGCAGCAGCAGCACGAGCCCGAGCACGAGAAAAATCCTTCCTATAATTGCACTGCGCGCATCGAACATATCAGTCTATGATTATTACATGATCTGCGGGTCCGGGGTCAATAAATCCAAGTTCACGCGCACGACGGTATACCTCGGCGGGCCCCGTCATACGGTCGTAGGTAAGCGCCTGAGAGGCATGGTTGGCCTGCACGTTCTCAAACTGGCGCCTCATTTCATTCACTTCACTGTTCAACTGCTGGGTCGAAAAAACATGGGTGATGTAGCCGTAACCAAGAACTCCGATAATCAGTGACCACAGGATCAGGCGGCTGGCTTTCGGGCCCTTACGGGTCGATACTGCCTTTGAGGCCGTATTTTTGCGGCGGTTGGGTTTTACGGCATTGACCCGGGCTTTGCCATTTCCAGACCCGTTGCCGTTGCCATTCCCGTTGCCATTGCCATTTCCGAAACCATTCCCGTTTTTATTTACGGTACTTTTTTCCCTGATAGTATTGCCCCCGCTTTGCCAGCTCCCGCTGCGGCTGCTTATGGCACGGCCCCTGAAAAAACTGTCGATACTTCCGCCGCGGGAAGAGGGATCGATCTGCCGCAAGTTCGGCTTGGTCGTTTTGGCTCGTGCGGGTGATTGTACAAACATCAGGCTACCTCACTTTTTTTTGCGGCTACCCGCATACGGGCACTTCTGGCCCTGGGATTGCGCTGAATTTCTTCTTCGGAAGCAGTTACGATTTTGGGCGTCAGCATCTCGACAGGCTTGATGTCGTTACCGTAAAAATCCTTGTGAAGGGTACCCTCGGTATTGCCCGTCTTGAAAAACATTTTCACAAGGCGGTCTTCGAGGGAGTGGTAGGAGATGATCACGTAACGGCCATCCTCTTTCAGGATTTCAAGGCCCTGGGAAAGAGCGGTCTCCAGCATTTCCAGCTCCCGGTTAACCTCAATGCGGATAGCCTGGAATATCCGTGCAACGGATTTTACCGCGTGCGGACCTTTTGCAACCTTCTGGATCACCTTTTTCAGTTCACTGGTAGTAGCAATAGGGCGGTTTTCGATAATGGTCCTTGCGATCCGGCTGCTCTGGCGCTCTTCGCCGTATTCGAAAAAGATGTTCCGGAGATCCTCGTACTCATAGTCATTTACCACCTGGGCGGCCGTCTGGGAACGCAGGTCGCTCATTCGCATGTCGAGCGGGCCATCGGCCTGAAAGCTGAATCCGCGCTCCGGTTCATCGATCTGGTGGCTGGAAACGCCGAGATCCAGAAGGATGCCGGTCACCTTTCCGATCACATCAGGAGGCAGAAGGGTTTTCATATAGCCGAAATTACCTTTAATCAGCTCAAGACGCGGATCGCCTCCGATGCGTTCGCGCACTTCCTGCAATGCATCATCATCCTGATCAATACCATAAACACGTGCTTTGGATGACAGCCGGGAAAGCAGGGCCTGCGTATGTCCGCCGCCACCAAGTGTGCCGTCAACATAGATACCGTCCGGATCGGTAACCAGCCACGTAACAGTTTCCTCCAGCAATACCGGGGTATGATATTCTGTTTGCGTCATGGCTTTGCATTGCCTCCCATTACCTTCTGAAAAAGCTCCTGATAAGTATCGAAATCGAGCTCTTCATCCTGTTTTGCGAGCCGCTCAGGATCCCAAATCTCAATAAGGTCACCGCTTCCGATGAATATTGCTTTGGATGTAATGCCAGACCACTCCATCAGCTTGGATGGCAGTGCAATGCGGTTCTGATTGTCGAGTACAACATCTTCGGCGGTTCTCAGAAAACTTCTTTTAAGAGTTCTGCCCTCAAGTGAAAAACGGTTGATTTCTTCAAGGCTTGCCTCGACAGCCTGCCAGTTGTCTTCAGGATAGAGATAAAGGCACTTTTCCAGACCCCGTACAATTGTGAAACGGTCCTGCGCTGAGGGGGCAAGATATTTGCGCAGTTTGGCAGGGAAGCTTACGCGACCTTTACTGTCGATTGAATGTTCGTATTCACCTTTGAAGCTTGCCACGATTGCCTGGTATAAGACCGCTGATTGTAGTTGGATTATATGGTGATGGGAGAATCTCCCACAACCTCCCACTTTAACCCACAAAGTAATTTAAATGTTCTGTAGAAGTCAAGCCTGAATGGCGTATAAATATGAAATCGGGCATTTTTTTTTGATATAACGAAAAATAGGGCAGCAAACGGGTTTTAGTATATGTTCGATATATGTTTGACTGTGGAAAACCGCGTGGTTGAAAATCCCAAAGCCCTGATTCGATCACCTTTTCAAAAAAAAAATTCGGGGATGGAACGATAAGACGACGGATTTCTTTTTATGTGTCACAACAACAATCACAAAAGAAAAATTAGACTATTCACTAACCCACTAAAAAATGTCTTATAAATTAATTACCCTTTTCACATTTCTAATCGGCTCATTCATGCTAATGGCATATAACGATTCTACAACTTCAGTCGACGAAGGTCAGAGTATAACCGAGATTGCAGTTAACAGCCCGGATTTTTCCGTACTGGTCGATGCCCTCGGCCAGACAGGTCTTGCAGCCACACTTGATACAGGCGGGCCATTCACCGTATTTGCCCCCAATAACGGTGCATTCGCCGATCTGCCTGCAGGTACACTTGAAAGTCTGACAGAAGAGCAACTCACCGAAATATTGCTTTATCATGTAATTGGTGCCAGTGTACTTGCCGGTGACCTTGCCCCTGAGCAGGCTGTCGAGACACTGAGCGGTGAAGAGGTTTTCATCACTACAACCGGAACAGGTGTTCAGATTAACGGTGCTTCCAATGTATTCCAGGCAGATGTTATTGCCACTAACGGTGTACTTCATGCAGTAAATACGGTTCTTCTGCCGGATGCGTACAATGATGTAACAGGCATTGCCCTGAAGCGTTATTTTCTGAGCACACTTGTAGGTGCTGTGGTACAGACCGAATTGCTGGATGCCCTGCAGAACCCGGAGGCCAACTACACGGTCTTCGCCCCTACAGACGAGGCGTTTGCTAACCTGCCATCTGGTACACTTGAGAGCCTGACGGTTGATCAACTGCGCAACATCCTGCTTTATCACGTAGTTGACACCCGCATACTTTCAACGGATCTTGCCGACGGTACTTACGAGCTGGAAACCCTCAGCGGCGATTCAATTGAAGTGGTTGTGGGCGGTGGCAGCATTACTATTAATGGCAATGCCACTGTAACAGGTGCCGATCTGAATGGTACCAATGGTGTGATCCACACCATCAGTAACGTTTTGCTTCCGTAAGTTATAAAAGAATAAAACTGCTGTAACAAAAAAGCCGCCCGGTTATGGGCGGCTTTTTTTGTTTAGTTCTTTTAGGTTTGTTCATTTACATCATATCAATTTTTAAATGAATGGCAGGCTATTTCGGATTATATATTGGTACAGATTCCTCCAATTTCACTTGAACAGGTTCCATCAGATAGAGGCTTTGTTCAAAATCGCCCGTGATACCAGTGCCGTAATAGTAGTATCCATTATGCCCCTTTATCGAAAGTGTCGGGTTTTCGTGACAATATATTATAGTGTTGTCAATACCTGATATTTTATTGTATGAAAGCCACTTCGACTGACTGGAATTCACTATCAGTTTAAAGTAATATGAATCATCAAGTTTAATCGCTTCATGGAATAATGCTCTGTTATAGGGGGAATTATGTCGGGCTGACAAAGTTTTAAATTGTTCTGCTAATTGATCACCGCTTATACCACCCATAAGACTGAACTGTTGTTCGATTAGATTTGAATAATCAACGACGGGAGGAAAAGTCACTTCAAACTGATTTATAACATTTCCTTCATAATCATATTCTGAAATAACATTAAGATCATTTTCAAATAGTGTAAATGATTCAGGTTGATAAGTGAAATAAATATTCCTGCGGTCAGCTAAATGGACAACATTTATTGATCGGTCACCCCTCTCAACTATAAAATCGGGGCCCTTTACTGCAAGTATAGTATCACCTGTTGTCTCGGATTTATTCATTTTCAAAATAAAAACAGAGTCTTGAGACATGTGCAAGTGATGACGAGGAGCTGTCTGGTAGACAAAACCATCAATTTCTGCGGTAATAATCATTTCATTATAGAATTTGTCATGGTTGATTATTCTGCCGGGTTTTGTGAAATCTTCAGGAGAGTAAATGTTTATCCTACGGAGGAAGAAATCCTGTACGATAAGCGAATCCATGGAGCCAATGATGATATGGGAACTTAAAAATTCGCCCGGCCCATTGCCGGCTTTACCTATCCATTGCATAAAAACACCAGTTGAGTCTAATAAACCTATAACCGGATCCCTGTATTGGGAGAAATATAACCGGCCTTTAGAATCATTAATGATATTTGTGATTATTGAAACAGGTGGTGAAAATTCATATGGGTTTATGGTATGTACAGTATTTAAAACCCAATCACATGATATTTCTGCATGTGCATCCGTATCTATGGTAGAGCATGCTGAAAGAAAAAAAACTGCGCTTAGAATTGATAAGAAGTACCCTGATTCAAAACCGGGTTGTTTCAGTTTGCTATACATAATCCAGTCAAATCCCTATTGCAGCAGGCATAAAATGATAGTCTGCAGGTTACTTTAATTTCAGGTCCTCTATACATTGTGGAGCAGGATTTTGTGCCCTCACCACCTGCCCAACAATCACTTCCCGTAATGTCTTGCAAAGATTCAATATATTCGGAAAGTATTGTAACGTCATTATTGTTTTTTGTCAGTAGAATGATACCATCTACGAGAAGATCAATTTTTGTTTCGTCAGTTATCGAAAACAGAAATTGTTCCGTGTCATTGAGTACTAATATTTTATCATCCCCGGTTGCTATGCGGTTAAATTGATTAAGTTTATCAATATTTATTTCATTGGCTGCCTGGAGTTGAGCTATCAAAAAATGATCAGCAGTTTCAAAGCCGACAAACCTGGGGCTGAGGTATGTTTCTTGAATTTCTTTAGAATTCTTCTGCCAATCTGAAGAATTGTTATTCCGTTCTGAATCTGAACAACTTGATATACTCAGAATTACTGCTAAAATTATTAACATATTAGTAACCTTATTTAATTTAAGTATTATAGCCTTCGAAAAATTCATGTAATACATAATTTTATAATTAAGGTGATTAGGTTAATTAATGAATTTCTTGATTACGTTTCACTTTTCGAAGGCTATGAATTTTATGCCCAGACAGCCACTTCCTCAACCTCTTCAACATCTCTGGGACCATCACTCTTTATACATTTACATCCATACCAAAATGAGCAACAAGCCTCATAGCCATCCTGGCAAGTCACACTGCAACCAAGTATACTAAAACCCAGACTGCAAGAAGATGCACCATCGCCACCAGAGTGGCAACTGAATGATTCTATAAGTGTGGAGTAGTTTAAAAATGCAGACTTTAGATTTTGATGATACTCAACAAAATCAAGGACTGAAGTTGATTGATATGTTGGTGTATCTTCTGTGTTCATTCCATAAGCAATGGAATTTGCGTTAGCTGACAAAAATGTGAAAGTCACCATTAGCGTAAAAATCATTTTTAACATATTGGCCTCCTTGATTAAATAGTTATAGTGGTATTTCTATAGAGACTTTTTATCTCACATCCTTACAGCCAATCTCTCAATTTTATTAAAAAATCTGCCCGCTCAGCAGATCACCTCAATTATTGCTCAGCGAAACATGCCTGCAATCCCGGGCAGTGCATGGTACTGTTCTCCTGGTTTGAATATGCCCTTCGACTTTAAGCCGTCGCTTTGCGCCGGCTTGTACTCAGGACGGCGTAACAAGTGACATCCTCCCAAATCACTTCGCCGTTCTATTGTTCTAATGTTCACTTGTTCCCTAATTCGAAGCATACTAACAGCACCAGCGGTGTCCCCATGTAAGGGGGACTTTATCCCGTCAACACCTCAGCACATCCTTCAACAACCCGTTCGCCGTTACCCCCGCTCCTGCACCCGGCCCCATAATCACGAGCGGACGTTCATTGTACTCTTTTGATCGTATTACCAGGATGTTGTCGCTGCCTTTTAGTGATGCCGCAGGATGACCTGCATCCACCTCTTCAAGCCCCGTGCTTATGCCGCCTCCTTTTTCGTAACGTGCCAGATAGCGGAGTACTTTTCCCGATTTTAGGGCATTTTTACGCAGCTTTTCAAAATGTACATCCAGTTCGGGCAGCTTTTTCAGAAATTCATCCACGGAAGAGATGGCGTAGTATTCTTTGGGCAGCAGGTTGCCGGTTATCACAGCATCCGGCTCGGCCTGCTCTCCGGCTTCACGTGCAAGGATCAGAATTTTCCGGGCCGCGTCCATCCCGTTCAGGTCATCGCGGGGGTCGGGTTCGGTGTAGCCCTGTTCCCTCGCGCTTTTCACGAGCTCACTGAATCCGGTCTCCCCGGTAAAGGAGTTGAACAGATAGCTGAGTGTGCCTGATAGTACACCCTCCACTGATATGATCTCATCGCCGCTCTCCACAAGGCTGCGAACGGTTTCGATCGCCGGCAGGCCTGCACCTACATTCGTCCCGTAGGCATAAGTAACCTGGTGATCTTCAGCAAGCTTGTTCAACCGACTGAATCGGGCAAATTCTCCTGAATTGGCCTTCTTATTGGCTGTTACCACCGAAACGCCCGACCGGATCAGCTGATCGTACACCTCGCCGGTTAATTCACTGGCCGTGCAGTCGATAAATACGCTGTTCGGCAGGTTAATGTCCGAAATGGTTTTTATGAATATGTCGCGCTGCATCGGCCCGCCCCGCTCATCGAGCAGGTATTCCCAGTTGCCGGTGCTGATGCCGTTGCGGTCGAACAGCATGGTGCGGCTGTTGGCGATCCCGTGCACCAGAAGTGTAATCCCCTTGTGTTTGAGGATGGCATCGGAACGTTCGTGAATCTGCCGCAGCAACTCCCTGCCGATCAGCCCTGTACCGGCAATGTATAAGTGGAGCGGTTTTTTCATGCTGAAGAAGAATGCATTGTGGATGGCATTCAGGGCTTTCTGTTCGTCGCTGCTCTTCAGAACGGCCGATATGTTCAGCTCCGACGATCCCTGGGCAATGGCCGATATATTAATGCCGTTGCTGCCCAGAGCCTGGAAAACCTTGCCCGCGATCCCGGGCGTCTGCCGCATGTTCTCGCCGACTACTGCAAGTACGCTCAGATCGTTCTCGACTATTATTTCGGCTACTTTCCCGCTGTGCAGCTCCATCATCAGTTCGGCTTCGAGCAGTTCTTTGGCCAGAATGGCCTGCTCCGGCCTTACCGCTAAGCATACCGAATGCTCTGATGATGCCTGTGTGATAAGTATAATGTTGATGCCGCCGCGTGCAAGCGCCCCGAAAATCCGGTGGGCTACCCCGACCATTCCCACCATGCCCGCACCCTGAACGCGCAGCAGCGAGATGTTTGATATGGAGGAAATCCCCTTTATGGCATACGGACTCCCCGAGTGGATCGCGCTCAGCACTGTTCCGGCAAAATCCGGGTTCAGCGTATTTTTGATGCGGATCGGTATTTTCTTTTCCATCGCCGGCTGAAGCGTTGGCGGGTAGATAACTTTGGCACCGAAATGCGACATCTCCATCGCCTCTTCATAGGAGACCTCAGTCTGCGAAAAAGCCCGGGCCACTTTGCGCGGATCGGCTGTAAGCATGCCATCCACATCTGTCCAGATTACAATTTCGCCAACCTCAAGGGCCGCACCCAGTATGGCTGCGGTATAATCGGATCCGCCGCGGCCAAGGGTTGTCGTTTCATTTTTCGCTGTGGATGCTATGAAACCGGTAACCACCTGCAGCCCGGTATGAGTACTGAAATGGCGACGGAGATTTTCATTCGTGGTTTTGAAGTCCACATTGGCCGCACCGAATTTACTGTCAGTCCGTATTACCTGGCGGGTATCAAGAAAATTGTTGGGGATGCCGTGATGCTGAAATGTTTGGCTGATGATAAAGTTCGACAGCCTTTCCCCGAAGCTCATAATGAAATCGAGTGTGCGGTCTGAGAGTTCACGGATCAGGAATATCCCCTGCAGCACATCCTCAAGGTCGTTGAGCATCATTTTGACACCGCCCATTACCGGACTCTGGCCCGAGGGCGGGATCAGTGCCCTGATAGCATCGAGATGGCGTTTTTCGAGCTCCCTGAGGCGTTCCAGGTAGCGTTCGTCGGGTGCCGCCGCTTCCCGCGCCATAAGAATCAGCTGGTCAGTTACCCCCTGAAATGCCGAACAGATAACCGCCCGGCAGCGGCCGCTGCTGGCATCCTCTTTTACCAGTTCAGCAATGCGAAGTATCCGTTCAGGTGAGCCGACAGATGAACCGCCGAATTTAAAGACCGTCATAGTTCGTTGTATTGTAATTATCGGTTGTACCGGTTTGATGCGGCACTGCAAAAGTAAATCTGTGCAAATGTGAGTACATTGACCCGGAGAGCCTGTGAATGCAGACCGGACCAATATAACAGGTTGAATATACCACAATCATACCGATGCAAAGGGTAATGCATTTCATCCCGTTTCGCAAGTGTATTCACAAGGTTTTCTGACGACTTTTTAGGCCCGATTTACTACCTTTACCCGTTCGCAAATCTACAGAATGGTTTGCCGGCATACGAATCAACAGCAAGAGGATATTTGAAGAACAGAACAATCACCGTTTTTGCACCGGCAACCGTGGCCAACGTGGCCTGCGGCTTCGACTCTCTGGGCTTCGCCCTGAACGAGCCCGGCGATGTGATAAAACTTACCCGCAGGGATGAGCCCGGAATTCGCATTACCCGAATTACGGGCGATAACGGCCGGCTTCCGCTCGAAACAGACAAAAATACCGCGGGAGTATCGGTTAAGGCCCTCCTGGAGCATACAGGCGAACCCTGTGGATTCGATATCGAGGTGCACAAGCAGATGCCCCTGGGCAGCGGGCTCGGATCCAGTTCGGCAAGTACCGTCGGCGCGGTGTTCGGGGCAAATTTGTTGCTCGACAAACCTTTGACGCGTGAGCAGCTGCTGCCCTTCGCGCTGCTGGGCGAAAAAGTGGCCTGCGGTGCCGCCCATGCCGACAATGTGGCGCCATCACTGCTGGGCGGGTTCCAGCTGATCCGCAGCTACGACCCGCTGGATGTGATAGAAGTGCCACATCCCGAAGGGCTGCATTGCACTGTGCTGCATCCGCATATTGAGGTGATGACCGAAGATTCCCGCAAAATCCTGCGCCAGTCGGTCAGGCTGAAAGACGCCATCGTGCAATGGAGCAACTTCGCCGGGCTCGTTACAGGTCTCATCACCGGTAATTACCCGCTCATCAGCCGGTCGCTGAACGATATCATCTTCGAACCGGTGCGGTCGCTGCTCATACCCGGTTACGACAACGTTAAAATAGCCGCCATGGATGCGGGCGCCCTGGGCTGCAGCATATCGGGTTCTGGTCCGTCCATTTTTGCACTCAGTACATCCATGGCCGGTGCACGGAATGTTGGCGATGCCATGCTTGCTTCGCTGAAAAAGACCGGTATCGAAGGGGATGTCTACGTTTCGCCGATCAACAAAACCGGCCCGCGTATCGTGGAGGAAGGATAACCTGTTGAAATTCTACAGCACCAATAACAGGGCAGTCCGCCACACGCTGGATGAAGCCGTTATGCGCGGCCTGGCCCCCGATGGCGGGCTCTACATGCCGGAGCACCTGAATCCGCTGCCCGCGGGCTGGCTTGATGGTCTCCGCGGCGAGCCCTGCTGGCGCATTGGCGAGGTTCTGTTCCGTCACCTGCTGGGTGACGACATCCCGGAGCGCGATCTGCACCACATCCTCAGTGATGCGGTCAATTTTGACGCTCCCCTGGTGGCAATGGGCGAAAACAGATACATACTGGAACTTTTCCACGGCCCCACGCTTGCTTTCAAGGATTTTGGCGCCCGTACCATGGCCCGGATGCTGGCCCGGCTCAACAGTGGCTCGGGCAGCCCGCTTACCGTACTTACCGCTACCAGCGGCGATACCGGTGCGGCAGTGGCCGACGGTTTCTACGGTGTGGACGGCATCAGGGCGGTCATCCTCTACCCCTCGGGGCGGGTGAGCCCGCTGCAGGAGCGCCAGTTCGCCACACTCGGGGGAAACATACAGGCAATTGAAGTAGATGGCTCGTTTGACGACTGTCAACGGCTGGTAAAGGAGGCTTTTCTCGATGCCGGCCTGAACCGCAAGCTGCGGCTCACCTCCGCCAATTCGATCAATATCGCCCGCCTGCTGCCACAGATGATCTATTATGTACGTGCATGGCTGCAGCTGCCGGAATCAAGTGCCCCGCCGGTATTTGTGGTGCCCAGCGGAAATTTCGGTAACCTTACGGCCGGGCTCATCGCCAGGAAGCTGGGTCTGCCGGTTAAACGGTTTATCGCGGCCACAAACCGGAACCGGACGGTGCCCGAATACCTGGAGACCGGCGAATACCGCGCCCGTGCCTCCGTGCAGACCATCTCCAACGCGATGGATGTGGGCGACCCCAGCAATTTTTCGCGGATGTGCGAGCTGCTACCCGATGCACAGGCCATGCGCCAGGTCATTTTCGGGGCCGACTACACCGATGATGATACCCGCCGGGCGATCAGAACGGTGTACAGCGATCACGGTTACATCATGGATCCCCACACGGCCGTGGGATGGCTGGCCCTCGAACGGTACCGTGAACAGGAGGGGGCAGAGGAACCCGGCATCGTGCTTTCGACCGCCCATCCTGCCAAGTTCATCGAAGTGATGGACGAAATTTTGCCCGGCGTTGTCGAAATACCGGAAAACCTGAAGCGCGCCCTCGACAGGCCTAAAAAGACGGTGAAAATACCGGCAGATTACGGGGCATTCAGCGGGGTATTGTTTGGGATGCAGCCATAAAAATGCCTGTACTCCAAATAGTTCTGTAAGGAAGCGTCCGCGGGCGTCTCTATATAGATGACTATTCATCAGGGGAGACGCTCCAATCCGGGGCATTCAGAAATCAATTACCGGAACACTGTTTTTACGGGGCGGCTATCATCACTATTTTAGCCGCATGAAATATATTGGAGCACATGTAAGCGCGGCCGGTGGTGTATATAACGCTCCGGCGAACGCCGAGGCGATCGGGGCAAAAGCCTTCGCGCTCTTCACAAAGAACCAGCGTCAGTGGCGGGCAAAGCCGCTTTCTGATGCCGAAATCGAATCGTTCCGTGAGGAGGCCGGCCGGCTCGGCTTCAGCAGCGAACACATCCTGCCGCACGACAGCTATCTGATCAACCTGGGGCATCCCGAAAATGACGGCATCACCAAATCGCGCGATGCCTTTCTCGACGAGATGCAGCGGTGCGAACAGCTGGGCCTCACCCTTCTGAATTTCCATCCCGGGGCACACCTCGGAAAAATCACAGAAGAGGATTGCCTTAAACGGATCGCGGAATCGGTGAACATCGCCCTTGCCAAAACAACCGGGGTTACGGCTGTACTGGAGACGACGGCTGGTCAGGGTACCAACCTTGGCTGGCGTTTCGGGCAACTTGCCGGCATCATAGAACTGGTTGACGACAAAGAACGGGTCGGGGTCTGCATCGATACCTGTCATATTCACGCGGCGGGTTACGACATTCGCACACCGGAGGCCTATGCGCAAACCATGGCCGAATTTGATGCTGTGATAGGCATGAACTACCTGAAAGGCCTCCATCTGAACGATGCTAAAACAGAGTTTGGCAGCCGGGTCGACCGTCATGCACCGATAGGGGAGGGTACAATCGGTGTGGAAGCGTTCCGGTGTATCATGAACGATGAACGCCTGAACGGGCTGCCCATGATCCTCGAAACTCCCGAACCCGGGAACTGGCATAGAGAGATTGCCATGATCTACAGCTTGATTGGCTCATTACCGGGCAGCCCCGCCTGATATTTTACATTGCGGAAGTAACTAATGGATGTAATTAAACAGGTATCAATAGAGCGAAATACAATCATACGGTCAAAACTGCCAGACCCTGATCAACCAGCTCATCGTAACCGTACGAAGCTGACACTGCAGTACCACCTGGCTGTTACAGGTTGCCGGGTAAACCGCAGGTTAAATCACATCTCAACATCGATTACCTGTGATTGGCACTTTTTTTGGGGTTATATTTCCGATATTATAAAAACGGTTGATGGTTCAGGTAGAATCATAATTTCAATGATGCTGGCGCCATGAAAATTTGTCACTATTATATCAGCGTTCTTCTGTTGGTGACTGCCTTCTTCTTATCGGGATGTAAGGACGGGCCGTTTTCAACCTCAAGCGATTTAGTGAATGTATCCGGGAAAGTATGGTATCAGTATGAGAGCGGAGACCTGATCCCAGTTTCAAATGCCCGGATCGGGACCATCAATCACAGAACATCGGCCTATTCAAATTCCGCCGGAGAATTTGTTCTGCGTGACATCAAACCCGGTAATGTTACTTTCGTTGTAACCCACGAAGACTATTTTGAGCTGGAAGTCCCCATGGAGATCAAAAAATCGGGTAACGATTCGGTCGTTCTCGTTTTCCCGGCTGATCTGCTTGGCAGATCAATTCATGGTGTGGTATATGACGCCATGTATCCGCCCAGGCACTCTGAAGCATATCCCCACGATTTGGTTTATACCGGTGTTCCTGGTGTAAGTGTCATCATAAATGGAGAAGAAAAAGCATTTACGGATTATCGTGGCAGATATACCATAGATAAACTCAAAGGTACTGTCGTTGATATTACATTCAGTAAACCAAAATGGGAAACCATTACAGTGGAGGTTGATCCCAGGAGGAAATTTTACAGCCATAACCCTTATCCGCAACCCCTCACCCCGATAACGGAGCAATACTATGCCATGAGTGTGGGTAATTATTGGGAGTATTCATACCGGTATTCCGAGAGTGGGCATGATTTAATGCATCATACAGGCCGGATTACATGGAGAGTTACCGGAGAACATGTAGATGAGGATGGGAAATGGTATGAACTGGAAGAGCACGCTCTGTATGACATTTTTATGTACTCTGATCGAACTTTTTTGAGAACACACAATGAAATTAATAATCTGAAGGTCAGGGATATTGGTTTCAGTTGGGTCTTTTTTAACGAAAATGGCTATGAAAAATATCGCTTGATCAAGGATGTAAAAATCGGAGTACCTGACCGGATCGAGGAAACGATTACAGGCCCCTATCATCCGGTGGGTGGATACAGCAAAGATCACTTTGTGTATGAACGCAATGTCGGTCTTGTAGCGTGGGAATACGATTTCTTTTTTTATAACAGGGAGTGGAAACTTATAGAATTTCAAACAAACTGAGTGTAGTCCCCTCCCTTTTGCCTCACGCCTTCTCCCACTTTTGCCTTTTGCTTTTTGCCTTTTCGTCGCCTTTTCGCCGCCTTTTGCTTTGTCTGAAGTCTTGTGTCTTGTGTCTCACCTCTCACCTCTCAAAATCACCGCACAATCCGGATCCCGATCTTCTGTACATCCGCAAGTAATCCGGCCGCTGTCACCTCTTTTCCGGCCCCGGGCCCTTGCACGATCAGCGGACTTTCGGGGTAGCGGTCACTCCGGATGGCGAACAGGTTGTCGGTGCCTTTGAGCGATCCCATCGGCGACAGGCGCTCGACGGCTTCCACACCCACACGGATTTGTCCATTCTCCATCCTGCCAACGTAGCGCAGTACCCTGCCCCTGGCCAGGGCTTCGTCTGAGCGTGTCTCCCACTCCTGATCGTACTCATCGAGCCGCTGCCAGAACTCCTCAAGGGTAACCGTTCGCAGCGATTCGGGGATCAGGTTTTCGGTGCTGAATTCATCGCGTTCAACCCGGAAACCACTTGCCCGCGTCAGGATCATCATTTTCCGGGCCACATCCTCACCCGACAGATCATCGCGGGGATCAGGCTCGGCATAGCCAAGCCGGCGGGCTTCGCGGATGGTTTCGCCGAACGGGCGACCCGCAGCAAGAGCCTCGAACAGGTAGGTCATGGTGCCCGAAGCAGCGGCGGTAATGCTGTGAATTTTGTCGCCTGTCCGCATCAGGTCCTTGATGGTCTGAATTACCGGAAGACCCGCTCCGGCCGTGGTTTCATAGAGGTAGTGGGTCCGTTTGCCCAGTGTGTAGTGCATCAGTTCATCGTAATAGTCCTGGTCGCCTGAATTGGCCCTGTTGTTCGTGGAGGTCACGTGTATGCCGGCTTTCAGCAGCTTGCTGTAGTAACGGGCCACCTCCTCGCTGCCCGTTGTGTCGATGAAGATGGTCCGGTAGGCGAACTGGTTTATCAGCCGGTCGGTGATGGTACCCCATTCGGTTATCTCGCCGTTCTTCACCGCTTCAAATACCTCCGATGCTTTGAAACCATTCGGTCTCCATGCCATTTTCTGACTGTCGCAGGCACCGATCACCGTCAGATCGTACTCAGGGTTGGAGGTGGGCCCGATCTGGCGCAGCAGTTCACTGCCCATGGTACCCGTACCGGCTATAAACAGCCGTACGCGCTGTCCGTGAACACAAAAATGGTCGTTGAGGAGTTGAACCGCCGTTCGCTCCACCTCGTTGTGAACGAGCAGGGTGAGGTGGCGGTTCGATACTCCTTTGGCCATGGCAAGGGGGGCGATCTGGTTCTCGCCGAGTACCGAAAGCACCGCGCCGCTCAGGCCAAGGTCGTGCTGCAGGCGGTCGCCGATCACGGTAACCATACTCACATCTTCCAGTTTTGCCGGCTCCTCTATCAGGTTTTTGGCATATTCCACCTCGAAAATGTTGCGGAGTACCTTAACGGTCTGATTGGCCTGGGCCGCATTTACCACAAAAGTGATGCCGTAATCTGCCGAGGCCGACGCGTTGAACAGGATGTCGATGCCCGCCGCTTTCAGACCTTCCATGGCACGCGTAAGCAGGCTGTGGATGCGGTCGAGTCCGCTGCTTCTGAGCCCGATAAGCACAATCTCTTTCCGCAGCGCAACGGCGCGCAGGGTACCGTTTGAGGGTACATAGTCGTGGGATATGAGCGTTCCGGTGTGCTCGGGTTCAAAGGTATTGCGGATGGTAACCGGAATACCGCTCTGCTCAAGCGGTAGCACCGTGCGCGGATGCAGTACCTTGGTGCCGAAGTGGGCCATCTCGGCAATTTCCGAATAGTTGAGCTGGGGGATCGTTACCGCGGTATCGGCCAGGCGTGGATCGGCCGTTAGCACACCGTTCACATCCGACCATATTTCCACTTCTTTGGCACTGAGTGCCTCACCGATAATGCTGGCGGTGTAATCGGAGCCCGACCGGCCGAGCGTGGTGATCTCATTTTCGGCGGTTGATCCGATAAAACCGGTGATCACCGGCACATGCCCGTTTCGCTCGCCAAGCAGACGTCGGATCAGTTTGTTGGTGGTCTCTGCATCCACATCGGCATCTCCGAAGCGGTTGTTGGTGCGTACAAAATGGTGCGATTCCCAGGGTTTGGCCGGTACGCCATTCACCTCCAGGGCGGAAGCGAATATCCGGCAGCTCATACGCTCACCGTACGACAGAAGATGGTCGCGCGTTTTACCGCTGATGCTCTGCTCATGAGCGATGGTCTCAAGACGCCCGCGCAGCTCCGCCAGCAGGCTTTCAACCTGCGTAACCACGGGATGGTCAAAATCATCGCCGACCAGAGTGGTAAGGGTGCGTAAGTGCCGGTCGCGCAGGCTCGAGAACCGGTCACGCCAGAGCGGATCGCGGGCCAGTGCTTTATCCATGAGCGCGATCAGCTCGTCGGTAACACCACCAAGGGCGGATACCACAACGGCCACATCAAACTGCTTTATCCTGCCTTTGATGATATTTACGGCACGCATGATGTTCTCGGGGTTGGCCACCGAACTGCCCCCGAATTTGAGGATATGGAGCTTGTTTTTTTTCATAGTCGCCGGAGTACCGTTGGTTGACGGTTGCAGTATTGTAATACCGGGAGGAAGTGATGAATCAGTTTTTGCCAATGTCGTGTCGGTTGTTGTGTGGGGTGATGGGTTCGGAATGCAGGAAAACGCCCAGCAGGCGCTGAAGTTGCTCAAACTC
>RECM01000025.1 GCA_007694035.1 Balneolaceae bacterium
CTGCCGAAAACATTTACACGATTTAATTTCCCAGTTCAAAAAACCTTTTATATAATCCGGCTGAGTTTTTCAGCCAATTGAACCTCCCATTTCACATCCCGGTCATCATCCCCAAAAAAATCGTTAAATCGCCAAATCGAATATCTCTAAATCGCCAAATCAATAATCCCACCCGATCAACCAGCCATTTTACCATCCCCCATCCCCCAAAAAACCATCGCTAAATCCCATATCGAATATCTCTAAATCGCCAAATCAATAACCCTTCCTCCCCATGCCAACACAACCTTCCATCACCATCTTCTGCCTTCTCACTTTCGCCTCTCTCGTATACATCACTTCCGGCTGCACCAAACAGCCCGATCAAAACACCTCAACCAACAATATTACCGTTGGCGCCGACCGTCTGTTCACGGAGTATTCCCACCTGATCGACGGCAAGCGTGTGGCACTGGTCGCCAACCACAGCGGACGCATGAGCGACGGCACACATCTGGCCGATGCCTTGTTTGAGTATCCTGATGCCGACCTGGTAGTGCTGTTCGGCATGGAGTTCAACATCCGCAGCAACGACTACTCCCTTCCACGCGATGCCGAAAGCGATATCGATCCAGAAACCGGCCTGCCCAAGCATTCGCTCTACGGCAGCATCCACAAGCCCACCAACGAAATGCTCGAAGGTGTGGATGTGATCGTTTTCGACATCCAGGAGGTCGGGGCACGCTTCTATGAGCATATAAATATTCTTGGTTTTGTGATGGAAGCGGCCGCTGAAAACGATATAGAAATTATCGTGCTCGACAGACCTAACCCTATAACCGGCAATCATATGGATGGTTTCATTACCGACAATGAATTCCTGTATGGTTTCGGGGCATTCGGCAAGGTTCCGGTCATCCACGGCATGACGATGGCCGAGCTGGCGCTGCTCTACAACGGCGAGCGGATGCTGCGCGGCGGACATCAGGCAACACTGCACGTGGTGGAGATGCAGGGCTGGAACCGCTCGATGTGGTACGACGAAACGGGCATAGAATGGAGCCGTCCTTCACCCAACCTCCCCACCTTCGAATCCATTCTGGCGTACGCCGGCACCTGCCTTTTTGAGGGACTGAACATATCGGAGGGTCGCGGCACGGAGAAGCCCTTTGAGTATATAGGTGCCCCGTGGATCGACCATCAGGCCGTAGCCGGATTGCTCAACGGACTGGAACTGCCCGGTGTCACCTTCGAAACGATTGAATTCACCCCCGAAAGGATGCCTTTTCACGGCCGTGATCCCTATCTGGCCGGCGAACACTGCAACGGCATCTACGTGAATGTAACCGACCGCGATATCTTTGAGCCCTACAAAGCGGGCGTGGCTATGGTGTGGGCCATTCATGAGCTGCATGCCGGTCAAATGGAGTGGAACGAGCGCACCTGGGACCGTCTTACCGGCACCCGGCGCCTGATGAACATGCTCCGCGGCGGGTCGCACCCTGCCGAAATATTTGCCGCCTGGGAAGATGAACTAGAGGCGTTCAGACGAACAAGGGAGCCGTATTTGCTTTATTGAAATTGGAGGAACAACCTTAGTCCTTTTCCATAATGCTACTGGCAGGTGCTGCAACAGATAAATTATTGGATCAATATAAAATCTGCCACAACCGGCAGGTGATCCGACGCCTCCGTTGCGTAAACAAACACATCACTAACACTGAAATGCTCCGAGTGCAGGATGTAGTCGATGCGGCGGTCGGGGGCGTGTGCCGGGAACGTGTAACCGGGATTATCCTGCCCGGACCAGGCGTCCTCCAGAATGCTGAATAAGGGGCCCAGCTCGGGGGCATCGGGCCGCGCGTTAAGGTCGCCAATGAGAAAGTGCGGTCCATCAACCTCTGCCATAATGGCCATCATCTCGGCTATCTGCAGGGTCCGCACCGCCGGATCAGGCCGGAAATCGAGGTGGGTATTGAAGAAATGGATGCGCCGCCCCTGCCATTCGATGGCCACCTCCGGGAAACCTGGAAGCACCTTCAGTTCGGGCTCCGTGGTCTGGGTCGACAGGCGTGAAAGCAGGTGGTTCTCACGGTGAACGAAAGGCTCCTTGCTCAGATAGGCAAGACCGTAACGTCGCGGTTCATCGGGCCCGGCTTCCACCGGTTCGAAGCTGTAGATTTCTCCGTAATACACGTGCATTCCAAGCGCCTCAGCCAGGTATTCAGCCTGATCAATCCACCCGCTGCGTTCGCCCCAGTGCACATCCACCTCCTGTAGCGCCACAATATCGGGATCATGGCTGCGGATAACCTCCACAATGCCGTCGATATCACCGTGACCGGCCGCAATGTTGTAGCACATCACCCGTAATTTCACCTCATCCTGCCCGGGCGCGCACGAAACCGCCATCAGGAAGGTCATCATTAAAACCACCGGAATCCAACCGGCCAGTATCCACGATCTCATCATATTCATATCATTATATTTTACATGTTAATATCCCAGACAATTGTTCTTTCATTTCCATTATAAAAAATCGTTAAATCGCTACGTCGCTACATCTCTGAATCGCCCAATCAAAATCGCCAAAAAAATCACTGAATTGCCACATCGCAATACATCTGAATTGCCACCTCAATTCATCTCCATGGCACCAGAAATCACTCTATCCCATCAATCACAATCGCTGTCCGAACCGGTCTTTCACCATCCCGGTCAAACGCCCTGTTATCACTGGGATGGTTTACCACGCCGCTGCCATCAATATACATCGTACTCGACCCGCCTCCGTCGAGGTTAACCGCATCAACGCAGCCGAAGTCATGCAGCAGCTGTGCCAGTTCGGTAAGGGTAAAACCAACCGCTTCGCGATGCCTCCCGTCTGCCACCAGCAGGATGAGCTGACGGTTGCCGGTCAGGCAGGCCGCCGTACGCGGATGGCGCAGCCCTGAATGACGGATCTCGCGGGCCGAATGCCAGCGCCCGCTCATTACCGGTTCCGGGATCACGCCATCGTCGATCAGCCTGTGTGCCCCGGCCAGCGCGCTCACGGCTTCCGGCCAGTCGCCGGTCCAGGCGTTGCCCTCGCGGTTCATGAATATCCAGTTGCCGCCGGCATCCAGCCCGAAGGCAGAACTGCCCACAAACCGCAACTCCTCGGGTTCTTCACGGGTGAAGGGCCACACGGTGCCCTGCCATTTGAATATCCCTGAATTGACCTCATCCGGATGATCCGAGAAGAAGCCGCCGTTCACAACGGCCAGCGCAGGATACCTGGCTGCAAATTCCGATGGCCGCAAGAACCGGGTATCGTCGTCGGTCGCATTATCCAGTGTGATGTCCGGCTCACCTCCGGAAATTCCGCCCGCCTTGCCCGCTGCGGCAAACCGGATCCGCCGTGCCGCAGTATCAGCCTGTATTACCAGCAGATTGATGTACTGGGGTACACCACCAGGCCCTGAGAAAGCCGCATACTGCCATACGATGCCGGCTGCCAGTTCAACACGATCCCAGGCGGCATCATCCAGCCCCGGATAACCATCCTGGCCCGCAACCGGACCAGCCAGCCCAACCAGTGCAATAACGGCCACTAAAAGCCATCCACCGCACCGCCGTACTAATAAACATCCATCCATAAATACTCTGATTACTCTTCCATATACCACCTGAAAAACCAACATCTAAACCTCTGCAAATAGAAAAATCCCTGCAACACAACGGTACAAATACTCAAATACTTAAGAGCTCAAGAGCTTATGAGCTTATTAGTTTTATTCATAAATCAAAAATTCCCTCCTCATCTCCATAAACGCCTCCACATCCCCTCTCCACGCCACGGTGATCTCCTCCGGCGAATAGCCGTCTTCGATCATGCGGTAGAGCTTTGGGGTGCCAGATATTCTGAGCATGGGTGCGGTAACGAAGAAATCGGATTTCAGGCTGTCGGGTGCCTGATGGTAGAAGGCATGCATCAGGTGCACTCCCGCCTCCATCGGCCTCACCACGTACGGATCAGTAACCACATGGCGTACACCGTATACCTTCTGCCCCATCAGCCGGGGATTGGTCGACATGCCTTGTATGCTCTGTGGTGAATACGTTGCAGGTTCGAAACGAAGACCCGGCAGATTGCGGGCGTTCAGGTCGGCGGCAAGGGCCTCCGGGTCGCCCCAGAGCGTGCCAACAAGCTTGAAGGGCTCATGGGTTCCTCTCCCCTCGTTTCCGGATACACTCCCGAAGAAGCAGGCCCCCGGGTAGATCACGGCCGTCTCAAAATCGGGGATGTTCGGACTCGGCGGAATCCACTCCAGGCCCGTTTCCGGCCAGAGCATCTCGCGGCTCCATCCTTTCATTGCGATCACGGTCAGGCCCAGAGTCCCGAGACCGTCGAGCAGGGGCACACCCTTCAGCATCCGGGCGATCTCGCCAATGG
>RECM01000094.1 GCA_007694035.1 Balneolaceae bacterium
CAAACATCCTTGCCCACTTTTGGCTGCCATCAGATCATACCGAACTTTGTGAACAACTGTTTCAATGGGATCCGGAATGGGTTGCTCCTGTTTTGTGGAAAAGTGAGTTCGGGAACTTAGCCGCCCCGCACAAATGCTGGGTCGTTATGTTGCTTGACTTGTATCTATAAGATTATTTCCGTTTAATCAGATAAACGAAAGTCTATGAAAACCCAAACCTTCACTCATTTATCGCTTGTCTGTTTCATCTTTTTTGGGTGTACATCACAGGATCAACCTATTCCAAATAACCAAACCCCGGTATTTGATGTAGCGGTGCAAGGAGTTAATCCCGCCTGGTTCGAACGCGCTATGGAGGGTATCGACTTCGGCATGCACCGTGTTGAAAAATACGGTGAACTGGTAGCTGACAGTGCCGAACTATTCCGTAAAAGTTTCGAGCAGATGGAAATGAATAATGTTCGTTATGGTTTACTCAGTCATGGTGCTTACAAAGAGGCTTTTATTGAAGAACGCCCGGATATGTTTTTGCTATCCTATGAGCCGGATCTGTCGATGGATGATCACACAGAAGCAGCTCTGGAGTTTGAAAAGAATATCATAAATTGTAAATATGCTGCATTGGGTGAACTGGGGTTGATTTATAGAGGAATACCTCTCAATACTCCCGATCTTTATCCCTACTACAAGATTGCCCAAAAACATGGAATACCGGTTTTCATTCATACCGGTTTTTCCGGTCCTAACCCACAACAGGTATTAAGCCCGGCATTTAAAATCAGTACTGCTAATCCTTTGTTGCTTGAGGATGTGATCATTGATTTTCCCGATTTGAAGATTGTGATGATGCACATGGGCTGGCCTTTTTTTGATGAAGCACTGTACATATTGGGAACCTATCCAAATATTTATATGGAAACATCCGTGGCGATATGGTTGCTGGGAGACCAACTTTTTAACCGGTTACTGAGCGAAGCTGTGGCAACGGCCGGTAACGACAAGATTCTGTTTGGGACTCTTCAAATGGCCTGGCCTGAAGTTATTGGTCGTTCAGTCAAAACTATACGAGAGGCTGAATATCTTACATATGAAGATAAACGTGCTATACTTTGGGGAAATGCAGCAGGGTTATTTGCAATTGAGGAGTAGAAAAGTATAACCCTAACAACTTGTGCAAATCATTATATAACAGAAACACAACAGGCAAATCAAGCGACACTATCATAATTGATTGTTTAAACTGTATTACCCTGCCTGCAATCTTTAACCATTCCAGATGAACTATAATTTAATATCCAGCATCAATATTTAATATCTTTCGGATCCGGATTACGTAAACAAATATATGATTCGAATTAATGGCCTAATCTGTAAATATCATGCCTAATCATTTCAGGTTTCTGTTGTCGCTTTTTATAGCTTTTTCAGTGCCATACCCTGCGCTGGCAAATTTTTTTGTTTTCACAACTTCGGCCGACACCCTAACAAATTCCGGGAATAGCGGGCATCTGTTAAAGGATGAGCTGAGTGCCGATTCCTATCGCAACAGCATTGTGCCTATACCGGCTGTGGCCTATACTCCTGAAACCAGTTTGATGATGGGAGTAGTTGTATTTTATCAGTTTAAGCCCTTTGGGGCCGGGCCTGAAACACGGGCCTCACAAAGTTTTTTTTCCGGAATATATACTCTCAATAATCAAGCTATTCTCGAAGGCGGCATCAACCTGATTCAGCCCGGAGAAACCTGGATTTATAACCTGTATGGAGGTTTTAATTATTTTCCTGCGCTTCATTTCGCACCCGGCTTCAGCTCAGAAGATGCCGATGAACGAACCCTGGAGTACAGGCGCATTTTTTTGCGGGCTGAATTTCTGAAAAATCACTCAGGCAAGTGGTTTGCAGGGCCGGTTATTAATTTCAGTACAACGTGGGATGTTAGCATTTCCGACGATGAAGACGGTAATCAGCCGGAGCTCTGGCCGCGGGGAAACCCGCGAAATAATACCGTGGCTGGTGTCGGGCTGTCTCTTCGAAACGACGCTCGTAACAGTATAATGACACCGGTTCGTGGTCACTATTTTGAGATCACGGCTGTTGTAAACCCTTCTATTTCAGGAACAGCCGGCTTTTCATCAATGTACATGGATGCCCGCAGGTACTGGCAGCCGGAGCCGCTTCCGGGAACCATCGTTGCTGCACACTTCAGTGGCCTTTTCACACTGGGGGAGGTGCCTTTTCAGGCTAAACCGGCAATAGGTGGCGACAATATCAACCGGGGCTACTTCTTTGGCAGATTTAATGATCAGAATGTTGTTCAACTGCAGCTTGAGCTTCGTCAGCACCTGTGGTGGCGTTTCGGAGCTGTCGTGTTTGCTTCAGCCGGGGAAGTCTGGAACCGGTTCAGTAAGGTTGACCTGAGCAACCCCAAATATGCTGGAGGTGCCGGCCTTCGGTTCGATATCAATCGCCGCGACAGCTTGAACCTTCGCATAGATTACGGGTTAAGTGCACATGGCAATGGTCTTTACTTCACGATCGGTGAGGCTTTTTAGATGATTTTAAATCTGTTATAATGCTTTCCCCACAGCTGTAATGTAAGCTCAATACGTTGTATGGATCAGGTATCAGGATCTCTTCATAGAAGAAAACGGCCGGCATTATTACCCGTGATGCCATGATGTCACAAATGGCTAACTCGATTGATCTGCCGGAAGCCGGGCAGGTTTGTGATAGCCGCAGCAGCACGTAGAAAAAGGTAAACGGGAGAAACCTGGTTGAATTTCTGCGTTTTCGTGGTAAAAGTATGTTATTTGGGATGGTTACTTGAACTGGTAAACCCGAACGTAATCCACTATCAGTTTTTGGGGGAATTCGGTAGTACCGTCCGGACTGCCCGGCCAGTAGCCGCCCACTGCCAGGTTTATGAGCAAGTGAAACCGCGAATTAAACGGGTATTGATGTGGCGAAAGATCGTTTGGGGTAACCTCGAAGTATTGCTCACCATCCACAAACCATCTGATATGATTTTCTTCCCACTCAATGGAGAAGACGTGAAAATCATCGGAGAATTTTCCTTCTTCAAGCGTGTAAGATTTTCCGGTAAACTGATTTTGGGGCCAGTCAGGGCCATAATGAACGGTACCGTGAATAGTTTCCGGTTGGTGGCCTACCATTTCCATAATATCGATCTCACCGCTCTTGGGCCATCCACCGAACCGCTCGTCGGTGGGCAGCATCCAGATGGCCGGCCAGATTCCCTGACCCTCGGGAAGCTTTGCCCGGATCTCGAAATGCCCGTACTGCCAGTCTCCCTTATCCAGCGTTCTGATGCGGGCCGAAGTATAGTCCATTCCTTCAAAAAGCTCTTCGTGGGCAACGATGTACAACATATCGTTTTCTATATAGATATTTTCATCGCGGTCGGTATAGTACTGTAGTTCATTGTTCCCCCAGCCATGTAACCCTTCATCCTGGCCGGTGCCGTACTGATATGACCACTTTGACATATCGAGCTCACCGGTATCAAACTCATCCGACCAAACAAGCTGCAGCTCTTTTTCAGGTGGTTCCGGTAAATCGTTGTTGTTCGGATCAGAATCGGAAATGCTATCACTGCAGGAAAAGACAAACAGGGATAAAGATAATACTACGAATTGAATCTTGAGAATAGATTTCACGTTACTGAGTTTAGTTTCTATTGTTAATTACATTGTAAATATACGAGATAACTACAGCTGTCCAAAGTGTTTTGGGATGCAGCAAAAACAGGGGTTTCTTATAAATAAGAACAGATTCTTTCATCTTTTCAACTTCAGCAGTGCTATTTAAACAGGTTGATCCGTACCTCAATACCGCATAACATTACCTGACAAAACTGAGGCAGTGGTTTAAGCAGTGGGGAGCACAAAGTTATGGCGGTCAACAGTGTGTAAGGGTTAAAGTTTAAATGGCTTGATCAGCAAAACACCCCGAATTTGTGTTTTTTTCCATCCCGAATGGTATTTTACTTCAACAGTGAAGAGGTTCAATAAGGCGGGCAGTTTTTTTCCAACTTAATAATGGAGAGAAATTATGAAGCGAGAGAAATTTATTTTCCCAATCTTCTTATTGATTCTTGTACTCTTCGGTACCTCGGTATTTGCAGCCAATACTCACAAAGAACTGGAAGGGAAACGTATTGCCTTTCTTATTACCGAAGGATTTCACGACGGTGAAACCATGTTTCCGCTTGGTTTTCTGCAAAACCAGGGAGCTGTAATAACAGTAATCGGCATACAGCCAGGCGTTTATACAGCTTATAACAGCGATGTTACGGCCGTTGTGGAAAAATCGGTCACAGATGTATCAGTTGCTGATTTTGATGCGCTGATAATACCCGGCGGACATTCCCCGGCTAACCTGCGGGAAAATAGTTCAGTCGTTGATTTCGTACGAGAGTTTATTGAAGCCAATAAACCTGTTGCGTCTATTTGTCACGGCCCGCAGGTTGTAATTGCTACAGGTATCGTTGAAGGAAGAACATTAACGGCCGTAGGTGGAGTAAAGGATGAAATTACCGAAGCAGGTGCCATTTTTGTTGACAAGGAAGTAATGATCGACGGGAACCTGATCACCTCACGAACACCACCTGACCTGCCCGCTTTTTCAATAGCTGTTATGCAGGCGCTTAAATAATTCATATCAATAAACACTAAATATTCAAGAATAACCACCAGGCGGTGTTGCTAATACTGAAACTGGTTAACTGTTCACCAAACATGTTAGCCAGTTTCTTTTTCACCTCCCGGGTGATCTTTTCAATGGGTGTGTTCAATCTTTATATTTAATGATACATTTAGGTCTTCAGAAAAATCTTACACAAAAAAAATCCAGATAAGAAAACCATGATTTTAAGTGCCCTTAGCTTTCTGTTTATAACAACTGGTATCTTTGCCGTGATGTTTGCCATAACGCAGGATGAAAACGGTAACGATGGTGATGACGACATGCTCACGGACGAGAGCAGATCGCATATGAATCCCGCTGAAATACTGCAGGCATTCAAGGATGGTAACAGGCGATTTGTTGAGGGAAAGCTGAGGAGAAGAAAATTTGTGAAAGAGGTTTCTGCGACTTCAGAAAAACAGACGCCCTACGCCATTGTGCACAGTTGTATTGATAGCCGGGTTCCGGTTGAGACCATTTTTGATGCGCGGATCGGGGAGCTTTTCAGCACACGGCTGGCCGGTAATGTGATAAACAGCGATGTGCTCGGAGGCATGGAATTTGCCACAAGTCTTTCCGGAGCAAAACTGATACTGGTAATGGGGCATACGCGATGCGGTGCCGTAAAAGGAGCGGCAGATGGTGCGGAATTCGGTCATCTGACTGCGTTGGTCAATAAGATAAAAGTGGCCGAAAAGCGTGCAAAGAAATCATTTAACGGCAAGCCCGACCCGGATGATTACGCCTATGTTGATCATCTTGCCAGGGAGTACGTGAAACTTGCCATTGAACAGATACGAAAAGAGAGCCCGGTACTGAGAGAACTCGAGCAAAGTGGCTCGCTGCTGATTACAGGTGGTTTGTACAATATTGGCAACGGGAAAGTGGATTTTTTTGATCCGTAAAAACTCCCGTGACGGCAGCCCGCCATCGGAATAGACCGGGGCAAACGTTCATCACCCCGTAGTTCCAAGCCCGCTGGCAATGGCATTGAGTACCAGCAGCATTTCCGGTAACTGTGCGGCCGCCTCCTTTTCCTTACCGGAGGTTTTCAGCTCTCTCCATGTTTTTAACTGCTCAATCTGGAGCCGATGCAGGGGGTTCAGCCGCTCGGAGCGGAATTCAATCAACCTGTACATGCGGGGGCGCCGTTCGGCAAGTTTATGCCCATAGAGCACTTCCAGCATTTCGCGTGTGCGCACAAACTCCTCTGTTATTGTACCAAGATAACGGCTGGCCAGGGCTTTGTCCTGCACCAATGAGGCGTAGTTATTCATGATATCTGTATCGGCGAGGGCAATTGCTGATGATGCATTGGTGATGATGTACCGGAATGGCATGAACCCGATGGCGTGTTCGCTGAGTATTTTAAAGGAATCTGCATCCTCATTTTTCAGCCGGTTCAGGGCTGAGCCAACGCCATACCATCCGGTTAGGAAGAACCGGGCCTGGCTCCAGCTGAATACCCAGGGTATTGCCCTGAGGTCGCCGAACGTTCTTTTGCCGGTACGGCGTGCAGGGCGTGAGCCAATGCTGCTCGATTCAATCACATCAATAGGTGTGGCCTGTGAAAAGAAGGTTACAAAATCGTCGGATTGCACCAGGTTTTGATAGCTTTCCAGGCTGAACTGGTACAATCTGTTTATTATGGGCTCCAGTTCATGCTGAGTCTTTTTTGTGGAAGTTTGATGACTCTTTTCGTTAAGTGTAAGAGCGGCAGTACCTGCCTGAAGCAGCTCCAGGTTGTACAGAGCGGTAATGGTATTGGCATACTTCTGTGATATCATTTCACCCTGTTCGGTAAGCCTCATATCGCCCTGAATGGTACCGGATGGCAGACCGGCAATGAACCGGTGAGTGGGGCCAGCCCCGCGGCTGATGGTGCCGCCCCGGCCATGGAAAAACCGGATCCTGATGTGGTGTTTCCTGCCGGTATCTGATAGCTTTTGCTGTGCCTGGTTTAAACTCCACAAACTGGCAAAAATGCCGCCGTCTTTATTGCTGTCGCTGTATCCGACCATCACCTGCTGATACCTGTCGGAATCATCCCGTTGCTGCCGGTATGTGATGCTGCGCTCTGTAACGGGGTGGCTCAGAAAGGCATCTACTATCTCGGGGCCCTTTTCAAGGTCCTGAATGGTTTCCAGCAATGGAACCACCGGTACCTTGCAGGTCATCCCGTCTGCCGAAAGTTCCATAAGCCCGGCTTCGCGGCATAGGGCATACACAACAAGCAGGTCGGACAGGCTTCTGGTCATGCTTACAATAAAGGAACCAATTCCGGCAGGTCCGTACCGGTTTATGTGTTTATTTACGACATGATAGCACGCAAGTACCGCGTCGGCTTCGGTGCCCAGGTTCAGTCGGTGACGTACAAACGGCCGCGCACTTTTCAATTCTTCATTCAGAAACGTAACCCTTTTCTGTTCCGGCCATCCGGCAAAGTTTTCACCGTCGTCTATTCCTGATGCTTTCAGAAGCTGGGCCATGGCCAGATCGTGGAATTTGCTGTTCTGGCGAATGTCGAGTGCGGCCAGATGAAAACCGAAAGCCGCTGTTTTACGTGCAACCGGTTCCACATCCATCTTTACGATTCGATCGGCATTGATTTTACGCAGCGATTCAATGAGGATGTCAAAATCGGTCAGCACTTCTTTTTCTGACGTGTAATACCGGTTTGAATCCGGTTTTTCGACCGGTTCACCGTTTTCATCAAGAGGGAGTAGTACCTGCATCAGGTTCAGATACTGCCGCCATGGCTCTTCAATATTCCGTTCAACAGCTGCTTTTGCCGCTGGCCCCGCCCGTTCTGTCATCTCATTGATGCGGCTGGTAAGCACAGCGGGAACAGTTACTTCATACGATGAAATACTCAACTTCTGTGCCAAACCGGAAAGATCGCTTTGAAGCAAATGAAGGGCCTGTTTTCTTAAATCCTGCAGCGTATTGCGGGTCACATGATCGGTTACAAATGGATGTCCGTCGCGGTCGCCGCCAACCCAGTTTCCAAAACTGATGCCCGGGAATTTCCGGTAATCATTGAGCAGCCCGGGGTTGAACCCGGTATATTCCCACGCCTCACGAAGCCGCTGATCGAGCATGGGCAGCACTTTCGGAAACACCCTGGTAAGGTAGTGCATCACATTGCGGAGTTCATCCTGTATGGATGGTTTATGAAGAAAAACCTGTCCGGTGTTCCACAAGCGCTGCATAGCCGTCATAATTTCATCGCGAATCTGTTTCTGCTCATTGTCTGTCCACATCTGGTTTTCACGTTTTACCATCAGCAGGTAAATGGATCGAAGCTGATCGATTACGGTAGACCGTTTCGACTCGGTAGGATGGGCCGTTAAAACCGGTTCGACGTTAATATTCGGTAGTTCTTTCAGAATAGCATCATCAGAAAGGCCAGCTTTTTTGAGATCTTGCAGGGTTTTGCCCCACAGGCCGGAGATCCGGGTAAGGCCATGTTCAACTTCCAGTTTTCTCCGAAGCTGGACCGCAGCATTTTCCTCCACAATAGTGATAAGCTGAAAATACAATGAAAAGGCCTTGCTGATTACTTCTGAATCGGTTTTTGAATGCCGGCCTTTCTCAATGGCATCAGCCACCTGATGTTCTCCAATTTCCCGGAGCATTTCCACATAGCAGTTGTGCAAAAATGTGAGGTCATCCTGAATTTTACCAAGTTCAATGCCGTCGTCTGTTGTACTGAAATACATAATAAATGCGTGTTAATATGAAACTCAGAACGGTGTCTGATTTAATCGAATAATTTGTGATAAAATAGAATATTTAAATAGTTAGTACTCAGTTCAAAACAAAAAATTATATCAAACTATGGAGAATAATGCCTGTTTGGAGTGATCCGCCGGGCCGAAGCGGGTTTTCCCCGATGAAATTCCAGGGCAAGCCCGGATGATGGGAAAAAGTCAGAGGCAGCTGGTCAGCTGACCGATATGCTAAACCATTAGATGTCAATTTCTCATAATGAATTGCCAAATAACAGTATATTTACCGCAGATCAATTCACATCTCAAGTGGTAAATTCCAACAGCTAAAAACATTTCTAAAATACAATCCCTTTGGCCGTTTCAATCTACCTGTTAATAGCTGCGATACTTTTACTGATCAGTATTTTTTCAAGTAAGCTGTCACTGAAATACGGTATCCCGGCACTGCTGATATTTTTGGGTATCGGAATGATCTTCGGCTCCGATGGATTGAATGTTGTTTACTTTGAAGATTACCAGCTTGCTCAGTCACTTGGTATTGTCGCCCTGATCTATATCCTGTTTTCCGGTGGACTCGATACCAAATGGGCGAAAGTGAGGCCAATTGTTCTTCCCGGGATTTTACTTTCCACGGTCGGGGTTCTGATAAGTGCCGTGATTGTAGGCTATTTTGCATCATTGATCCTGCAGGTTTCGCTCATCGAGGGGTTTTTATTGGGCGCCATCGTTTCTTCTACTGATGCCGCAGCTGTTTTCTCCATTTTGCGTTCACGGGCTATCGGGTTCAAATACCGCCTGCGTGAGCTGATCGAGTTTGAATCAGGAACAAATGACCCGATGGCTATTTTTCTGACCATCGGCCTGATTCAGTATATGACCATTCCGTCAATGACCTGGGCGGCATTTATTGGGCTTTTCCTTATGCAAATGAGCATTGGGCTCATTGCCGGCTTACTTTTCGGTAAATTAATTACCTGGCTGATCAATCACGCAAACCTCGGCTACGATGGGCTCTACCCGGTGCTGGCCCTTACATTTGTTCCCCTCATCTATTCCATTACAGACATTCTGGGGGGCAGCGGGTTTTTAGCGGTCTACCTTGCCGGACTGGTCATGGGCAACTCCATTTTTGTACATCAGAAAAGCTTGATGAACTTTTTTGACGGGATCGGCTGGTTAATGCAGATCTGTATGTTCCTCGTGCTGGGCTTGTTGGTTTTTCCGTCAGAAATAGTGGCTATAGCATTACAGGGGCTGTTCATTGCGATTGTACTGATCATAATCGGCCGGCCGGTGAGTGTGTTTATAGGCACCCTGTTTATGGGCATGAAAACAAGGTCAAAGCTGATGGTATCCTGGGTTGGACTCAGAGGGGCCGTACCTATTATTCTGGCAACATTCCCTTTGGTACATGGGCTTGAGCAGGCTGAACTGTTCTTCAGCATTGTCTTTTTTATCGTTGTAACCTCAGTGCTGATTCAGGGAACAACCATTCCCATTGTTGCAAAATGGCTGCATGTTGATACGCCTGCAAAAGAAAAAACCAGGTATCCGATTGAGCTGGAGCCTACTGTTGATACAATGGCGGCGTTAAAAGAAGTGGAGATTGAAGATGGTGACCATTCTGTGGGCAAGCAGATCCTTGAGCTGGGTTTACCAAATAACGTTCTCATCACGCTGATTAACAGAGAAGGGAAATTTCTTGTTCCACGAGGCAGTACACAGATTCAGGTACATGACAAGCTGCTGATCCTCTCTGACAAAAAAGAAGTTTCTGAAATAAGAGAACTTTTGAAAGGTGAGGCAAACCGCAATTGAAACTGAAACTGAAACTGATACTGATACCAATCAGATGTTGTATCTTGGAGTGGCTTGCGGACATGATGCAACCCTGTTGCTAACCATTAATAAAAAATTCAGGTTATGGAAAACAAGTATGATCTTATATTTGTAATTGTAGATGCGGAACAACACGACATAGTTATTGATGCATGCAGAAAATCGAATGCCCCGGTCTATACGGCGTTCTCCGTGCAGGGAACTGTCGGTAAAAAGAGTTTCAAGCTGTTAACTGTAGAAATTGAAACCCCAAAAGAGATAATCCTGGTACTCACACCGGCCTCAAAAACCGAAAAAGTGAAGAAACAAATCATCCTGGATGCGGATCTTGACAATCCGGATAACGGGATATTACTTGTTCTCGAAGTTAAGGACCTGGGTGGATATTCGTCTTTATTGGGTTCACTTAATATTGAATAAAATCACAACGATTTAGTGAGGGTTGGGCCGGACCGGGCCGGCTGAAAGGGCAAGCAGGGGTTGCATCTCTCTGGCTGCCAACTGCTTGCAAAGTCGCAGCCAGCGTGGGAAAGCGCTCAGGGGAATTACAAAAATGAATGGTAATTTTTGCTCAAAGAGTTGCAGGGATTTTTATAATTTGTGTTCGCGAATCGCAATTATTTTGACAAACCGGGATTGTTATACCAGAACGCTGCTTATTAACTGGTACAGCATATAATCAGCCCATTAATCACAATTATATGACCAGCAAACAATTTTTTGTTACCCGCATTACGATGATAGTAGCCCTGGGGGGCTTTTTGATGGGCTTCGACGCCTCGGTTATTTCAGGCGTGGTAAGGTTTATTGAACCGGAGTTCGGGCTCTCAAAAATTGAACTGGGCTGGGCCGTAGGCTCCCTTACACTTACCGCCACGTTGGCCATGATGCTAGCCGGACCGCTGAGCGACAGGTTTGGCCGGCGGACTATACTAAAAGTTGCTGCAGTCTTGTATGCGGTTTCTGCGATTGCCTCCGCCTTTGCGCCTACGTTTACACTTCTGGTCATAGCCAGAATGATAGGCGGGCTGGGTGTTGGCGCTTCATTGATTGTGGCACCGATGTACATCGCCGAAGTTTCACCTCCAAAGATGAGAGGGCGAATGGTCAGCTTCAACCAGCTGAACATTGTGATTGGTATCTCCGCGGCATTTTTCACCAACTATCTGATCCTGCGCTGGGCGCAATCGGATGCAGGCTGGGCCCAGGCGCTCATGTTTGATGCATACACCTGGCGGTGGATGCTTGGCCTGGAGACGCTGCCGGCGGTCCTGTATTTTGTGGGCTTGTACTTTGTGCCAAAAAGCCCGAGGTGGCAGATCCTGGTGGGCAAAGTGGAGGAGGCGAAAATCACATTAAACAGGCTGGTTGCAGAGGATGAAGCCGAAAAACAACTCAGGGATGTTATACATAGCCTCGAGGCCGACAAACACAAGGAAAAGGTTTCAGTAAAAGAGATTTTCCATCCGGCTTTACGGCTTGTACTGATCGTAGGGGTATCTCTGGCCATACTGCAGCAGATTACCGGCATCAATTCTGTGTTTTTTTACGCGCCAATGATATTTGAACAATCCGGCATAGGCACCGATGCGTCATTTATGCAGGCTATTCTGGTCGGGCTAACAAATCTTGTTTTTACCATTCTGGCCATGCTGCTCATCGATAAGCTGGGACGGAGACCACTGCTCATCTTTGGTATGACAGGTATTGCCGCGATGATGCTGCTGCTGTCGTATGGATTTCATTCGGCCACCTATGAACTGACACCGCAAAGCATTGAATCGCTCGATGAAACCATCGACCGGTCGGCATTGATGAGCAGTATGGGTGGAATAACCTATCCCAATGATGTGCTTTTCAAGCGTGCCCTGGCAGAGGCCATCGGTGAGGAGGCGGCAATTGCGCACGAATCAGCTTTGGTAGCTGCCGCAATCGACATGAATCCAAACCTGATACTTTTTGGGATACTCGGGTTTGTAGCTTCCTTTGCCATATCTATCGGACCCGTAATGTGGGTGATGTTTTCTGAACTATTCCCGCTTCGGGTTCGGGGCATTGCCATATCGTTTGCAGGTTTTATTAACTCTGGTGTCAGTTTCCTGGTCCAGCTGGTGTTCCCCTGGGAGTTGGCCACGTTGGGGAACAGTGCAACATTCCTCATCTACGGGCTTTTTGCAGTAGTGGGGTTGATTTTCGTGTGGCGCGTAGTACCGGAAACCAAAAATAAAACCCTGGAGGAACTGGAAGATCAACTGGTAAGGAAAATATCGTAATAATTTATTTCTATCTGTTTCATATAGATTTCAAATAATAACTATATTGGTTTCATATTATTCTGAGTGATGTCGCCCCCATCGCAATACCCATATAGAAAAGACATCCATGAACCGATATTTTCATGCATCCGCCATTCTGGTGCTCATTCCCGTATACCTGATCATCTGGCAGTTTCAGCCGAAAATTAATCCGGAACTGGTCAGTGTAAGTTACAATGCGACTGACGCGAATTTCCCCAACCCTGAAAGAGGGTTTTACCGGTTTGCTCCGGGAACACCAGACAGCCCGCCGCTGAATGCCGATACCCTTCGCAGTTACCGGGACCTGGGCCAAAGCCTCGTATTCCGCCCGTACCTGATCCGGGATTTCAGGGAGTCGGACATCTCGCAGGAGTTTCTTGACAAGATGAAGCAGGATTTTGAGACACTGCGGGAAACCGGCATCAAAACCATTTTCAAGTTCCGGTACTCTACCGCCATCGGTCAGCCTGATGCAACCCTTGAACGTGTATTGGGCCATCTTGATCAGCTTGAGCCGCTATTCAGGGAATACGCGGATGTGATCGCAGTGGCCCAGGGCGGTTTTATAGGGGCCTGGGGAGAATGGCACGCCTCTACCAACGACCTTACCACAACCGAAAATATGAGGATTATATCCCATAAACTGATGGATGTGCTCCCGGAAGACCGTCATATACAGATCCGTTATCCGGCCGCGAAAATGCAGATTTACGAGTCACTTGAACCGATAAGTGACGATGAGGCTTTCAGTGGATCCTACAAGTCGAGAACCGGCCATCACAACGACTGTTTCCTGGCCAGCCCCACCGATGTGGGCACCTACTGGGTGGGCCGCTTCAGCGATGATCCGCTGTTCAAAGGTGTGCGCGATACCCTCACCATAGGCTGGCAGAAATACTATCTGAGCCTTGATACCCGCTATGTGCCCATGGGCGGAGAAACCTGCAACCCCCGGCCGGATGCCGGCGACCGCTACCACTGTGAAACGGCGCTTTCTGAACTGGCCATGATGCGGTATTCATTCCTGAACTACAACTATTCGCGCCGCATCCTCGACACCTGGGTCGAACAGGGCTGTATGCCGGAAGTTGAACGTCGGCTTGGGTACCGGTTTGCCATGACCAGCGGCTCTTACAGCCGGACTGCCGATGCGGGCGGAACCTTCCATTTCAACCTCGGCCTGTTGAATGAGGGGTTTGCCGCTCCCTACAATCCCCGTACCGTACAGGTGGTTCTGCGCAGCGTTAATGATGCATCCCGCATGGTGAAAGTAAACCTGCCCGTTGATCCCCGGACCTGGCAGGGTGGCGATAGCATCCGGCTGCAATATGAACTGGGCATACCTGGAAATCTCCCGGCCGGCGAATACGAAGTACTGCTGAACCTGCCCGATCCGACCGAAGCCCTGCGTCACAGACCCGGATTTTCGGTGCGTGTGGCAAATGACGGCACATGGGAGGAATCGACCGGATTTAACCGGCTTGAGCACCGGCTGGTTATCCGTCCCGGTTCAGGCGGAGTTTCGCATGAAGGAGACCTGGTATTCGAACCGTTCGTTGGCATTTCGGCCGCCGGATAGAGTTTTCTTATTTTATCCGTATCTTGCAGTTCACTTTTTTTAAGCCCGGCTTCAAAAAGCAAGCCGGGCTTTTTCCATTTTTATACCCAATATGTCGTTTATTTCGCTGAACATCGCAGAGCCTATCCTCAAATCACTCGCAGAAGAAGGATATACCGAACCCACCCCCATTCAATCGCAGGCCATACCCGTTGCCCTCAAAGGCACCGATATTCTGGGCTGTGCCCAGACCGGCACCGGCAAGACCGCCGCATTTGCAATCCCGATTCTTCAAAACCTGAGCGCCCGGAAGAGCGGCAACCAAAACCGGAAAATCAGGAGCCTCATCGTTACACCGACCCGGGAACTGGCCATTCAGATCGATGAAAGCTTTCAGAACTATGGCCGCCATACCGGCCTGAACGGCACGGTTATATTTGGCGGCGTTAACCAGAAAAGCCAGGTTAAAAAGCTGCACCGTGGTATCGATATTCTCACCGCCACGCCGGGCCGCCTGCTCGACCTGATGAACCAGGGCTACATCACCCTGAACGACATCGAAATTTTTGTACTGGATGAGGCCGACCGCATGCTCGACATGGGTTTTATTCACGATGTAAAAAAGATAATCGCCGCCCTGCCCCGAAAGAGGCAGACGCTCTTCTTTTCAGCCACAATGCCGCCCGAAATTGTGAAACTGGCAAATTCCATTCTTACCAACCCGGTCAGCGTGCATGTAACCCCGGAATCGCCGACCGTTGATGCCATCCGCCAGGCCCTCTATTACGTGGACAAAGGCAACAAAAAGAACCTGCTGATCGATGTGCTTAAAGATGACGCGATCACGTCGGCACTCGTTTTTACCCGCACCAAGCATGGGGCGAACAAAGTGGTGAAGATGCTCAAAGAAAGCAATATCGGGGCTGAGGCTATCCACGGAAACAAATCTCAGGCTGCCCGTCAGCAGGCGCTGGGCAACTTCAAGGATCAGGTTACCCGTGTGCTTGTGGCCACCGATATCGCGGCCCGGGGCATCGATGTGGATGAGCTGCAATATGTTATTAACTACGAGATCCCCAACATCCCGGAAACCTATATTCACCGCATTGGCCGAACCGGCAGAGCGGGTTCGGATGGTACGGCCCTGTCGTTCTGTGATGCACTTGAAAAGGTGTTCCTCCGCGATATCGAAAAGCTGATCGGCAAAAAGATTCCGGTTGTGGAAGGCCACGATTACCCGCTAACTGACCACAATCCGCCGCCGCCTGAACAACAGCAGCACCGCCCGCCGCGGTCCGGCAACCGCAACGGGTCGGGTCACGGCCGAAACGCCGGCAGTAATGGTACGAATGGCAGCAGCAAAAACAGAATGCATACCCGCAGCGGCGCGAGCAGTAATTCGACCAATGGCGGCACTGGCGGCGCCGCCGGCAGAAACGGAGAGGTCAGCCGGAACAGTGGAAACGATTCCACTGGCAACAGCCGGCACAGCAGTTCCAATCCGTCAAAACCGGTCGATAAAAAACGGCGATGGGGCAGGCGGTAAAAGCAGGAGTTAGAGGCAGGCGGCAAAGACAGGCGATGGGGCAGGCGTTAAATCCGGAATAACGGCTTAATCAGATATCGCCCGGCCCTGATATCGTTTATGTGCGCCGGGAGGCACAGAATGCGCCGGAAATCGTATAACGCACTGGAAATCGTATAACGCACTGGAAATCGTACAAAGCGCCGGAAATTTGACAATGCGCTGGAAATCATAAAATGCGCCGGAAAATATAAAATGCGCCGGAAATCGTACGATGCGATCATCAATTATCTTTCCGGGATTACGGATTTTGTGTACATTGCAGCTGGTTATTACATCAATAGCAGAGCAGGTCTGATACTATTTTTAACATCCTGCGTACCCGCTGTACATACCTGGCAGGGTTTAAATACATTGTGATTGCCCGGGGAGCGACCATTATGAACCGCCCCCGCATGTTCTGGTCAGTAAGCGGTATTCCGTACCTGCCTGTACCGAATCATTCAGGAGGTGTTTATGAATAAAATGTTGAACCGAAGAACGTTTCTGAAAACCGGTCTTACAGCAACTGCCGGCTTTGGAATGATTGCATCGGGTGGGGTATTTTCCAAAACCCTGGCGTGGATAGCCGATCCTGAGAACACTGCCATGCCCAAACGGATGCTCGGCAGAACCGGCCATGAAGTGAGCCTGTTCAGCCTCGGCGGGCAGGCTACCCTTGAACAACCCGGCCGCGAGGATGATGCCGCTGAGATCATCAACCGTGCGCTTGACCTGGGCGTGAACTTTATCGATACCGCAAATCAGTACGGACGGGGCGTGAGTGAGCAATACATCGGTACCGTTCTAAAGCACCGCCGGAAAGAAGTTTTCCTGGCCACAAAAAGCCATGATCATACCTACGACGGAACCATGCGGCTGGTTGAGCAGAGCCTGAGCCGGCTGCAGACCGATTATATTGACCTGTACCAGCACCATTATGTGAGTACGTTCGATAAACTTGAGCAGATTCGCGGCAGGAACAGTTCGCGCCGGGCGTTTGAAAAGTTGAAGGAAGAGGGCGTAATTCGGCATATCGGTATCACAGGCCACTCCAGCAAGATTCTCCTGGATGCGATTGAGGAATACCCGTATGAGTGCGTGTTGATCACACTGAATCCGGCCAGATCGATCATGGATGATGCAGACCACCTGGACCATTTTTTCAGGGTCGCAACCGAAAAAGAGATCGGCATCATCGCAATGAAGGTATTTGGCGGGGGCGGACTAATGAGAAGGGGATTTACCCCCCGGCAGTTGCTCTCGTACGTGTTCAGCTATCCCGTATCGACCGCTGTTGTCGGCATATCCATTATTCCACACCTTGAGCAGAATGTGGAAATCGCCAAAACATTCAGGCAGCTCACCGGGGAAGAGATGGAAGAGATCCGGGCATCCATCATGTGATTGGACACTGAAGGGATCACTTCCGTTAAACCGGGTTCGTTCCGGTCGGTTTATTACAGCTCTCTGATGTAAATATTGCGGAACTGTACAATCGATGGAGGGCTTACCCACTCGCCATCGACCATGCGGCCATGGTGCTGCAGTGCTATTGGTCCGCGATCGTTAACGCCGGGCAGCTGCGCGTTATCTATCACAACAATCCCGTTCAATTCAACGGTAAGCCTGTCGCCGGTCATGGTTATCTCAAACGAATTCCATTCGCCGATGTGATTGTCGGCAAAAACAGACGGGGTAACCCCGGCGATTACTTCGGCCGGCATCGACGCATCGGTACGGTAACCGTACACCTCACCCGATCCCACAGGCCAGCACCAGATGTTGACCTGGGCTTTTGAAGTACCCCTCAGGTATATCCCCGAATCGGAATCGGGAACGGCAATGCTAACGGGATTGCCGGCAGCATCGCGCTGATAGGTGCCGTCGGGGCGTATGATACGTGCATTTGGGTTTACAAACGGTGTTTCGGGGATGCGCCACTCCAGCCGCAACACGAAATCACCGAACTCATCCCGGGTCCAGAGGTCTTTGGCGCCCGGGGCCTGGCTCATCGCATCGTAATCGATCACACCATCCAGCACCTTCCAGTGGCCCCCGTCACCTTCGGGTATGACCCATCCCGAAAGATCCACACCATTGAAGAGCGGCCGGAATCCTCCGTCCTGTACATCCTGGTTTGATGCGGGCCCGGCGGATGACGATTGTGCCATAATTATAGTTGCTGAAAAGAACAGGATTGCGGCAAGGGACAACGCCCCCGGCCATTTATTCACAGGCAGGTTCATAATTACACTTCCTTCTTTTTATATAGTTTATTCTACAGGTTCTGCAGGTTTCAAAGGTTCCACAGCTATTGCAGCTATTGCAGCTACTGCAGATTCCGAAGATTCCGCAGGTCCATCATGTTCCGATCGATGTCCGGCAGGTTCAACAGGTCCATAAGGTTCCGGTCGATGTTCAGCATGTTCATCAGGAATCGATGATTCAGTCGTTTTCAGCAGGTCCGGCAGATTCAACAGTTACCGCTGTTTTCTGTCGTTTCCGCTATATGCCATGTTTCAGCTGTTTCGGTTATTGCTGATGTCAGGGTTTGCTCGTAAGCACGCAGGGAATCCGGGTCAGAGTACCTTCATCTGCACCGGGTCCCAACGGATGATCTTCTTCTCATGGAAGCTGCGGTTCGACAGTAGTGCCGGGGCCGCCGCCCTCAGGGCAACCGTTCCATTCTGATATACCGGTTTGTTGTCGCGGATGGAGGCGAAAAAGTTGGTGAAATGGCTGAGCCGCGAGTCATAGCCCTGTGGTGAGCGGTAGATGAACTCGGAAGGGTTAATGACTTTTGGCGGGGGTTCCGGATAGTTCGCTTCGTAATACGCCATAAACTTTTCCTGCGTCTCCCCGCTGAAATTATCGATCGTAACAGGCGGCCGGTCGTCCAGCTCCGCTTTGCGCAGGCGGACGTTGGTCCAGTCGACAACAATTTCGCCCTGTGTGCCAACAAACCTTATCGATACACCGCCGCCGGAACCGTCGATGAAGTTAACCCTCAGGGCCAGGTTGAATGCAGGGTGGGTTTCAGTCTTGTCGTAATCGAGCATGCCGAGCATCACATCGGGCACATCACGCCCGTCGCGCCAGTAGCGCAATCCGCCGGTCGCTATTATGGACGATGGCCCGTGGGAATCGGTAACAAGGTGTACGGCCGAAAGCAGGTGCACGAAAAGGTCGCCTGATGCACCCGTACCGAAATCCTGGTAATTTCTCCAGCGGAAGAACTGGTTCGGGTCGAATTCACGGTAGGGGAGGTCTTTAAGGTAGGTATCCCACGATACTTCTTCGGCGGTTACGCCCGGCGGGATCGAATACTGCCAGGCTCCCTGGGCAGAGTAGCGGTCGAAATTGCCTTCCACGAGAACCAGGTCGCCGATTTCGCCGGCCCGGACCAGTTCCTGTGCTTTCAGGTAGAGGATGTCGCTGGTGAGCTGACTGCCCACCTGGAGAACCTTGCCGGAATCCTTCTCCGCACGGATCACCTCATGGCCCTGTTCAACTTTCTGCACCATCGGTTTTTCCAGAAACACCGCTTTGCCGGCCTTCAGTGAGTCGATCGCCTGCACATCGTGCCAGTGATCGGTGGTCGATATCACAACCGCATCCACATCGCGGCGCTGCAGTATTTCACGGTAGTCGTTTGTAGTAAAAATATCTTCGCCGAACAGTTCCCTGCACCGGTCAAGGCGGCTGTGGTACAGATCGCAGGCCGCCACAATTTTTACACCTTTATTTTTTGCGGCGGTTACCCCGTTAACCTGACCCATCCACCCGGTACCGATAAGCGCGACGTTAATCTGCTCATTCGCACCAAAAGAGCGTTCCTCCTGCAGGTGCTCAAGAGTGAGCGAGTTGCTGTTCCCCTTAACGCTTATATAAGGAAATCCGGCAATAACAGCAGATGCCGCTCCGATTTTTGTGAGAAATGATTTTCGGTTCATATAACAACCACCTGGTTTGAATGAATATTATCCGTTCTTCCGGTTGATCTGTTTCGTATCTCTGTTTAATTGGTTTCAAACTTGCAGCTAATGCACATCCATCAAGCCCACCAAAATTTCACACCATCATCCCATCTCCCATCTCATATCTGATGTCTCATGTCTCATGTCTTGCGTCTTGTGTCTTGTGTCTTGTGTCTCATGTCTTGC
>RECM01000197.1 GCA_007694035.1 Balneolaceae bacterium
GTACATGATATTGGCCACGCCGACACCGGCAATAATCAATGTGAACAAACCGATAGTTAACATGAATATCTGCAGGCCCATGCTCACCTGGCGGTTCATTTTTTCAGCTTCAATAAAATCCCACATCCTTATGGCCTGTTCATCTGATGGATCAAATTTATATTTGGCCGCCATCACCCGCCTGAATTCGCTGTTGATGAGCTCCTGATGATCGGCATCTGTGGGCCTGAGCAGAATAGAACTGAGGTAACGGTGCCCATACATGGTACGGAATGTTGTATAGGGAATAACAACCCGGTCAGAATCAGGACCATAGTTCATACCTGTCTGCAGTTTCGGCTCCATAACCCCAATTACAACAAACGGTGTTTGATCCACATATATCTCCTGCCCTATGGGATTTTCCTCGCCATATAAACGCTCGGCAATGTTGTTGCCAATAAAGGCTACCCTGCGCCGGTAGGTAACGTCGTTTTCATTCAGAAAACGCCCGCCGGCAGCCGGATACATCGTACGCATGATCTCAAAATCGGGATTGACACCTTCCATATAGGTATTGGTTCTTTCGGATCCGGCGCCGATACTGGTAAAACGACCATACTGGGGCGATATGCTTTCTATATAGGGTACTGTTCTGGATACCAGGTCGATGTCTTCTTCCACAAAACGGATCCGCCGGCCTATATCGAGGCCCTCGTATGATATACTCGTCTGGCCGCCATATATCATCATAATCCTGTTGCCGGCCCCCAGCATGCCCTTGATCATCTGGTTTGACAGACCCTCACCGAACGACAGCAGAATAACTACGGCAAATGTGCCCCAGGTGATTGCCATCAGCGTGAGGAAGGTGCGGAGTTTCTGGCTTCGCAGATCTGAAAAAAATTCCACCAACAAAATTCGCCACATAGCTTAACTCCTTAAACAGTCAACAATGTCCATACGGGATGCCCTCCAGGCAGGCATCAGACCAGATGCAAAACCGATCATGGCGAGTACTACAAATGCGATGAGGCCAACTTCAGGCGTAAAAACCGGTACACCCACAAATTCCTTTATGGGATTGTATGCAAGGCCCTTAACCACCAGCCAACCTATGCCGTAACCCATGGCAGCGCCCAGGCCCACGAGCATGAACGTTTCGCCGAAAAACTGTCCCATAATGGTTAGCCTTCTGGCACCGGCTGCCCTGCGTATTCCGATCTCTTTCATGCGTTCCTGTACAACCACGAACATGATATTGGCGACTCCGATGCCGCCAACGGCAAGTGTAAACACCCCGATCACACCCAGAAAGATGTTGAATCCCAGAAAGAAGTAGTGGATGAACTTGAAAAACTCGTTGGTATCCCATACAAATACAGCCTCGCGGTCGGCAGCATTAAATGTATATTTCCTTCCTAGCACCTCGTATACGGCATCTTTTGTCTGGTCGGCAAGGGTTACATCATGCAGATCGAAAATCATATTGTTCACATAGGTGGCACCGAACAAGGTGGCATAGGTACTTATTGGCATGAATGCCTTGTCGTGATCGCGTGCACTGTAGGATGAGTTCTGGATTTTCGGCTGCATTACGCCAATTACCGTGAACGGAATGCTGCCCACCATCACCTGCCGGCCAACCGCGTCCTCCTCACCAAAAAGCAGTGTTTTTAGCTGATCACCCAGAAACACCACACGCCTGCGTTGCTCGAGGTCTTTTTCATTGATCCATCGTCCGCCCGGCTGGGCAAACACATTCCTCATCTCACCGTAAACCACGTTCACACCCGATATGCTTGGTGTATTCCGCCGGTCGCCGTTTGAAAACTGTATATTGTTTCGCTGATATTCAGGCGATATGTTTTTGATATTGCTCACCTGCGATTTGAGCAGCCCGGCATCCGATTCCCGGAAACGGATCTGCCTGCCGATTCCGTAGCCCTGAAATGCCTGGGTGGTGCGACCCGGGAACATTATGAGGATGTTGTCGCCCATTCCCCGCATGTTCTGTTCCATCTGAACACGGAAGCCGAACCCGAACGCCAGGAGTATAATCAGAGTGGCTGTTCCCCACATTATGCCGAATACCGTGAGGAACGTTCGGAGACGCTGGGAAGCTATGCTCCGGAAGAAGTCAATGATGATCATCAATAATCCCATTATTATTAATCTCCTGACGTTTACAACCAGATATTCTGCAACATTTACTGATGGAACTGATGGCAAAAAACGGCAGTGCTGATTCCATCCTGTTACAGCTTCTCAGGTACATCATCCTCAATCAGCTGTAAGTTTACGTACGGGCTTTTCGAGCACTCTATCACCCTTTTTCAACCCATCTTTCACCTCAATGTTGATGGCGTCGCTCAGACCGGTTTTAATTTCATGCTCCACTCTTGCCTGAGGTGTACTGCCCTGCAACTCAACCATACTTATACCATCGGTGAATGTGATAACCCGTTCCGGCACGATCAGTATGTTTTCACGTCTTTCTATGATGATGTCGGCATTGGCCGAAAACCCGGCCCTGAGGGTGTGGCCATTTGTATTATCGATCACTATTTCAACCGGGAAGACGATGGCATTTTCCTGGCGCTGCGCCTTGAGCGATATCTTGTCGAGATGCCCTGTTATTACCACACCCGGCATTGCCCCGATTTTGATTTCGGCCGGCATACCTTCGAAAAGTTTGCCTACATCGATCTCATCAACAGTACCCTTGAATAACAGGTTATCCATCGCGGCCATGGTCATGAGCGCGGTACCGGCCTGGAACGAGGTAAGGGGCACAACAGGGTCGCCGATATCGACCATTTTTTCCAGGATATATCCGCTGATAGGCGCTTTGATGATGCTCTCGATTTCAGTTCCGGCTATATTGACACGGCCCGATTCCAGCAGCTGAAGCCGCTCGCGATTCATCTGATCGCGGAGAACGGCATCGTCATGACGGCGGATAAACTCTTCATATTCCCTCTCCGATATCAGGTTGCGGTCTTTGAGCTGTGTCATGCGGTCCAGTTCCCTCCTGGCCGTATTCACATCAATAGCCGACATCTCCAGGTTCCGCTTGGCTTCGGCCAGTTCCAGGGGGGTGGGATCGGGTTCAATTTCTATGAGTGGCTGGCCCCTTTCTATATATGAACCCGGTTCTGCATAAATCCGGCTAACCACACCAGATATTTTTGATTTTACCTGTATTTCATTCTGTGGCTCTATTGTTCCGACAGCGAGGGCTTTTTCGACGATGGTACCTTCTTCGACGGTTACATAAGGCTGGGAACTCTCTTTTTCACTGGCTGAAGCCCCGTCTTTTGTGACAAAAAAAACGGCTGCCCCAATTGCGCCGGCAATACCTATGCCTAATATTATTTTCCTGGTCATGGTCAAAACAATCTTTTTTTGTGATGAAGGTGAGTTACCCGACCTATACGACACAAGGTTGATAATAGTTACAATAAAAGCCGTACCACCTTCCGTGAAAAGCACTTGCACTAATGTTATCAGGAATCTGCTGCCGCTGTATTTAATTTAACCCCTGCGGCTGCCACCCCTGATCAACGAAAAAACCGAACCTCATTATTTGTTACGGAGGTTATCACCTGTTCTTGTTTTAAGAGGTTATCACCTGCCGTAAAATAGTGCTGTCAGATTCCGTACAGTTGCTGGGTAATGCAATGAACCGATCCCTGGCCCCACACCAGGTCGGCACAGGGAATGGGGGCTATGTGCCTGTCGGGAAAATAGTGCTGCATCATCTCCACAACACCGCCGTCATATTTTTTGTCATAAACTGGTAATACGACCACATCATTGGCGATGTAGAAATTGGCATAACTGGCCGGCACATATTCAGAACCGTCGACAGTTGTACCTTCAATCCTGGTTTCGGGCAGATGTACGGGAATGATTTCATAGCGGCTGCCGTCGGATCGCCGCAGGTCTCTGAGCTGTTCCAGGTTTTCGTTCAATGCACGGTAGTTTACATCAGCGGCATCCTCACACACCATCGTCATCAGGGTGTGTGGATTCAGGAAACGGGTGAGGTCATCGATATGCCCGTCGGTATCGTCTCCGGCAAGGCCGTCGCCGAGCCAGATGATCCGGTCCATACCCAGATACTCTTTTAAATAGTATTCGATTTTTTCGGCGGTCAGCCCGGGGTTCCGGTTTGGGTTCAGCAGAACCGATTTCGTGGTTATAAGTGTACCCTCCCCGTCGGTTTCAATTGATCCGCCCTCAAGTATAATACCGGGGTTGAACCGCTTTATGCCATACTTAGCAGCAAAATATTCCGGTATCCGGTTATCGTCATCATAAGGCGGGTACTTGCCGCCCCAGGCGTTGTACCCCCAGTCGGTGATAATCGCTGACCCGGCTTTTTTCAGCATTATTGGTCCGCAGTCTCTCACCCAAACGTCATTTGTCGGGATGCGGTGCAGTATAAGATTGGCTGTGTTCACAGAACGGTCTTTCAGTATCCTGCGCATCCTAACCTCTGTGGTATTGTCGGGAATGAGCAGGTGTACCGGTTCAAATCGGCAGAGAGTCTCCACAATATTGCCATATACCTTTTCAACACGGTTGAGCCGCTCTCCCGGCCAGGTTTCGCGGTTAGCCGGCCAGCTCAACAGCGTTCCGCTGTGACGCGACCACTCGGCAGGCATACGATAGCCAAGCGATCTGGGGGTTGTTGCAGAATCGTTCATGGATCGGTAGCGGGATTACTTATCAGATGTGTTGAACCGTTGCAGGATGGGCCCGTAAGATTCAATTCTCCTGTCGCGCAGGTACGGCCATGTTCGGCGCTGTTTGTCGATGGTGCCCGGATCGATATCGCAATACAAAATTTCATCCCCTGATCCGGCACGCGCCAGAACTTTCCCGAACGGACCGGCTACAAAAGAGTCGCCCCAGAACCTGATGTTGCCCTCGGTACCGGTACGGTTAACGGATGCTACAAAAACGCCATTTGCAATGGCATGGCTCCGCTGAATAACTTCCCATGCATCCACAAAATCGCGCATTTCCTCTTCGCTCTCATGCGACAGCCCCCCGATTGCGGTCGGGTACACCAGTAAATCCGCACCCATCGTAGCTGTAATGCGCGCCGCCTCAGGGTACCACTGATCCCAGCAAATGAGAACGCCAATTTTCGCGTAACGGGTATTGAATACCTTGTAACCCAGATCGCCCGGTGTGAAATAGTATTTTTCGTGGAACCCCGGATCCTCCGGTATGTGCATTTTCCGGTACTTGCCCAGATAGCTGCCGTCGGCATCCAGCACAGCTGCTGTATTGTGATACAGCCCGGGAGCGCGGTATTCAAACAGGGAAGCCACAATTACAACCTGCAGTTTCCGTGCCAGATTGCCCAGAATCTCAGTGGAAGGACCTGGAATTTCTTCAGCCAGATCGAAATTGCTTTCATCAACCTGCTGGCAGAAATATAGTGAGTTGAAAAGCTCCTGGAGAAGGATAATCCTGGCACCGCCTCCGGCCGCTTTTTCAATGAGGCCTGTAGCCTTTTCCATATTCTGCACGGGATCGCTTGTGCACGACATCTGCACTAGTCCCAGTTTTACGGATCTGTTCAAATGAAATCGGATTTTTGATAATGTATTTTGGGAATACCAAAGATACGGCACTTTGCGCAGTGCTCATCAAAAAAAAAGCCATCGTACCAACAGGCAGACGGCTTTTATTGTTCAAGGTTAGTGATTGCTACCCCGTTTTTTCGGCGGCCATTGCTTTTTCAAGCAGAGCTACAATCGCATTATCGCCGGTCGATTTGGCATGGTCCATAATATTCCAGCCCCTGTCGTCGATAACATGAATATCAGCTTCGTGGTCTATTAAAAGCTCAGTAATGTCTTTGTGGTGATTGGCTACTGCCCAATACAATGCAGTGGTTCCTCGATTGTCCCTGTTGTTAACGTCGGCGCCATTGTCAAGCAACAGTTTAACGATATCCATATGACCGTGCTTGGCTGATTTCATGAGGGCTGTGCGATCGTGCTCATCCATGCTGTCTACATCAGCGGATTCGGAGATGAGTTTTTTTACTGTTTCCAGATCGCCGTTCTCTGCCGCGTCAAGGAATATATTATCCTCCATAGGCATCTCCTTTATTTAGAATTGGTACTTAAGTGCATCAGCATTGTAATATTTTTGGCAATGCTTTGCAACTAAAAGATGCACAAAGTAATGACGTGAATATTCCTGTACAGATGTAAACGGCTCCACATTTCAGACATAAAACCCAAATGCCGGTTCAGTATGCCCACTATTTTTTGTAACTTTGCCCTTCATTTTAATTAAGAAAGAAACAGTCTTGAGCGATCAGAAAATTATATTCTCTATGGTGGGTGTAGGCAAGGTCTACAAACCCAATAAACAGGTACTGAAAAATATCTACCTCTCGTTTTTTTATGGTGCCAAGATCGGTGTACTCGGTCTTAACGGATCAGGTAAAAGTACACTATTAAAAATTATTGCCGGCCAGGACAAAGACTATCTCGGCGAGATCAGTGCCCAGAAAGGGATCACCTTCGGGTACCTTCCCCAGGAACCTGTGCTCGATCCCGGCAAAACAGTAAGACAGGTTGTTGAGGAGGGTGTGCAGGAAACCGTGAATCTTCTCAAGCAATTCGAAGATATCAACGCGAAATTCGCCGAACCGGATGCTGATTTTGATGCGCTGATCGCCAAGCAGTCCAAATTACAGGAAGAGATCGACCGCATTGATGCATGGGATCTCGACAGCCGCCTCGAGATGGCCATGGATGCCCTTCGCTGTCCGCCTCCGGAAACCGAAGTGAAGGTGCTCTCGGGTGGTGAACGGCGCAGGGTGGCACTTTGCAGGCTGCTGCTCAAAAAGCCGGATGTTCTTCTGCTCGATGAGCCAACCAACCATCTCGATGCCGAGTCGGTCGGCTGGCTTGAACAGCACCTGGCCCGCTATGAGGGAACCGTGATTGCCGTAACCCACGACCGCTATTTTCTCGACAATGTGGCCGGATGGATCCTGGAGCTTGACCGTGGTGAGGGTATTCCCTTCAAGGGCAATTACAGTTCTTGGCTGAGCCAGAAAAAAGCCCGGCTTGAAGTTGAAGAGAAGCAGGAGTCGAAGCGGCAGCGGGCTCTGCAGAGGGAACTGGAATGGATTCAGACCAATCCCAAAGGTCGTCAGACAAAAAGCAAAGCCCGGGTATCTGCCTACGAGGAACTACTCTCCGACAAGCATGAAAAACAGCGCGAGGACCTCGAAATCTACATCCCCCCCGGACCACGCCTTGGCAACAAGGTGATCGAAGCCAGGAATGTGAAAAAAGGATTTGGCGACAGGCTGCTGGTCGACAATATGGAATTCAGTCTCCCTCCCGGTGGTATTGTGGGAATAATCGGACCTAACGGTGCCGGTAAAACCACGCTTTTCCGAATGATAGCGGGCAGGGAAAAGCCTGATTCCGGTACATTGGTGGTCGGCGATACGGTTAAGCTCGGTTTTGTTGACCAGGACCGCCCGCTTGATCCTTCAAAAACGATCTGGGAAGAGATTTCAGGAGGGCAGGAACTTTTAAAACTGGGCAACCGGGAGATCAACTCAAGGGCCTATGTGGCCAGGTTCAATTTTTCCGGAACAGATCAGCAGAAAAAGGTTACGGAACTGTCGGGGGGCGAGCGTAACCGCGTGCATCTGGCCAAAATGCTGAAAGAAGGTGCAAATGTTCTGCTTATGGATGAGCCCACCAACGACCTTGATGTTAACACGCTCCGGGCACTTGAAGAGGCATTGCTTGAATTTGCCGGCTGTGCTGTTATTATCTCTCACGACAGGTGGTTCCTCGACCGCGTTGCCACGCATATTATGGCATTCGAGGGAAACAGCGAAGTCTATTGGTTTGAAGGCAATTATAAAATGTATGAGGAGAATTATCACATGCGGAAGGGCACCAATGCCGATCAGCCTCACCGCATTCAATATAAAAAACTTGTGAGGGAGTAATGCCACAGGCCAATACCAGCGTTCAACTGACAGCACTTGCCAAAAATCTGGATCAGCTAACTCCCGATACAGCACCGCTTTGGGGCGAAATGACCGCTCAGCACATGGTAGAACATCTTACCAGCGCCCTCAAGCTTAGTAACGGCGAGATCGCCATAGAGCAGTTTTCTGAAGAAAAGAAAATTCCGGCACTGCGGGCTTTTCTGATGAGCGACAAGCCCATGCCCCGGAATTTTAAAAGCCCGGCTAACGCTGGTGGTCTGCCGCCTCTCAGGCACCCTGATCTTGAAAAAGCAATCGCCTCACTATTTAAGGCCCTTGCCCGTTTCCACCAGTACCATGAAACAAATCCCGGAGCAAAACCCGTTAACCCGGTATTCGGTCCGCTTTCATATGAAGAGTGGATTCATTTTCATCAAAAACATTTTCAACACCATCTCTCACAATTCGGCTTAATCAACAATTGAATACAGCTATGAGCAACCATACCTATAAAACCATCGAACTCACAGGCACATCCAATAAGTCGGTCGAAGAAGCGATACAGAATGCCGTTTCAAGGGCCTCAAGAACCATTGAGGAGATGCGCTGGTTCGAAGTGACCGAAATCCGGGGAAATATCAATAAAAACCTGGTCAATCAATGGCAGGTATCGTTCAAGGTCGGGTTTACCATTAAGGACGAATAACTGCATCCAGTATAAGCTAACCACTGCAGCCATAATCAGTTAACTGCAGTCATCGATCTGCCGGGATGCCTTTTCCGGCCCCTTCACGGCTGAAACGAAGGGTAAAGGTGGCCCCTTTTCCGTTCTTGAAATCCAGCGTGCCTTTTAACTGACTGGTAAGGCCGGTAATCAGGTTCATACCAAGCGAGTTGGCATTTTCCAGGTTCAGCTGGTGGGGCAGGCCCTTCCCGTTGTCTTTTACAGTTAGTACGAATTCGTTGCCCTTCCGTATAAAACTGACTTTAATCCATCCCTTCTTTTTGCCGTTAAACGCATGCTTGTAAGCATTGGTGATCAGTTCATTGAGAATTAAACCGCAGGGAACAGCGTCATTAATATCCAGATAGATATTTGCGGAATCGATCTCAATACTCACATTCGACTGCTCCTGATTGTAGAAATCATCAATGGTTTCAACCAGGCTTTTAATGTAAGAGCCGAAGTCAATACTGGCAAATGTCTCATTCTGGTAAAGCATCTCATGGATCATGGCCATTGAACGGATCCTGTTGCTGCTTTCATGCAGAAGAATGCGGGTATCTTCGCTCTCGACCAGGTCTGCCTTCAGGTGAAGAAGACCGGATATGATCGCCATATTGTTTTTTACCCGGTGATGGATTTCCTTGAGCAGTACCTCCTTCTCGTGGAGCGAGTCCTTGATCATTTTCTCTGATCGTTTCTGTTCGGTGATATCTGAAATGATCTCGATAAATGCCACAACATCATTATTGGCATTCATTATGGGAGCCATCGATACACTGATATCGACCTGGGTACCGTCTTTTCTGACACCTTTAAGTTCACCGCTGCTTATTCCGTGCCCGCTCAGAATTTTTTCCTGAAGCCTGGTATGTTCCTTCTTCGACTGCCGGTGGATCATCGGCAGGGCACGGCCTGCCATTTCGGACTCTTCCCATCCAAACAGACTGGTGGCCGCCACATTGCTGGAATAGACCTTACCTTTTTCATCAACGGTAATAATAGCCAGTGGTGAAGCCTGGATGAGGGCCCGTTGCTTTTCGTTGCTCTCCCGAAGGGCCTCCTCAGCGAGTTTGCGCTCGGTAATATCGTAAAGTGAACCGGTTGTTCCATTGACCAGTCCGTCGTTGTCAAGAATAAGCCGTGCATAGATTTCGAGCCATCGAACACTTCCGTCTTTCACCAGAATTCTGATCTCCTCCTCGCAGTACCATATATCGCTGTCGACGAGCGATTTATACAGCTCTTCGAATGCGGGCCGGTCTTCAGGATGGATAAAATCAAAAAATCTCTTACCAAGTGTCTCTTCCCTTGAATAACCGGTTATCTCGGTCCACGAGGAATTCATAAATACCCAGTTCCCGAATTCATCGGTCTGGAAAATAACTTCCTTAATGCTTTCCACTACTTCGCGGTACTGCTTTTCACTGTTGCGTAGATTCTCCTCCACCCTCTGCTTTTCAATAAAATTACCGATTGTTCCGGCCATGGCCTGCAGAATGCCCGATTCGCTTTTTGTCCAGGATCGCTGCAGGCTGCAGTCATCAAATGTTACAAATCCCCAGAGCCGGTCTTTCAGGATCACCGGTACAATCAGTTGCGACTGAATATCGTCGTTGAAAAGAAGCTTGTGTTTTTTCCGGACCTCCTTCGGTGATGCCGCGGCAACCGAGATTCCCGTGGCAAGCTTGCTGAACCATTCCGGTTTTGAATCAATGATAATGAGCTGCGAGGATTCCTTTTCTTCCAGAGATCCGGCTTTCAGGTTGTGCCATTCATATATAATGCTGGTTGCTTTTTTACCCGAAAACGGATCTTCATGATTCTCATAGATACATACACGGTCGACCACTGAAGCCACCCCCAGTATTTCAAGGGCCAGGTTAATGCCATCACTAACATCTTCAGCCACAATCAACCGGTTTGTAGCATCGGCCACAGCCCTGAGCAGATCGTCTCTTTTTAAAAGTTCAATTTGTGCTTCTTTTTTCTGGGTGATGTCCTGAACCGTGCCCTCCAGATAGAGAGCCTTGCCGTTTTCGTCTCTGATGCAAAGTGTAGACTCTTCTATCCAGATAACGGAACCGTCTTTGCGGTACATCCTCGATTCTACATTTTTGACCTCTCCCTCTTTTTCGATCATCTTGATGATCTCATCCCTGCGCCCCTCATCAGCATATAACTGGCTGTCGATACTATCGGTGGAACGTATCAGATCTTGCTCCGAATCATATCCAAGAATGGAAACAAGGGCCGGATTCGCACTTATAAACCGGCCTTCGGGCGTACTCTGCACAATGCCCTCAAGCGCATTTTCATAAATCTTGCGGTACTGTTCCCTCGATTGCAGCAAATCGGATTCAGATTGCCTGATGTTTCTGAGTATCCTGCGTGTAGAGATGCCGGCAATAATCAGCAGAAAGCCGATTGTAAAGAACATTATCCAGTTGAGCAGAGATTCAATCTGCCTTGCGGTATAGCCAAGATGGCTGGAAAACTGATTCTGTAAAGGCGACAACTTACTGTTCAGCACGTAAATATCCGACATGAGCATAGCCAGCCTGAGGGAATCGGGCTGCTTTGAAATCACTTCCTCGTATATAATAGATGCGGTACTGTCGATGGCAAATACCAGTTCATCGCCCCGCTCCCAAATATCGATGGCCGTGTCCATGAACCCCACGTTTCGGTAATTTCTGAACAGCTTGATAATCCTGTCGAGATTTTCCGGGTGGTTCATGCCCTGCAGAAGGCCTTCCCGCACAATTTTGTAATCAGGTTTCTCCTTTTCCAGTTCGAGCCTCGCTACTGAATTGCCGAGAGGTACAGAAATGGCTTCCCTGTACATCCAGTAATACTTCGGGTCGCGTTCTTCCACAAATTGAATGAGATGGGTAAAAGAATCTTTCTGATATCGTGAGTAGTAGCCTTCACCCTCTATATAGGCATTCAGCGACATGAAAAGGCCGGCGGTATACATCCATAGCAAACCCAGCAGGAGAATTACAGCTCCAAAAAGCGAGATAATGGTAACGACCCGCTTTGTTGTATTGGTTCTGATATTAAGTGGATGCTGCTCCATATGGGAACAGTTAATGATTTGTTTGCAGTCCTGAATGTTTTGATTTCTTCACAGCATATAAGGGAACTTACTACTCTATTATCAATTTCCGGCGGGTTTGTTGCATTTTTTTTACTGTCAGGCCCGCAATGTTAACGTTATGTTAAGAAACTCCCGGCAACCGATTTATCTTGAAATTCTAATTTCAAACTTATATATTCTAATGACAATTTAGATATGACCAAAACAATTGACATATTACGTAAAACCCACCCCGGGTTAAACGAAATCGGCCGAAACAATAATACGGAATGATCAGATATTTTTATTCGGATTAACGTATTTAACCTACAATATGGAGACTTAAATGGATTATTCAGACCAAGTAAAGAATAAAGAACTTACCAAATGGGTAAATGAAATGCAGGAGCTTCTCAAACCAGATAATGTTCACTGGTGTGACGGTTCCGAAGAAGAAAATAACAGATTAACGGAACTGATGGTCGAGGGCGGAACATTCAAGCGCCTGAACCCCGAAAAAAGGCCCAACAGCTTTTTAGCCTTTTCCGATCCCAGTGATGTAGCCAGGGTTGAAGACCGCACCTATATTTGCAGCCTTCGCAAGCAGGATGCAGGCCCAACCAACAACTGGGAAGAGCCTGCTGTTATGAAGGAAAAACTCAGCAAGTTGTTTGACGGAGCCATGAAGGGCCGCACCATGTACGTTATCCCCTTCTCGATGGGTCCGCTCGGATCTCCCATTTCCCACATTGGTATAGAAATAACCGACTCCCCTTATGTTGTTGTTAACATGCGTATTATGACCCGGATGGGCAAAGCTGTTATTGACACTCTGGGCAACGGCGAATTTGTAAAATGCCTTCATTCAGTAGGTGCGCCTCTTGAAAAAGGTGAAAAAGACAAACCATGGCCATGCAATCCGGAAACCAAGTACATTGTACACTTCCCGGAAGAGAAATCGATCATGAGCTACGGCAGTGGTTACGGTGGCAACGCCCTGCTCGGCAAAAAGTGCTTCGCACTGCGTATCGCCTCAACTATGGCCCGCGATCAGGGCTGGCTCGCAGAACACATGCTCATTCTTGGTGTGGAATCACCCGAGGGAGAAAAAACCTATGTGGCTGCCGCATTCCCGAGTGCCTGCGGTAAAACCAACTTTGCCATGCTCATCCCACCGAAAGAGATGGATGGCTGGAAAGTAACCACTGTAGGTGATGACATTGCATGGATCAAACCAGGACCCGACGGCCGCCTTTACGCGATCAACCCTGAGTATGGATATTTTGGTGTCGCTCCGGGCACAAACTATCTTACCAACCCCAATGCCATGGAGTCTATCAACAAGAATACCATATTTACCAACGTGGCACTTACGCCCGATGGTGATGTGTGGTGGGAAGATATGACCAAAGAGAAACCGAAAGAGCTGATCGACTGGCGCGGAAACAAGTGGACACCGGAATCCACAACCCCGGCCGCTCACCCGAACGCCCGCTTTACTGCTCCTGCCTCCCAGTGCCCCGTAATCGATTCCGCCTGGGAAGATCCTGCAGGTGTACCGATAAGCGCGTTTGTATTTGGCGGTCGCAGAAGTACTACTGTGCCCCTGGTTTATCAGTCGGCCAACTGGAATTTTGGTGTGTACATGGCAGCGACCATGGGCTCCGAGATGACGGCTGCCGCCTTCGGTGAACTTGGCAAGGTAAGGCGCGACCCGTTCGCCATGCTGCCCTTCAGCGGTTACCACATGGGCGACTACTTTAACCACTGGCTGCAATTTGGCCGTGAACTGCCAAACCCGCCGCGGATTTTCGGTGTGAACTGGTTCCGCAAGGACGAAAATGGCAAATTCATGTGGCCCGGTTTTGGTGAAAACATGCGCATCCTTAAGTGGATCGTCGACCGTGTGCGCGGTAAAACCGCCGCTGTTGAAAGTCCGCTCGGATGGATGCCCCGCTACGAAGATATCGACTGGAGAGGTCTCGATGGTTTTTCCAGAGCCGACTTCCTGAAACTCATGAATGTGGACCGTGAAGCCTGGAAACAGGAAGTAATGTCGCATGAGGAGTTGTTCTCGAAACTGTACGACAGAATTCCCAAGGAATTCCTGTTCATGCGGGAACTGATACTTTCAAGCCTGTGGCGCTCACCTGAAAACTGGGAACTCGCACCAGAAAGAAGTGAAGTCGCTCATAAAAATCACTGATGTTACTCTGTACACAGTGTACTTGAAAACTGATTTTTAACACGCAAAACTGCATTCTTAAGCAACGAAGGGCACCCTGATACGGTGCCCTTCTTCTTTTGTCGTTATTTTTAACTTCAGGAATTTTTTTCCAACATGTAGTTGACAGTTGACGTACCAACTGCCCGATGCCATCTGAAAATTTCATATACCCAAGTGATCAGAAGGAACTCTGCTCGTTTGTGATATCCGATATTGGATATTCGACTTTTTGGGGGCAAATTGTTTCTGATGAAATACCTTCATTATATATGAGGAAACACCCGCGGGCAGTCAATCCTGATAGCAGGCGGGCGGAATTAACCGAAAAATGTTGTGCAAAATTCAATAATTGAAATTATCCCGTTTTCGTCGGAACTGGACGCCAGGGTTTGCGCAGAAGTAATGTGTTCAACCGAGCCCTGGATTACGCTGCAATTAACCTTCGATAAAGCGATGCAGATCAGTACCGATCTGGTTCTGGAACGGTATGTAGCCATGCAGGGTGATGATCGTGCCGGATTTATTCTTATAAACACGGGCGCACAGTTTCCCGGCTATATAAAGATTCTGTGCGTATCGCCGGGGTTCCGTGGCAAAGGTGTTGGCAGAAAGCTGATGCAATTTGCCGAGGACCGGATTTTCAGGGATTTCCCCAATATGTTTCTGTGTGTATCATCATTCAACACCGGCGCACAGCGGTTCTACAAATCCCTGGGATTTCATGTAGTGGGAGAACTCACCGATTACCTCGTCGAAGGGCATTCCGAAATACTGCTGCGTAAAACGATCGGTCCGCGTTCCACCTTTAAACCTGCGGGAACTGCCGGAACTGCCGGGACTACCGGGACTGCCGGGACTGCCGGGACTGCCGGGACTGCCAAAAACTAGCCTCAGAACACAAAATTTCACATCCCATTGCCAGGGTGTATGCCCTACCAGCCGGGTTCGATATAGGTGATGTCTTCGATAACGAATTGCCACTGGCCCCTGAACGTGCCCAGCCTTCCGATAAATGAAATCTGCTCGCCACTGCCTGCCAGGCCGGCAAATTCATTGCGCACGTTGAAGGTGGGTGAATATAAGCCGTAGGTTTCACCATTCACTGTTACCTCAAATCCACCTGAAATTGCAGACGTGATATACATCAGTTTATTGAAATTTTCTGCTGTTCTGAGACTGGATGATCCATAGGTGCCGGGCATGATCACATCCCCGGGGTCAGGCATCATATAACGGATCGGAATAGGCTCCCATTTGTCGTCATCATTGTAACCAGGGCTCTCCAGGGTTAGCTTACGCTCGGGGTCGTCAGCGTCGGTTATGGTAAATTTCATACTGATCGGCAGGTGATCGGAATAGCCGCCGCCGGAATCGAATGAATGCCATCTGTTCGGGGCCAGGCTGTTCGTATGAACATTCTTGCCGGGGAAACGCCCCACATCAAATGAATTGTCGACATACTGTACACCCCGGTAGTCGTATAGGCCGGGGCTAATCATGATCTGCATAAGCGTACCCCAATAGCCACGGAAAGTATCTGATCCCCTTTTATTTATATCATGTTCATACCACAGATTATAAACGGCATCCGTATTTCCAAGCTTTACTTTTCTTTCATCCCCTACCGATCTGAGTACATCATTTACCGCAGTTACTTCCATGTAGGGATACCGGTGCGACTGGTTGTAGTCGCTGTTGAAATCCCCGCCCAGAATAAAATCGACGCCCGGATCATCGGCCCGCAGTTCATCCAGCCTGTTTTTAAGAACGGTCGCATTCTGCACACGTGTTTTTTCTACATCGGCGTTGGATGCCTGCGATTTCCAGTGATTGTTGAACAGAACCAGATTGTGCCCGTGAACATCTACCCATACTTCAAGTATGGGCCTGGCATCTTCCACCGGGTGTGACCGGGTCTTATCGTGATCAACAGGCAGCCGTGAATAAATCACATTTTTCTGTACATGCCGTGGCCGCAGGTTCTCGTCCCTGTCGTAGGCTACGGCCAGATCGTAGCCGGTAAGCCCGAAATCCTCAAATGCCTTCAGCAGCAATATTTCAGATGGCAGATCGCGGATTTCATCATCCAGGTAGTCGCCAAGCATCTGCGAAACACTCACATCGCTGTACCTCGCCAGAATCGTATGGTGATCCCATCTTTCCCCATCGGCAAGGGGTGTGAAATCACTCTCCATTTCCACCATCATGATAATGTCGGGGCCCCTGCCATCATTGTACCTTGCCATAAGGCGGGCCGTATTCTCAAGCTTCGTTAGTACCTGAGCGGGTGTATATTGCGGATTTCCATCAGAATCGTAGGGGCGGTAATCCTGAAAAACGGCATATCCATCAAGATCAAACAGGTTTTCAACATTGTGCACCACCAGTTTATACGGTTGCGCATAGCAGGTGACGGAAAGTACAGCAAGAAGCATTACTGCAGGTATTGTTTTCCTGAACATAATATAAATGTGCGGTTAAGGGTGTACTTAAAAATCAGATGATGTAATACGGTTGGCAGCTCACGGAAACCAGATTGGAATAAAAAATGAGGACACCCCGGTTTTTTTTCTTGATATGTGCAAGTAGTGAGTTGTTGAGGTTGACTTCCGGAGTGCCCTCTGTTTCCATTTGATGCAAATCAATCACGGGTATTCAGATTTAGAATCCCACCGGATCAATTGTACATCACAATTTAATAACGCATGATAAGAATTTTTATGGTCAACTGGCCTGAGCGGAACGACAATAATGTAGTAGTAAATCAGATATTGGACTTGTTGTACCTGGTAAACCTGCTCGCCCTTCGGATTTCTGAGGCATAGTTCAGATCGCTGTCAAGCACACCCGAAGAACGTTTCAGATTTGTATGTTTCGGTGGTAAATCACCCCTTTTTTCCAATGCCCAAAGTGTTGATTTACCTGCATAAAACTTTGATGCGATTACCGATGGCCTGAGAAGTTTCATCATCCCACCTCGCTTGTTTAGGTACATTCAAAGTATCTGTTTTCAATATACAATATTTCGGAATTATTGCCTCCGTATTCACCTGAAATCCTGATCTGCCCGCCAGTTCCTGTTAGCTTATATAGCTGTTATAAATTGTTTTATAATGGGTATTAAACAACATTATAACCGGAAAGAATTGATTTGGGACAAGCCCGGAAATAAAAAGTAATCCTCCCGTTTTTTATTTCATTTCCACTGAACAAATCCCTCTGCATGAAGTATATTAAGAAAACTTAATGCTTATGAACTTTTCCCGGCACCTCCACATAGCGGCCTTCATGATCCTGTTCCTGAATATGTTATCCTGCGATTCATCGCAGAAGCACATTCGGGATGCGGTTACTGATGACACTTATACCGTCGAGTTTGATGCCCTGAATGATTATCTGAGAAAAGGCTATTTTGAGCGTGCCGATTCACTCATTCTCAAACTCACTGATCTTGCCCGGCAGACCGGCGATGATCAGTTGCGGATACGGGCCCTGTTAATGAAGGCCGAGATTCACCAGAATCTGAGGCAGGCCCAATCCGGTATTGAACTCATCGAAAATGCCCGGGATCTGATCGGTACATCCGGCACCATACGTCAGTCAATCCAGTCAGATATACTGCTGTCGAACCTCTACATGATGGACGGCCGTACCAGTGAAAGCCTCAGGCTTATTGAAACCGCGCTGGATCAGGCCCGGCAGATCCGAAACAGTGAGCTGATCATGTCTGCCCTTACATCCAAAGCCGTATCCCTTAGTGCAACCTATAACTATGCCGGGGCTCTTGAAACCTACATTCAGGCTCTCGGGATCTTTGAAGAAGAGGGAGGCGATACCAATCATAAGGCCATTATCATTAACAACATTGGCATGAACTATCACAATGTTGGCAATTATGAAGAAGCACTCGACAATTACCGGATTGCATATTCCATAAATCATCAGAACGGAAACCTGAAGGAGCTGGGTACCAATCTGAATAACATGGCCAATTCGCTGAAAATACTGGGCCGCCTGGAAGAAGCAGCTGATTCCCTGCTCAGTGCCGTTGCACTCGAGCCAAACGCGAATATGAACAGCAGAATGATCAGGTATTATTTCAACCTGGGTTCGATTTACGGGAAAGCCGGGAACTACGATCAGGCCGGATATTATCTGCATACTGCCTATGAAGTGAGCCGGGACATGGGTTTTTTACCCGGTATAATGTATACAGCATCGGGCCTTGCAAGCCTGTACCTTGAAACCGACTCGCTGCATGCGGCAAAACAGTTTGCCGTAATCGCCCGGGAACTCGCGGAACAATCCGGCAACCTTGTAATACTGGCTTCCATGTGGGAAGCCTTATCAAAAATTGCAGAAAGTACCGGTGAAACAACAGCGGCCCTTGCCGCATACAAAGAATTTCATGCATGGTCCGACAGCCTCAATAAACTTACCAATGCCAGGGCTATTGAAGAGGTACGAATTCAAAAGGATGCTTCACTTACACAAACCGAAAACGAGCTGTTACGGCGTGAACTCGCCTATAGTGGCGACATAAACCGCAAACAGAACCAGTTGCTCGCCATACTTACCGCCGGTATTGTAATTACTATCGTACTTCTGGTGATTGCGTTCAACAGCCGGCGGAAATTGAAGCTGACCTACGAGACACTTGCCAGCCAGTCGGCCGAAATATCCCGTAAAAACAGGCAGCTCCAGCAACTCAACCGCGACAACGATACACTGGTAAGTGTGATCGTTCATGATTTGCGGAATCCCCTGTCCGGTTTGCTTGGTGCAATTGAGCTTGTGCAGATGAATTTGGATTCCGATGCCGAATCGTCTGAGCTGCTTGCCCTGGCATACGATAACGGTAGACGGCTGAAATCCCAGATAGATGAACTGCTTGAAGTTACATCCATCGATAAAAAGAATATAAATGGTGAGTCTGTTGTGATACCCGTGCAGCCCACCGTACAGGATGTGCTGAAAATTTACCGGCACTCTGCCGACAAGAAATCGATTTGCATTGAAGAACAGCTGCAGCCGCTGCTGGTGTCAACCCATAAAGATTATCTGGTCAGAATCATAGATAATCTCGTATCCAACGCGATCAAATACTCGCCAAAGGGTGCAACTATATCCGTAAATACCTCATTTATCGGGGCAAGCTACTGGCAGCTCGAGGTGCAGGATGAGGGACCCGGATTCAATGATTGGGACAAGGAAAATCTGTTCAAGCTATTTGGAAGGCTCTCCGGAAAACCGACCGGAAATGAAGTATCGACAGGGCTTGGCCTTTATACTGTGAAAATGCTGGTCGACAAACTGAACGGAACAATCTCTCTCGAGAGTGAACCCGGGAAAGGATCAACTTTTATCTGCCGCTTCCCGGGAGTTGTCGATTCCGCACCCGTGTTCAGCAATACAGCCGATCAGGCCGCTATTTAGCTTTCCGTTGCCATTATTCAACTATGGCACTCAGTTTTTCCAGGTTTTCGGCCAGTTTAAGCGCCTTTACCACATCCCCGATATTGCCCTTCATGATATCATCCAGGTTATATAGGGTGAGCCCGATCCGGTGGTCGGTTAACCTGCCCTGCGGGAAATTGTAAGTACGGATTTTCGCGCTCCGGTCGCCGGTCGACACCTGCGATTTTCTTGCGGCGGCCCGTTCCGACCTCAGTTTTTCATACTCGGCTTCATAGAGCTTTGTGCGAAGCATAACCAGGGCTTTTTCCCTGTTTTTGTGCTGTGAGCGCTCCTCCTGGCAGGTCACTACAACACCCGACGGAACATGCCGTATACGCACGGCCGAGTCGGTGGTATTGATGTGCTGACCGCCGGCACCGGTTGCCCGGTACGCTTCGAATTCCAGATCGGCGGGATTAATCTGTATATCGACCTCCTCAGCTTCGGGAAGCACCGCCACAGTGGCGGCCGATGTGTGTACCCTGCCCTGGGTCTCCGTCTCCGGGACCCTCTGCACCCGGTGTACGCCGCTTTCGTACTTGAAATTCCCAAAAACCTCCTTGCCGGACAGCTTGAAAATGATCTCCTTAAAACCGCCCTTCCCTGATTCACTCCCGCTAAGGGGTTCCAGGTTCCAGCCCTTCTGATCGGCAAACCGCCGGTACATATTGTAGAGGTCTCCGGCAAAAATGGCGGCCTCATCGCCACCGGTTCCTGCACGGATTTCCACGATGGCATTCTTGGTATCTTCCGGGTCGGCAGGAACGATCGCTATCTTGATTTCACTCTCCAGGCTTTCAAGTTCCTCTTCCAGGGAATCCGCCTCCTCCTTTGCCATTTCAAGCAGTTCCCTGTCTGTTTCTGTCGAGAGCATAACCCTGGCATTTTTCAGATCGCCCCTTACCTTCTTCCACCTTTCGTAGATGGAAATTATATCGGAAAGTTCGCTGTGTTCCTTGCTCGTTTCAGCGTATTTTTTGGAGTCATCAAAAATTGAAGGGTCGCTCAGGGCCGTGGTCAGTTCCTCGTAGCGCGATTTCAGCTGTTCTAACTTGTTTTCTATATTCATGCCGACTTTTTTTCTGGATGTGCGTCAAAAATACGAATATTTTCAGCTCTCTTTTTAACCGGGTTACTAACAAGATAACCCGTTACAAACCTGAAATGAATATATCTGACCAAAAATGCTCCGGCTTTAACGATGTTTATCCATCTGCTGCCGTACAGCCACACAGAATCTGAACTAATTAACATTTAATGAACCACTCAGTGAATCCGCTTCGCCCCGACTTCAGGCTTGGTTTTATCGGCGGAGGTCAGCTGGCCCGGATGTCGGCCTACTCGGCTTTCCGGTTCGGCATGCAGGTGGTTGGATACACCGGTACCGGGGTTCCCGAGCCCCTCTCCTTTTCAACGCCCCATATCGAAAAGGGCGGGCTGAACGATATCCGCGCCCTTTTGCGGTTTGCCGGCGCCTGTGATGTGATTACCCTCGAAAATGAATTCATCGATGCTGACATACTTCTGCAGTTGCGTGATGAAAGCGGCATCCCCGTCTTCCCTTCACCCGAAAGTTTCCGGCTTATCTCCGACAAAATTACGGAAAAGGAGACCTTCAGCCGGGCCGGGATACCTGTAGTGCCTTTCAGCAAAATATCAGAACCTGCCGGTATCATTACATTTGCAGGTGAGCATGGCTGGCCGGTTGTCCTCAAATCATCAAAGGGCGGATACGACGGGTACGGCAACGTGACCGTTCACAGCGAACCGGAGTGTGATGCCGCTTTCAGGCAGCTTGGTGGCCATGAAGGGCGTGAACTGCTTGCGGAAGCCTTCATCCCTTTTACAAAAGAGCTGGCAGTAATGGTAGCAAGGAACCACCTGGGCACCTGCGTCTACCCCTGCGTGGAAACGATCCAGGAGAATCATATCTGCCGAACCGTAATCGCGCCGGCCCCGATTGATCCGGAACTCAGGCAAAAGGCATGTGATCTGGCACTGGCCGCCACCGAAGCCATTGACGGTACCGGGGTGTTCGGGTATGAGTTTTTTCTGACCGAAAGCGGGGAAATCCTGCTCAACGAATCGGCCCCGCGGCCCCATAATTCGGGCCACTATACCATGGAGGCCTGTGTAACATCCCAGTTTGAAAACCATGTGCGTACCGTAACCGGCCTGCATCCGGGCAGTTCAGAAATGCGACGCCCAGCCGCGGTAATGGTGAATCTGCTCGGTCTTTCGAACGGTAAAACCGTCACCCGCAATACGCACGAGCTGATGCAGACACCCGACGCGCATCTGCATATATACGGTAAACTCCTCAGCAAGGCGGGCCGTAAAATGGGCCACATCACCCTGCTTGGAGACGACATCGACGAAACGTTAACCCGGGCTGCAAGGCTCGCCAAACAGATTGAGTTGTAAGTATGAATACAAAAGAAGAACAGCCCCGGGCCGGCATCATTATGGGAAGCGATTCCGACTGGCCGGTAATGCAGAAAGCCGCTGAAATTCTCGACCATTTTGGTGTGACCTACGAGAAGCGGGTCGTTTCAGCCCACCGCACACCCGATCTGATGGCTGAATATGGAAAAAGCGCACGCTCACGCGGCCTTCAGGTCATTATAGCCGGTGCCGGCGGGGCCGCACATCTTCCCGGCATGACCGCCTCATATACCACACTTCCGGTAATTGGCGTTCCGGTTGAAACCCGGCAGCTCAAAGGCATGGACAGCCTGCTGTCGATCGTACAGATGCCGCGCGGAATCCCGGTAGCGACTGTGGCTATCAACAACGCTGCCAATGCCGGGCTGCTGGCCGTTCAGATCCTGTCAATTTATGATGATTCGCTCGCGGGTAAGCTGGATATTTACCGCAAGCAGATGCATGAAGAATCGGTTGGCAAAAGCGGGAACCTCACTTAACGGATTCCACCATGGATCGCATCCCCTCAAAAACCAGGTCGGGATGTACCGTAACAGCTCCACCCAGATATTTTTTCACGTTAGCGGCATCACCGCCGGTTACCCAAACGCTGAGGTCGCCGAACTGATCGCGGTACCGCTCAACGATCCATCGTACCGATTGCACAAACAGACCAGTAACGCCCCACTGTATGGCTTCGGTCGTTGATTTGCCCGGCCAGTGCTCCGGGATTCTGCGCTCGACACCGGGAAGTTCGGGGGCATGAAACTTCAGCGTACTTTCAAGCGCTTTCAGCCCCGGCATGATAACCCCACCGTGAAAAACACCATGATGATCCATAATATCGACGGTGCAGGCAGAACCCGCATCAATAACGGTAACCGGTTCGCCCCCTGATACCACTCTGGCCCCCTCGCATGCAAGAACACGGTCAACTCCCAGTGTTTCGGGCGTGAGGTAGTTAATCCGGTTCTTTCCGAAGTCTGATACCGTAATAAAACGCAGATCAGCCCCGGCACACTGTTCACGTATCACCCGGGTTATATCCTTCCTCACACTGGCAATCCATACGGTTTCGCCTGCCCGGTCGTTGATCAATGAGACCACACTGGCTGCATCGTCGGGCGAAACACGCAGCAATTCCGTCCAGCTGTTGCCAAGCGGGGTCTTCATTTTTAGATTACTGTTCCCGATATCCAGATATAGCATCAGTTATATTTTGAATGATGACCGCTCAGGCGTAGTTTCAGTTGGAGTCGATTCAGACTCGGGTATGAAATAAAGAAACGGATTATATCAAGATTAAATGGAAAAACATGAACCTTACAGAAAAAATTGCAATTGTTACCGGTGCCAGTAGTGGTATCGGTGCGGAATTCAGCCGGGCGCTTGTCGGCAAAGGTGCCACGGTGTACGGACTGGCCCGCAGGGGATCCAAACTTGAAGCGATCCGGAAGGAACTTGGGGAGCAGTTTAAACCTGTTGTAATCGACATCACCGATGCCGGGTATGTGCAGAACTGGGTAACCTCCACTTTTGTCAAGGGCCTGGTGCCCCACATACTGGTCAACAATGCCGGCACAGGACTTTTCAACAAGGTGGAAGATATGACCCTCGACGAATGGCATACAATGATGAACATCAATTTGTCGGGTGTATTTTATATGACCAAATACGTTGTACCTCTGATGAAGTTAAACCCGGACGTTTGCCATATCATCAATATATCATCGGTTGCGGGGCTCATTGGCAATCCGAGCATCAGCGGGTACAATGCCACCAAATTCGGTGTACGGGGCTTCAGTGAAGCGCTTATGAAAGAACTGCGGTACGACGGGATCAAGGTCAGCTGCATGTTTCCAGGTTCCATTGCCACCGAATTTTTCGACAAGGCGGGCTCAGAAACACATCCCAATATGATGATGGGCAGGGATGTGGCCACCGTGCTGATAAACCTGCTGGAACTTCCCGACAATTTCCTGATCGATGAAGTGACCATGAGGCCACTGAATCCGAAGCCACCTGAAAAACGGCAATGAGATACCTTCCCTTATATCTGATTTTAACGGTTCTTCTGTTGGCCTCCTGTTCTGAAAGCAAACCGGATGATCTCATCGAAAAAGAAGATTTCATCAATCTGCTGGTTGAGTTTGAACTGTTGCGTACTTTCCAGCGGACAGAGGGCGACTCGCTTAGAACGGCCGAAATCACCAATGCGGTACTCGACCGTTACGGGATTACGTTCGATCAGTTCGAGCGCAGCAAAGAATTCTACCTGATCGATTCTGAAGAATACCGCCAGCTCTACCGTGAGGCCATTGAGCAGCTGAATATGGAGATCGGCAGGCTCAGGTCGCCCGATCCGGATTAACCGGATTCGAAATCCCTACCTGTACCTGCCAAACACCACCGGCCCGGTCAGGGCATCATCGACGTACCAGTCTGTATCTAACCGGCGACTGGTTTGTATAGCTGATTTTATTCTCTTTCAGCAGCCAGTTCAGCGACAGGTAAACCGCAGTACTTTCCAGTCCGCTTTTATCCATTATCTCTACAGCCGTGGATGGCCGTTGACTCAAAATACCGGCAATCAGGCCTATCTGTTTATCGTCCAGGAATTCGGCTTTCCCCTTTTTCATGCAGTTATCGCACATGCCACAGGCTTCCGGGTCCTGCTCTCCGAAATAGACCCGCAGATAGACACTCCGGCAGGAATCCGTTACGGCATATCCTTTCATATAGTCCAGCTTTTTGAGCAGTATATGCCGGTATTCCTCCGCATCGTGAACGGAAATCGGAAGTTTCGTCTGCCGGGGTTCGATCAGCCGGGCCAGGGGGTTATCCTTTCTGAATTCAAAATCGAGGATGTGGTCCTGTTTCAGTACTTCAAGTCCCTTCAGCAGCGCATTTGGTGTAAGGTTCATCCTGGCAGACAGGGGTTTGATTTCCATGAATTCATAACCGTCGCCGGCCACAGGCGGAAACAGCCGGAACATGTTATCTACGAATTCCTTTTTGGCCTGGTTTGCCATGCTTTCAATAAGGCTGTGAACCCCATCGCGGTCGATGGTAAAATGTACCCCTACCGATGGCTCGTAACCTGTTGCCAGTTCAATAACCCCGCACCTGTTCAGTACCTTCAGGCCTCCCGAAATCGTACGTTCATCAAGTTTACTTCTTTTTTTCAGCGATTCCATATCAACACTATGCATCTGCTGCATGGATGCCCCCGTTGCAATCTGCCAGCTGTCGCAAAGTACCGTATATATCGTTGAGAGAATCGCGTGGTCCGGGTAACTGTCGATGATCGATTTTTCCAGGCGCTTGTGATCGGTATCCCGGTAGAGCAACACCGGGAAACTGAGCCCGCCGTCCCTGCCAGCCCGGCCAGCCTCCTGGTAATAGGCTTCAAGCGATGCCGGCATATCATAGTGTATTACAAATCGGCAATCGGGTTTGTCGATTCCCATCCCGAATGCATTGGTTGCAGCCACAAGCGGTGTTTTCCCGGTAACCCACCGTTCCTGAATCCTGGCCCTTTCGCCAGACTCTACGCCGGCGTGGTAGGCCTCTGTCTGAATTCCGGTTCCCGTAAGCCATTCCGCCAGTTCCCGGCAAGCCCTGCGGGTGCCTGCATAGATGAGACCGCTGCCATGCGAGCGTTTGAGATACTGTTGCAGACGCTCCTTTTTACGGGGATGGGTGTCGACCCACCATTTCAGATTTGGGCGGTCGAAACCGCGGGATATCACATTGGGTTCATTGAATTCCAGTACCGATAGTATGTCGTTCCTAACCTCCGGTGTTGCGGTGGCCGTAAGGGCCATCCATCGGGGCTCAACTCCGGCCTCGCTCATCGATTGCCGGATTAGCCTGTACGGCGGACGGAAATCATGCCCCCATTCCGAAATGCAGTGGGCTTCATCAACAGCAACGAATTCGATATTGAGCCCGGCGGCCATGTTCTGCCACAACGGTGTCTGCAGCCGCTCCGGCGAGCAGTACAGCAATTTGTACATCCCGTTACGGGCATTGATGAGGCGCTGCTCCACCTCAAAGCTGCTGATTACGCTGTTGATGCTTGTTGCCGGTATACCTCTTGCCGTAAGCTGATCTACCTGGTCCTGCATGAGTGCAATGAGCGGTGATATCACAATCGTAAGACCATCCAGCACGGTAGACGGAACCTGGTAACACAGCGATTTGCCGCCGCCGGTCGGGAACAGCACCAGCGTTTCCCTGCCCTCAAACACCGATTTTACCACATCTTCCTGGCCCGGACGGAATGCATCATAACCCCAGAATTTTTTCAGATTCTGCCTGGCTTTTACGATCTGATCATCCAAATTCATAGCCATCAGCTTATTATTTTATACCATCGCTGCCTTCGACAGTTAAGGCGCACACTGTTATGACGCAGTAACTCCGAACACCCGGATTTCCGCAAACCCACTGGATCATTGATTCAGTAAATAACTTGCCATAAGCTCATTGCTGAGCCTCAGGGCTGCCAAATACACGCCGGAGCAGATCTGTTACCCGTTTGGCCGGATCCCTTCGAATCTCGGCCTCTTCCCTTTCAACAAGCAGGAACAGGCCATCCATCGCAGATTCTGTGGCGTATCCCACCAGGTCGGGATTTACCTGCCGTACAAGCGGAATCCGGTTATAGGTGCCAATCAGATCACTCCAGTACCGTGTGGCGGCCGTTTCATTGAGTTTGGATGTTATGACAGGAGTAAACGCCTGTATCAATTCGGCTTCTGTATTAGTTCGGAGGTACATGGTTGCGGCATTGGATTCACCCTGCAGGATTTCAAGACCATCGCGGATTGTCATATTCCTCACAGCATTCACAAATATCGGAGCAGCTTCGCGGGCGGCCAGTTCGGCGGAGCGGTTAAGGCTCGTCACAAAATCGTCGACCAGGTGCCCAAAGCCAAGATCCCGTAACTGCTTATCGACAAATGAAGCCTCTTCGGGGAACCTGATAAAAAGATCGGCATTGTTCAGATAGCCCCCTTCCCTTGATGCGGTTACCGCAGCATTTTGCGCAGATACTTCCAGGGCTTGCTTCAGTCCGTTAATAATTTCAGCCTGTGTGAGCGGGCGCGGCCCGGTATTCTGCTCCAGCAGATCTTCCAGACCAGCACAGGATACCGTCAATAATAGCAGTGTAATAACAGTAAATGATCGTCGCATAACTTAGATAATTGGTAATTAAAATTCCGTTTGCCAAAAGATACCCCGCTGATTTCAATTCCGCACTATGTAACATCCACCGATAAGTACAAGCCGGGTTTATGCAGATTTAACATTCTTAACCTGCTATACAAAATCCTGAATCCAATAAGAAGCATACAACAGTCCAAAATCAGGGTTGGATCAAAAACAGGGATAACCGTTAACGAAACACTACCGGCATTTTTAGGTTAATTTGCATAGCAAACAGCGGTGCAGAATAATACCCCGGTAATGCCTTAACAGGTCTGAACCAAATACCAGACTTGTTTTTACCCAATTATACAGAGCTTCCCCGCATGGGTATAAAAAAAATTCCACTAACTGCGGAACACAGCAGAAAAAATCAGGTAATACCTATTAATTAAAAAACTCTCATAAATAACGCTGATTGATCTGTGAGTTGTGTACGTTCCGAATTTAAAATTAAATTTTCTTAATTTTTTTAGGGTATTCGCAGATATAATGCGTAACAAGTTGGGAGTCAGTTACTCATTAATAATAAGTAATCAGACAGGAATCGCGGGAAACTCTGAAGTACGAAGCAAATCTGGCTGGTTATCAGTATGAACGAAAAATAAACCTGGTTTGAGGGAAATATGAGCTTATCGGAATCATTTGTGATGAAAACTGTTGAGATTGAGTCAAAACTCGATACCCTGTACGAGTCGACTCCCGCAGCACGCATCAACAGCAAATTTCTAAGCGACATTGGCTTTGAAAAGCCCAATGACGTGCTATATGAAGCATTGCTTAAAGACCTTGGCCTTATCGATAAGGACTCGATACCGACAGACAGGTACAAGCGGTTCAAGCACAAAAACATGAACCGAATCATTATTGCAGAGGCTATAAAGGATGCCTATTCCGATCTTTTTGATCTGAACGATAATGCCCAGAATCTGAATACCAACGATCTGAAGCATGAACTCAGGAGAATCGTGAGCGAAAAGAAATCCGATACCCTGGTCAGCTTTATTTCCAACACATTCTCTGCCCTCGCCTCCTATGCCGACTGGGACGGATATGAAAATTATCTGAAAGGTGAGCTGGAAAAAGCCGCCGAAAACGATGCCTCCGACGAATTTATTGATGACCTTATTACCGGTTATTCCAGAGAGTCGACCAAGGCCAAAGCCGTTGCCGAAGTAACTGAAGAGCAACTGGTTGAAACAAAAGAAAAAGTTCTGGCAACTGCCGGCGATGCCGATGTGCTTGAAGCTGATATCGACGCCGATTACGGCGATATTAGCCTTGATGATTCCGGCGACGACCTGATAGAAGGGGATTACGATCAGGACGAACCTGAAGCAAAAAAGCAGGATCATGATGAATCCGGCGATGATGCGGGGGAAACTGAAGCCAGGGAGTCAAAAAAGGAAAAATCCAAAAAAGACGCTGCTGAGGCTGAGGCCGAAGCCGAAAACGGTGAAGAATCTAAAGCGGATGCTGAAACCGAAGCGAACGACAAAAAGGATAAAGCCGACAAAGATAAAAAAGGAAAGGCTGAAAAATCCGGCGAAGCCGTTGAATCTACCGGCGATATGAAGGTAATGGTTTCCCGTTCGATGGTCAGCAAAGCCGACATCCTGCTTAAGCTTCAACGATATGACGATGCCCTGAATGCCTATTCCACCCTCATAGCCAAGTTTGGTGAATCCGACTCCGACGACGACAAGAACAATGTGAAGAAAGCGGTTATAAACCGCGCCGATATACTCGGTAAACTTGAGCGGCATGAAGAAGCAGTAACCGCTTACGAAGATTTGCTCAAATACCTGAATGGCACGTCCGACGATAGTGAAAAGCAACTTGTGTCGAATGCCATTGTAAACCGTGCCGGTATTTACGACCGGCTCGAAAAGCTGGAAGAAGCTGCCGCTGCCTACGAAGATGTGATCCGTCATTTTGAAAAATCAAAAGACAATGAGGATAAAAATCACGTAAAACATGCCGTGATCCGCAAAGCCGACATCTTCTTCAAACTGGAAAAATTCGAGGATGCGGCCGTTGCCTACAGCGATGTAGCCGAGCTTCTGAAAGGCAGCAAAGACAAGCAGGAAATTCACCTTCTTGCCACCTCTCTGCACAGGCAGGGCGAATTGTTCAGCAAGGCCGGCGATAACGAAAAATCGACTGCTGCTTACGAAAAACTGCTGTCCGATTTTGAAAAGAACGATGATGACCAGATCCGTGCGATGTGCCGGGAAGCAGTGGTTAAAGTAGCTCAGGTCCTGGAAAATTCAGATAATCCGGATGATGCCCTCAAAGCACACGACAGGATAATCAGCTTCCTGAATGGTTCCGAATCGGAAGAAGAGATCGGGCTGGTATCAAAAGCGATGTACAACAAAGCCGCCCTGCTCGAGAAACTGGAGCGATTCGAAGAAGCACTTGAGGCTCACGAACAGTTCATAACCAGGTTTGGATGATCAACTAATTAATAACCCGATTTAGGGTAACAGGGAGTATTCTGGGATCAGAGTACTCCTTTTTTTTTGAGCCGATTCCGATAATCATCTTTTGAGGATGCCGACAATTTGCTATTTGGGGGGATATCGTATATTGTATGATAATTTCATTTACTGATACCTCTGTTCATCAGAGCCGGCATCGATATCTCATACAATCCCGGAATCTTTAAAAAATTTGACATCCGGCTGTGCTGAATACAGCATTACTCTGCCAACAGAACAGGTTTACTGAAGTTTCAGATTCAGGGTTTTAACAAAGCCAAATGTGGCTTAGAATCATTTACTAAAGTGATCCGGGAATCAGTTTAATTCCGCAACCGATGAACTTTCTGGCCCCAATCAAAACCGTTTCACTTACACCGGGCATCCTCATTCTGCTGCTGCTCACCGTGGCAGGCAGGTATGATGTACACGCTGTTGCAGAGCTGCAACCGGAGCCCGTAGCCATCTACCTTACCTGGCAGCGCAGCCCTCACACTACAATGACTGTTCACTGGATTACAGATACCCGACCGGAGACGTCAAAAGTCTCATACCGGAAGGATGGAGAGCCTGAATGGTCTATTGTATCGGGCAACTCACAGAGAATCCCATACCTGAGCGAATGGGTTAATACGGTTGAAATTACCGGTTTGGAATCTGACCGGATATACAAATTTATGGTTAACCAGGGCAATATCCACAGATTCCGGACCATGCCCGCACGGCTTGACAGGCCGGTACGTTTTATAGCCGGTGGCGACATTTACCACCGTGAAGACTGGATGAATACCCTGAATGCCCTGGCTGCTTCAAAAAACCCGGAATTTATCCTGATTGGTGGTGATCTGGCTTATGAAGATGCCAAACCCGAACTTGCCGGGCGGTGGCTGGTTATGCTGAAAAGTTTTTACCGCCACTTTGTAACAGACGACGGGCTGACCATTCCAATTGTAGTAAGCATCGGCAACCATGAGGTAGCAGGCGGATTTAATCAGACCCCTGACAAAGCTCCCGGTTTTTACTCATTGTTTTCATTTCCCGGGCTGCCGGGCTACAACCACCTCGATTTTGGAGATTACTTGAGCCTTTTCGTTCTCGACACCCAGCATACCAATCCGATTGAAGGGCCCCAGACCAAGTGGCTGGCTGCATCAATGGAAGAACGCAGGCATGTAAACCACAAATTCGCGCTCTACCATGTGCCGGCCTACCCGTCATTCAGGGATTTTGACTATATATATTCCAGGTTTGTAAGAACACACTGGGTACCCCTGTTCGAACATTTCGGACTGGATTTCGCATTTGAAAATCATGATCACGCTTTTAAGAGAACCTATCCAATTACTGCCAACAGGCCAGCCAACAGCGGTGTGGTTTATCTGGGTGACGGTGCATGGGGTGTGTCAACCCGAAAGCTGTTGCCGGGTGATCACAGATGGTATCTCAGAAAGCACTCAGACGACCGCCATTTTCACCATGTAAGTATAACGGGCGATCGCCGAAGTGTGCGGGTATATAACGAACAGGGTGAACTTATCGACCATTTTTCACAAAGGGTTAAACCGGTCGATCCATGGCCCCTTCGCAATGAGCCTTTCAGGCTATTCGATTTCATAGGACAGCATGGGCTTGCGGATAACGGCCCGATTATGCCCGAACTGACCGACCATAGTCACCCGGAACTGGCGGATGAAACCCTGTACCATTCGGCCGGACCTGGCACAGTTGAACTTCCGTTTACGGTCAGCCCTGAAAGCGGTATAACGTTTTCAAACAAACATATGGGCGACCGGTATACAACCGGTGTAAGTATTGCACTCGACACCAGGGGATCGGGCAATATACAGGTGGAATGGACTGCATCAATGATTGAAAGCGGCAGCCTTGAATACGGTCTGCGCCTGCAGTACCGGACCGGCTGGACGGATACATTTACCGATATCCTGATGGATGAACATCCTGTGGAGTATTTGTATACCAGGGATTCCGAATCTGTGAATTACCAAATAACACTGACTGTGGAGTTGGAAAACCAGCCCTATGCCGAGCTTAGATGGAAATACTATTACACCGGAACGCGCGAACGCAACAGGGACCGCGATGGAGATGTAATCCGGCTTTCTGATATCAGTATAACTTCTGCCATAACAACCAGTACCATATCGAGGCCACCCACGCGCCAGGTTCCGGCGGAAGTAACACTTGAGCAGAATTATCCCAACCCGTTTAACCCTGTAACCGTGATCCGTTATGCCGTTCCCGAACAAAGCAGGGTTACCCTTCAGGTATTCACATCCGGAGGTATTAAAGTAGCAACACTCGCAGACGGTACGGTTCCTGCCGGGTATCACTCGGTTTCGTTTGATGCAAGGGGAATGGCGAGCGGGGTTTACCTGTACAGATTGCAGACAGGCGATACAGTAATTACCAAACGTATGATTCTTGTTAAATAGACTTTCCGCCAGCCAGTACCAAGGTTTCCCTGCTGCTCCGCGGCATACATCAGCCATTTTACCTGGCGATTGCCCGGCCCAGGTAATAGCCCTCATCCCGCAGCCGCCTGTCTTCCCGTCTAAAGAAATTCTGAATCGCTTTCATCGAAACCGGAATTGTTATGCCGTATTCAATCTGGGTTATCACATCGAGGAATACTTCGCCTGTATAGGACTGGTGAAAAGCATAATCTTCAACATTCTTCTCAACCGGTACCAGAACCACTTTGGAACTTGCAGAAGCGGCCCTTGCCATACCTACCCATTCCATCTCGCCGGTTTCAGCCCTGATTGCCAGGATCAGGCCACCGCTTATGCCCTCATTAAACTGCCCGTCGATGAGAAATCCGGAGAGCCTGTCGCGATTGGGATCACTTACTATTGCCCTGCTCACCATTTTATAGCCTTTAGGATATCCAAAAACATACACAAAAGAACCCCAGTTGAGCTTTTCGGGATCGCCGATCCCCACACTCAGAATACTTGTTCGCTGAAGGCTTTCTTCATCAGGAATCTTGACCGCAATGAGTGCAATATCGTTGTTTTTATCCCTAGAAACGATTTGAAACGGACCAAATCTGGGCATGTCGAAAATCATATTAATCTGGCTTACCCGAATCGAAATGCGTTCAACAATTTTTTCGCTTGCCCGGCCTCTCCTGCCCGTTTGCTGCTCATCCTGATCATAAAAAAATACAAGTGTATCAGGGAAACTCACCACATGATCGTTGGTTATAAGAATCAGATTATTGTCGGATCTCGCAATTACTGTGGCCGTACCGGCCTTTGACTGTGTGTAGGCGAACTGGGACACGGCTTTATTGTACGTTTCAGCCCGGTTTACATCTTTTTCTGTTACACCGGCGTCTTCACTGAAAAGAAACGTGCTGTAATAACCCACAACATTAACCCTCTTTACAGACTCAAAAATTTTGGCGATATCTCTGGAGGTATCCTGCAGCGGATGGTTGGTCTGATAATAAGCCTGTACACCCATATCTGTAATTACATACCTGGTTTGACAGGCAACAGATAAACCGGCAACAAATAGTATAAACAGCAACACCAGCCTGCTGAATCCGGGGCGCAATCTGTTACGGGTATACATAAAATTGGTATTTGCGTTACGTTTCACTTGCAGTGTATGAGTTATCGTACATAATCCATGCTTTTTATCAAAAATCCAATATATATCCATCCGCTGCTACGGAATTCGCAATCGAATTGTTCAGTTCTGCAGATATTTCCATAAGTTTGCAAGCTATCTAAAAAAAAACATGAAAGAATTAGTATTAATCAACATATCGGGCAAAGACAAGCCCGGCCTCACCAGTTCGCTTACCGGAATTCTGGCCAAATACAATGTTAACATTCTGGATATAGGCCAGGCTGTTATACACGATGAGCTGTCGCTGGGGATACTGGTTGAAGTACCGGCCGAAAGCGAATCCTCACCCGTACTCAGGGATGTACTGTTCAGGGCGTACGAGCTGGGCGTGAACATGCGGTTCTCCCCTATCAGTGAAGGCGAATATGAACACTGGGTGGGCCTTCAGGGAAGGGAGCGCTTCATCATAACCCTTTTGGGCCCAAAAATAACGGCACATCAGCTGAGCAGTGTAAGCAGGATTATAACCGGAAACCGTCTGAACATCGACAGTATTAAACGTCTGTCGGGAAGAGTGCCGCTTAATAAGTCCGGCAATCAGAGCCGATCCTGTATAGAGCTTTCAGTGCGGGGAACCCCGGAAGATGCCGGGAAGATGCGGGCCGATTTCGTGAATGTAACACGCGAGCTGGGCATCGACATCGCCTTCCAGCTCGATAATATGTACAGGCGTAACCGGCGGATGGTTGCCTTCGACATGGATTCGACCCTGATTCAGGCCGAAGTGATCGACGAACTGGCCAAAGCGGCCGGCGCCGGCGAGCAGGTAGCCAGTATAACAGAGCAGGCGATGGCCGGCCAGCTGGATTTCCGGGAGAGCTTCACCAAAAGGCTGGGGCTTCTCAAGGGCCTGGATGAAAAACATCTTGAAAAAATAGCCCGGGAGTTGCCTATAACCGACGGCACAGAGCACCTGATTAAAACGCTGAGGCATATCGGATATAAAACCGCCATTATTTCAGGCGGTTTCCGTTACTTCGGAGAGTACCTGCAGAAAAAGCTCAAGATAGATTATGTGTTTGCCAACGAACTGGAGATTGTGAACGGCAAGGTTACCGGCAACGTAAAAGGAGACGTGATTGACGGTGAACGCAAGGCCCTGATCCTCAGGCAGCTTGCCGAAAAAGAGGGCATCAGTCTTGAACAGGTTATCGCTGTGGGCGACGGGGCGAATGATCTGCCCATGCTGGGAATTGCAGGGCTGGGTATCGCCTTTCATGCCAAACCCGTTGTAAAGGAAAAGGCAGGCCAGTCGATATCAAGTCTCGGCCTCGACAGCATTCTGTATCTGCTGGGTATGAGAGACCGCGACACCGGCATAATAAAACCGGGAGAATGATGTCAACCCGGTTCCTGCTTTCTATTACCGGAATTATTTCCGGAATTAATGCCGGAAACAATACTGGTACGATCCCCCGATATGTATTCTTATTCAACACCGGCCAACTCTATGCCGGCGTTTGTTGGGAATAGATTGTACCAAACGCTATATTTGGGATGTTCTGTAAAGTCTGGTTTGAACAGGTGGGTGGCAGCCCTGCCCTGTACAAGATCAAACCACCTGCCCGGGTGGCGGAATTGGTAGACGCGGTGGTCTCAAACACCACTGGTGGCAACACCTTGCCGGTTCGAGTCCGGCCCCGGGTACGATTTTACTGTGAATTAACCATTTCTGCCATAACCCTGTTGCAAACAATAAAGGCGCCCGGTTGAAGGCGTCCCCGCCGTCAGGTGCATGGGAGATTTTCAATCCCAAGTGAATGCAATCTGCAGGTCGCACCAAATAAAAAAAAAGGGAACACAAACGATGTTGTATTCCCTTTTCTGGCTCCCCGGGCTGGACTCGAACCAGCAACCCTGCGGTTAACAGCCGCATGCTCTGCCATTGAGCTACCGAGGAATGGAAATCTTTGGCAAAAAAAATGAAGAACCCTTTGTTCTCCAAGACTCCAAATATATAGACTCTATCCTATACAAGTCAATATGTTTTTCCCGGAAAGCGGTTTAATTCATCCGGGTACAGCTATTTATACTTTACATTATACCGGCAGACTGAACTGCTGCTACCGGTAAAAACTTCCCCCCTTCAATACCGGTTAACTGGCAGAATTGTTATCTTGTTAATCCAGATTGAAACCGCTTTTCCATAAGCGGGTAAAACATTTTACACAAACACAATTTGTTTATTAGAAATTAGTTATTATATTTGTAACAGGTAACAATAATAACCCCTTTAATCGGCATAACCGGGAGGTTACCATGAAAGCATTAAACAGAGATCAAAAAGCAGATATACACAGATATTACAGAGTTAAGATCCAGGTCGGCTTAATTGTAAGTTTACTGGCATTTATAATTCTGTTCAGGGTCAATCTTACGTTCGACAGCGAATTTGAGATTTTTACCTATGAACAGGAAACAATCGAGATGGAAGAGATTATCCAGACCGAGCACACGCAACCGCCTCCTCCCCCACCGAGGCCACCTGTGCCGGTAGCTGTTCCAAACGATGCAATCATCGATGAAGACATCATGCTCTTCGATTCAGAATTTCTGATGGACGAAGCGTTTGAGCTTCCTCCTCCACCAGCAGCGGCTCAAGATGAAGAAGAAGAGCCGGAAGTATTTATTACGGTAGAAACCATGCCCGAACTCATCGGCGGCATTCAATCCGTTCAGGAACGCGTACAGTATCCTGAAATAGCCAGGAGAGCCGGAATCGAAGGTCGGGTTGTCGTTCAGTTCGTAATTGACGAACAAGGGCGCGTCACGAATCCGGTTGTCGTTCGGGGGATCGGCGGCGGATGCGACGAGGCCGCAGTGGAAGCTGTAAAACAAGCACGATTTACACCCGGCTTACAACGGGGTAGACCAGTAAAAGTTAGATATAGCATTCCGGTTACCTTCAGACTGACAAAAGCCGATTAATACGTCAACGGTCCGGCTGGCGGAAGCTGCCGGACCGTTCTTTTCCTCTTGGCAACAGGGCCGGCGTTGTACCGGCCTTTTTCTTTTAACTAATCGGCTACCCCTGTAACACAATCTTACCAGGGCTCTAAAACGCCCTGTTCATATGTCACACTTTCCAGTACCAGTCCGCTTGCCGGGGCCGTAAATCCGGATTTCTCATTAGCAGGATTATGAAGTGCCTCCTCAAACCACTCAGGTTCAAATTTGCCTCTTCCTGTTTTTACTACCGCACCCACCAGCATTCTCACCATCGACCGCAGAAAACGGTTTGCCGTAATTCCCAATAGAAACCCGGTCTCATTTTCCTCAAAAGCCGCTTCAGTAATCACGCACCGGTAGTGTGGCATCATCGGATCACGCCGGCAGAAATTTGAAAAATCGTGCTCACCGGGGAGTATGTGCCAGCACTGCTTCATCAGCCCGGTATCGAGATTGTGCGGAATGAACCACGACTGATCCGCCAGGAGCGGGTCCGGCTGCGTGATAATCCTGAAACGGTACGTCCGGGAAACGGCGCTGAAACGGGCATGGAACGTGTCGGGCACCTCCTGTATACCAGTCACGGCAATATCGCGGGGAAGAAGACCGTACAAACTTCTGAGAAAGCGTACACTGTCGATAGGCCCATCGAAATCGAAATGGGCTATCTGCCCTTCTGCGTGAACCCCGGCATCGGTCCGCCCCGCACCGGTAAGTATTATTTCATCCGTGAGTATGGTTCTGATTGCCTGGTACAATTCCCCCTGAACTGTGCGGGCATCGGGCTGAATTTGCCAGCCGGCATACGCGCTTCCCTTATAGGCCACCCGTATCGCATAGCGGGACATATCAGAACCTGAAGCTTACCGTAGCAAGAACACTTTTTGCATCACCGTAATACGGCAAACTCAGAGATACCTCAGGAATTGAAGCCGACATACGCCTTGCCGACATAAACGCGTGCACGCCACTTATTATCCGGTTGGCCACCATGAGCGTGGCGATGGCCGGAAGCTGCTGCCGGCTTCGGTCTACCCGGTTGCGGATGTCCTGATAATCGAAACGGTTCTGTTCAGATTGCCACATCCACTGGTTCTGCGGCACGTTTTCGAGGATCTCATTCCACTGGCGCGATCTCTCCTGGAAATCGTTATAGGCTGCCAGTGAATTATGCGCGGCTACTGCAAGCTGAAATGACCGGCTGCGGCTGCTGATATCGATTCCGGCATATCTCTTCACGTGCGCGTACATGTTGTTTTCGAGCGATCCGGCATTATAGTGAAGCCAGAGGTACGATGTGATGAGGGTGGCTTCAACACCAAGGTGCATGGCACCCCTCCTGTTGAACTCCCCGCCCAGGCTTAGCTGGCCCCAGCCTGGTAAAACGAACGACCTGATCATGGCTCCGGCGGGGCTTACGGTACGCCGGTCGAGCCTGAGCTCAGCCAATGGTTCGGCCTGCTGCCCCATAGCAGGTACAGCAAGCATGATTACCGCAAGAAAAATCAGCGCATATCTGGCCATAATAAAATTACCTGATTTCATCACTCAATTCACTGCCGGTCTCGAAGTCGGGACCGCCGGCCGGATCATCGGCCAGACCTATGCTTTCATCTTCGTTTCTGTTGCGTACCGGCTTCTCATGCCGACGTGCCTGTTTCTTGCCTTCGCGTTTTTTCTGATCGTTCCAGCGATGGAATATGGCGACGGAAAAACCAAACATCAACATGAACGTTCCCAGCCATACTATCGATACAAACGGTTTGCGCTCAACGGTAATCAGTATCCATTCCTGATCACGGAAAGCTTCAAGGCCCTCTATGTGTACCTCGATCTGATCTCTTGTCGGATCAATGCCCGTGAAACGGATACTCAGTTCCGGGTCATCAATTTCAAGCAATGGTGAATAGTACGATCGTTCACCTTCGCTGGCCACTATGGCGAACACGGGCTCTGCCGTAAATTCCCTGCCGGTTTCCCTGTTTCTGAATTCAAGTTTCGCCTTCACGGCCACGATCGAGTTTTCGGGCTGCTCCTCTTCGCTCAGATTGATAAACTCACTGAAGGTGATCGTGAACTGGCCTGAAACCACGCTGCCGCCCCTTCTCACTTTAAAATGGTTTTCACCCTCATTTCCGGCGGGTGGTTCCTCACCAAGCACACGGGCAACCGCCTGTATGGTCGCTTCATTTTCAATACGCGCTGTTTCTCTCTGTACAAGCGATGAACCGCCAACATACAGATAGATATCAGAGAAAAGCCCGGTTCGCACTTCGGGATCGACCGTCCAGCTGATGTTGCCCGGCGATGAATTTGCGAGCATCGGATAAACGACCGGTTCAAGGATAAACGGCCTGCCTTTACCATCGAGGCGTTCAAAACGGAGCGTGTATTTCTGCTCACCCGGCCGGTTATGGTTGGTTACCTCATTGGCCAGGTAGGTCACAATAAATTCATTGCCCAGAATCTTGGGGCTGTCCATCTCGAGCTGGATCACATCAATAGTCTGGAACTGCGGGAATCCTTCATCATCGAATACCTCGCCCCGCAGCACGGCCGCGTTATAGGCCACTGTTTCGCGGTCGAGCAACGGCCTGTCGTAGGCTGATCCGAGAATTCCGAGCAGCATAATACCGAATCCAATATGGGTAATTGTGCCCCCTACTATTTTGGGATTGTTCCTGAGCAGGGTGAGCATCACCGCACCGTTCCCCACAACGGCAAAGAAGCCGGCAAACAGAAAAATCATGTGGCCCAGATCGCGGATGTTACCCGTAATTACCACTGCCACGGTTATGATGGATGTAAGCAGGGTTGGCAGAATCAGTGCCCCCGACAGCGTTTCAAGCGTGTGCTTTTTCCACCAGAGATACTGGGTAGCTACCATCATCAGTGCAATTAGGATTGCAAATGGCATGGTCCACTGGTTGTAGAAGGACATTTCCGGCGGGGTGGGATTGGCCACGAACAGACGGCCAATAATAGGCGTACTTGTACCCAGAATGATGATCAGCCCCGTTACAAACAGGACCATGGATCCGGCAATCATCATAAATTCGCGGCTGATAACCGGCGAATCGGTCTCCGCCTTAGGCATTCTCTTATAGCGGTAGAAGAACATACCGAAACCGATGATGATCATTACCAGCATGAAGATGAGCAACTGATTATACAGGCCCAGATCCACAAAACTGTGTACCGACGAGTCGCCGAGCACGCCCGACCTTGTGAGAAAGGTTTCGTATACAATGGTCATGTAGGCCAGCAATGCAAATACAATGGATGCCTTGACCGATGCGTTGCTTTTGCGCTGTATGAGCATGGCATGAATGCCTGCCACCCCGAAAATCCAGGGCACAAGAGATGCGTTTTCTACAGGGTCCCATGCCCAGTAGCCACCAAAAGAAAGTGTTTCATAGGCCCAGTATCCGCCCAGAAAAATCGCTGTAAGCAGAGCCAGGTTTGCACCAAGTGTCCATGGCAATGCGGGATATACCCACTGGCGGTACTGCTCCCTCCACAGGGCGGCCATTGCAAAAGCATAGGGCACGGTCATCATCGCAAATCCCACGAATAGTATCGGCGGATGGATCACAATCCACGGGCTCCGGAGCAGGTCGTTCAGCCCGCTGCCGTCAGCCGGTACAAAACCTGGGTTGGTCTGAAATATGGGGGCGTCGGGCATGGCTTCGGCCAGGGTCCTGAAAGGTGAAATCCCAACCTTGATACCAAATAAATCAACCCCGAGAAGCATCCACAGCAGAAAAATCTGGGTGAGTGTCATGAAAAACATGACCGGGGCACGATAGGTAGCCGATGTCCATTTTATGAGGGCAAGCCCGACAAAGAATGAGCACAGGATCCAGAGCATAAGGCTGCCCTCCTGGCCGCTGTAGAATGCCGCGATCAGATAGCGGGTCTGCAGGTCAAGACTGGTATAGTTATAGACGTAGAAAAACTGGAAAGAATTGGTCAGAATCAGGTACATAAGAAGTACCGATGCCACTATCATGAATACGCCTTTCAGCCCGAACAGCCAGTTGGCTGTTGTTAAAAAGCGTTCTTTTTCATTGCGCGCGGCCAGAAAATAGAATATGGCGGAGGTTACGCTGAACAAAAAAGCCAGCATTATGGAAAGATTGCCTATGGTACCGATCATGATTCAGTTATTGGGCTGCCGTCAGTTCAAATTCAGATGCGTCGTTGTACTTCGACGGACATTTAATAAGCATATCATCGCTGTAGAAAATCCCGTTTCGGATTTTACCGATCACTACCAGGCGCTCTGCATCATCAAAGTTTGATGGTTTGGGCTTGTTATAGTTCACCCGTCTTACATTTCCTTTTTCGTCTTCCATATGAAAGGAAAAGATCCGGGTCTGGGTGTTGTAGCCGTGCGGCATATCGGGCACAAAATTGCCAACCACATAAACGCGGTTTCCATAGCGGTTTTCGGCCTCGTCAAAATCGACATATGAGTCGATACTCTGGCCCAGGTTAATCATCAGAACTGATGTAAATCCAATTATGGCAACTACGCCGATTATGACCCTTGGTTTCATGGATGGTCCTCTTTTGATTCTAAAGCTTCAGTTTGTCTGTGTTCGAGCAGGGCGAGTTTTTTTTCGATCCTGAACAGGAATAAAAGGATCACAAACCAGATGATCAGGCTCACGCCCAGTACTACAAATATAAGGTCATTCGACGACATAAATTGCACAAAGGCGCCGGCTGTTTCAACCTCGTCGGATGCGACCCACTTATCGGAGTAGGCACTGCTTAGCGTATCTGCCAGACCTGTATAATCCGGTTTATTCATTGTCATGTTCAGTCAATCGTGTGTTCAAGTTGATAATTCAGCTTTTTGTAGCGGTACACAATATCCATGAGCCAGATGCTCAGGCCAATGAAACCAATTACAGCCGGATAGAAAATAATGCGCAGCTCGGGAGCAGTCATGTCGCTGAAGGCCGGGTTGCCGTCGGCTCCGGGATGCAGGCTCGGCAGCTGCCGTGGAATCACATACAACAGAAACGGAATGGTTGTGACCGCAAAAATATTGTATACAGCGGCAAAACGGGCCCGCTTTTCCGGATCATCGAAGGCGGTACGAAGAATGAAGTAAGCCACAAATATCAGCAGGGCCACAGCCGCAAGATTCATTTTGGGTTCGGCGAATGTCCACCAGGTACCCCAGGTAAAACGGGCCCAGAGCGAACCGGTAAGCAGGCCGCACAGGCCAAAAACCACCCCAACCTGGGTTGCCGTTTCCGCCTTAATGTCGAGGTCAATCTTGCCGGAATTCAGGTAACGGATGCTGTACACCATGCCGGTAAGGAACGCGATATACATGGTAAACCACATTGGCACATGGAAGTACAGATTTCTGGCCGACTCCTTCAGTATCTGTATCTGTGGAATATCAATCAGAAAGCCGAATATAATGACCAGTGTGAGCCACGCTGCCACACCGTATTTCCAGAACTTCACTTTTCGCGGGGTATCATTTATATTAACATGTGCTGAAAATTTCCCGTGCACACAACACTGCTTAAACGACACCAAATATACAAAAATTCCCCCCTTTTTTTTAAGAAATGAACGATTTTTGACTGCCTCTGCATTCTCAATCGTGTGGCATCACCTGGTATTGCTCAATAACTCTATCTCTCACATATACTTTCTTTCACCTGAAAAACAAAGCCCCAGAGCCCGGATGAACAACGACGAACAAAACACGTTTTCCCTGCAACCCGAGTTTCAGCACTACATCATTCAATTCGCTATCGCTATGGTGCTTATTCCGGTATTCTTTATCGGCATGTTTATTATTTACTACTATCGTACCCTGATGCGGGAAACCTGGTACCATATAAGCAATGATCGGATTACCCGGACATTCAGAAAGAAAAGTTCGCAGATTCTGCTATCGGAGATCAGTGAACTGGATGTAAGCTACAACAGGCTGCATCAAAAATTCGGCCTTGGAAATGTGCACATAAGAGGGGGCGGCAAGGAAGTAGTTCTGGAGGGAGTGGGCAATCCCCTGCAACTGATGGAGACTATTCAGCTGGCGGTTGACCAGTTAAAACGTTACAAGCAGATCGACCTTAACCCTAAAAGTGATTTTGACGATTTAAAAACAGGTGCAGCTGAGCAGATGAACTATCTTGTAGGTCTTTGGCAGCAGGGTCTTATCACAAACGAGGAATTTGAGCTCGAGCGGGAAAAATATATCCGCCCCATCCGGGAGTAACATTCCCGTACAGCCCGGTTGATCAGCGATTGGCAACTTTATGCTCCATAGCCGGTAAGACTGTGCCGGTGTGCCGGTTACAATCACAGGTTCCAGCTAATTAAGAATAACCGTTCCGGAAAGATAGGCGGAAATGGCGCTGTCATAAGTCCTTTTTTTATGTGATGCAGCCCTGATTTTTAACAGAAAATGCCTGTTTTCATGGCCTGGATGTTATCATTTCGACACAAATTTAAGTTTTTTATATATTTATGACATTTAAGTGTCGAAGCGCTTCCCAACCGCATCTTGATTAAGAAACATTGCATAATAATCGTAATTTATTTAGGCATAAACATCTTTTTACCTAATTATTTTACTGCCCCTCCGGGCATAATCTATGCACATGTGAACTTATTTGTATAGAAAGGGTTGACATGTTGTGCCGAATTGACAATACTACAGCCGGACAACACGCCTGATCTTAATCAACGCTGCTTGGATACTCAGAACACATATAACCGCAACATCCCGAACGGAAATCCGACTTCCGCGGGCAATACTGTGGTTTCTGCTGTCCCTGCCTTCAATGGTGCCACCCCCGACATCATTATCAGCATTATTATTATCAGCCTACTAGTCCTAGGGATTTTCTCTGAGCTAATTATTATTAGCTGAAATAAAGAGGTCATCCCTTAGCCTGCCTTCCGCAACACTGCATTCTCACTCACTTACAAGACAAGCACCAAGGGTTGACCTCAGAAGAAAACTGTGAACTTCATAAGGTCAAAAATGCAAAACCAACGAATCAAAAACGGAACACCCAAAGGCTCTACGCCGGCAATTACGGTACTGTATCCAAATTCTGACAGTGATTTACTACGCTATGCCCGCTGCTGCATGATCCAAACCGGAGACTTTTTAACCGGTTTTCACCGATAAATCCGATATCACTTCACCGATTCAAAACACCCATCATTATGTCCGTCACAGTAAAAACATCACAACAGGCTCAGGTAAAAACTGAAACAAACGGCCACGCTGCAGGAATTACCACCAAAACAATGACCGGCGGCGAGATTCTCATTCAAAGCCTTATTGATATGGAAGTCGATACGGTTTTTGGCTATCCCGGTGGTGTGGTGCTCGGGGTTTACGACGATCTCTACAGGCATCCGGAACTCCGGCACATTCTTGTTCGCCATGAACAGGGCGGCACCCATGCCGCCGAAGGCTATGCCCGAATGACCGGAAAACCAGGCGTTGTGCTGGTCACATCCGGGCCCGGCGCCACCAATACGGTTACCGGCATCGCCAATGCCTACATGGATTCCATCCCCATGGTCATTTTTACAGGCCAGGTGCCATCTACCATGATCGGCAACGACGCGTTCCAGGAGGCCGACATTGTGGGCATCACCCGGCCGATTACCAAGCACAGTTATCTGGTTAAAAAGGTTGAAGACCTGCCGAAAATTATCCGTGAGGCGTTTCATATAGCCGCCACCGGCCGTCCCGGACCTGTACTGGTGGACCTTCCCAAAGACATGCTTTTCAGCAAAGGTGAGTATCAGAAGAATCATCCTATTAAAATTCGCGGTTACCACCAGGAGGTGGATGGAAACGCCGCACAGATCCGGAAAGCAGCCGAACTGATCCGTGTGGCAGAACGTCCGCTGATCTATGCCGGTGGTGGTGTGGTAACCGGCGAGGCCTGGGAAGAGCTCCGTGAGCTGGCATACAAAACGGGTATTCCCGTAACCACAACCCTTATGGGCCTGGGAACCTTCCCGGAATCGCATCCCCAGGCACTGGGCATGCTGGGCATGCACGGCACATGGTACGCCAACATGGCGATTCAGAGCTGTGATGTGCTCATTGCCGTGGGAGCCCGATTCGACGACCGTGTTACCGGCCGTGTGAAGGACTTCTCCCCCCTTTCCCGCAAAATTCATATCGACATTGATCCCGCCTGTATCAATAAAAACGTGGAAGTGGAAGTACCGGTAATCGGCCATGTGAAAAACGTACTCACACAGCTCATACCGCAGGTAGGAAAAGCCGAAATAAGCGGTTGGATCAGCCAGCTTGATACCTGGAGAAAAGAACATCCGCTCAGGTGCCCGATGGAGAAGGATGTGATCACCCCCCAGTGGATGATCCGCCGGATTTCAGAATTCACCAATGGTGATGCCATCGTGGTTACCGATGTGGGCCAGCACCAGATGTGGGCGGCCCAACACTACACCTACAACCATCCGCGCTCCTGGATATCCTCGGGCGGGCTTGGTACTATGGGTTTCGGCTTCCCGGCGGCAATGGGTGCCAAGATCGCCTGCCCCGACCGCGAGGTGGTTTGCATTACCGGCGACGGCGGATATCAGATGACCACCTTTGAGCTGGCAACGGCCGTTCATTACAAAGTGCCCGTGAAGATTGCCATTATGAACAACGGCTACCTCGGCATGGTAAGGCAGTGGCAGCAGCTTTTCTACGGCGGGCGCTACTCCCACTCCCACCTGGCTCCGGCCAACCCCGATTTCGTGAAGATGGCCGAAAGCTATGGTGCAGTCGGCATGCGGGCCCGTACCCCGGAAGAGCTCGACAAGGTGCTCGAAGAGGCCATGAAGATTACCGATGTACCGGTGGTGATGGATATCGTTGTGCCGGAGGGTTATAACGTATATCCGATGATCCCACCCGGAGCGGCTGTACACGAAATGGTTGAAGAAGACCCCAAACCCTGATCCGGCATGTCTCAGCAAACCATAATATCACAACCCCGAAATAAAATGGCGAAACGCCACACCATCTCGCTCAAGGCCGTTTACGGATTTAACGCCCTCTCGCGAATCTCCGGCCTGTTCAGTGGCCGGGGGTTCAGCATCGACAGCATTTCGTTCGGCGATGCCGAAGAACCTGAAACCTCGAGGGTAACCATAACCACCAGCGGCGACGAGCGCATCATTGAGCAGATCACATTTCAGCTCGAAAAACTGGTGGATGTGGTCGAAGTAAAAGACCTCACCTATGTGCCACACGTGGAACGGGAGCTCGCACTTGTCAAAGTTGGCTGCAGTATGGCCAACCGGTCCGAAATCATGCAGATCGCCAATGTTTTCCGCGCCAAGGTGATCGACATCAGTCCCGAAAGCATGACTCTTGAAATTACCGGCAGCCGCGACAAGGTGGATGCATCCATTACCATGCTTGAGCCCTACGGACTTCGCGAAGTGGCCAGGACCGGCACCGTGGCGCTGCCCAGAGAATATCAACCCAAAGATTAAACCCAAATCAAACGCAAAAACCTCCGGATATGAAACTCTATTATGACAACGACGCCAACATCAATTACCTCGACGGCAAGACCGTGGCCATTCTCGGCTACGGCAGCCAGGGACACGCGCATGCGCTGAACCTGCGCGACAGCGGGGTCGACGTGGTGGTTGGCCTCCGCAAAGACAGCAAATCGTGGCACAAGGCCGAAGAAGACGGTGTACGTGTAGCAGAAACCGCCGAAGCGGCAAAACAGGCCGATATTGTAATGATCCTGATGCCCGATCAGATCCAGGCTGATATCTATGAGAAAGACATCCGTCCGAACATGAAGCCCGGCAACGCGCTTGCTTTTGCCCATGGTTTCAACATCCATTTCAACCAGATCAAGCCAAGCCCCGATGTGGATGTATTCATGGTAGCCCCCAAAGGTCCCGGCCACCTGGTGCGGCGTGTATTCACCGAGGGCCAGGGTGTGCCCTGTCTGTTCGCTGTTTATCAGGATGCCAGCGGCGCGGCGCGCGATATGGCCATGGGCTATGCCAAGGCCATCGGCGGTACCCGTGCCGGAATCATCGAAACCAATTTCCGGGAAGAGACCGAAACCGACCTTTTTGGCGAGCAGGCCGTGCTTTGCGGCGGTGTGACCGAACTAATCAAATACGGATTTGAAACCCTCGTAGAGGCCGGATACAAGCCTGAAGTGGCTTATTTCGAATGCCTGCACGAGCTTAAGCTCATTGTCGACCTTTTTTACGAAGGCGGCATTGCCGGAATGTACTATTCGGTAAGTGAAACCGCTGAATACGGCGGCATGATTGCCGGGCCGAAGGTTGTTGACGCCGGCACCAAAGACCGGATGAAAAAAGTACTCAACGCTGTTCAGAACGGCGAATTTGCCCGTGAGTTTATTCTGGAGAACAAGGCCAACCAGCCTGTGATGAACGCCCTGCGCAGGGCCCATAACGAGCACCCGATCGAAGTAGTTGGTGCCAAACTGCGCCCCATGATGAGCTGGATAAAAAACACCAAATCCAAAGATGATGCCAAAACAGTCAATACTACTGTTTGACACGACCCTAAGGGACGGGACCCAGGGCGAAGGAATCTGCTTTTCCGCCGAGGACAAGCTGAGGATCGCCCGTCGGCTCGACGCGTTCGGTATACACTATATCGAGGGCGGATGGCCGGGCTCCAACCCGAACGATCTCAGATTCTTTGAGAAGGCGCGCCGCGAGCACTTCCGTCACGCACGCATTGTTGCATTTGGGAGCACTATGCGATCCGGAGGCCGCGTCGAGGAGGATGCAAATGTGCGCGCCCTCCTCGAAGCGGAAACCCCTGCGGTATCCGTGTTCGGAAAAAGCTGGCTGCTCCATGTGGAGCAGGCGCTGGCCATTACCCCCGACGACAATTTGCATCTGATCCGGCAGACGGTAGCATACCTGAAAGCGCATGGACGGGAAGTGATCTACGACGCAGAACACTTCTTCGACGGTTATAAAAGCAACCCCGGCTACGCCGTCGCCACGCTAAAGGAAGCTTCCGAAGCCGGAGCAGATGTACTCACGCTCTGCGATACCAACGGGGGCACCATGCCCTCAGAGGTAGCCGCTATAGTGGCGGATGTAGTATCACAGATCGATACACCGATCGGTATCCACACGCATAACGACTGTGAGATGGCGGTTGCCAACACCATTGCGGCCGTTCAGAACGGGTGTACCCTTGTGCAGGGAACCATCAACGGTTACGGTGAGCGCTGCGGCAATGCCAATCTCTGCTCAATAATACCCAACCTGCAGCTCAAGCTCGGCTATAATGCCATTCCTGAAAAAAATATGGCCCAGCTCGCTTCCCTCTCCCATTTTGTAAGTGAACTGGCCAACATGGCGCCTGCCACTAACCATGCATTTGTCGGGAAGAGCGCATTTGCCCACAAGGGCGGTATTCATGTGAGCGCAGTAATGAAAAATCCGGATACCTACGAACACATCGCGCCGGAGCAGGTTGGCAATGAACGCAGGGTTCTTGTGTCTGACCTTTCAGGACGCAGCAATGTACTCTACAAGGCCAAAGAACTCGATTTCGACCTGGAAATGGACAAAGAGACCGCATCCGGCATCGTAAAAGAGCTCAAGGAGCTGGAAAACAACGGCTATAACTATGAAGCGGCCGACGCCTCACTCGATCTTCTCATCCGAAGGCACACCGGAAGTGAGGAGCCCATATTCGGCATCGAGGGCTTCCGCCTGCTCTGCGAGAAAGACGAGGCAAATAACATGCGCTCGGAAGCGACCATCCGTGTATCGGTACATGGCGTAACCGAGCATACCGCCGCCGAAGGATGCGGGCCTGTACACGCGCTCGACATGGCCATGCGAAAAGCCCTGAGCAAATTCTTCCCTGAAATTGATGATATGCGGCTCAACGATTATAAAGTAAGGGTACTGAACGAACAGGAAGGCACCCGGGCCCGTGTACGTGTACTCATCGACTCCGGCTGCAAGTCAGCCACCTGGGGAACAGTCGGCGTATCCGACAACATCATCGATGCCAGCTGGCAGGCACTGATGGAAAGTTACGCCTACTTCCTTCACCATTTCGCAGAAACAACCCATAACAGCATCAAACAAAAAGTATCATGAAACGACAGATCCAGATTTTCGACACCACCCTGCGCGACGGAGAACAGTCGCCGGGATTCAGTATGAATGTGAAAGAAAAACTGCGTCTGGCACTACAACTCGAAAAGCTTGGTGTTGACATAATCGAGGCCGGTTTCCCCATAAGTTCGGAGGGTGATTTCCGCGCTGTGAAAGAGATTTCTGCAGCCATTGAGAAAACGACTATTGCCGGGCTTTGCCGTGCCCGGAACGCCGATATCGACCGTGCCTGGGATGCGCTCCGGTATGCGAAAAAACCCCGAATCCATACGTTTATCGCCACATCCGACATCCACATGGAGCACAAACTTCGGAAAAACCGGTCGGAAGTGCTCAGCGACGCGGTCAACGCCGTGTCGCACGCCAAACAGTACTGCAACGACATCGAATTTTCGGCCGAGGATGCCACCCGGAGCGATCCGGAGTTCCTGTTCGAGATATTCGAGGCCGTTATTTCGGCCGGGGCAACGGTGATCAATGTACCCGATACGGTCGGCTACGGGCTTCCCTGGGAGTTTGGCAAACTGATTGCCGATATCCGTGCCCGGGTCCCTAATATTGGCAAGGCGGTGATCAGTGCCCACTGCCACAATGATCTCGGTTTTGGTGTGGCCAACTCGATCATGGCCGTTCAGAACGGCGCCGGCCAGGTTGAATGCACAATCAACGGGATCGGCGAGCGGGCCGGCAACGCCGCACTTGAGGAGATAGTAATGGCCATGCGGGTGCGCCACCAGGAGTTTGAATGCGATACAAGGGTAAAGCAGGAAGAGCTCTACCCAACCAGCCAGATGCTCACCCGGATTACCGGAGTCGGTGTTCAGCCCAACAAGGCAATCGTTGGCGACAACGCATTCGCCCATGAGGCCGGCATCCATCAGGACGGAATGCTTAAAAACCCGCTCACCTATGAAATCATGACGCCGCAGTCGGTGGGGGTACCCGAAAACAAACTGGTACTTGGCAAACACTCCGGGCGCAACGCCCTGAATGAGCGCCTGAAGCACCTCGGTTTTGACTTCTCACGCGACGAGCTGAACAAGGTGTACGAAGGCTTCATCCGGATTGCCGACGAGAAAAAAGTTGTGCTCGACGAAGACCTGGTTTCACTGTCAACGAATGGTGTTACTGAAGTTGGCAACAGGTTTGTTCAGCAGGATATGCAGCGTTATTTGAATAAGTATTGAGTAGTGAGTATTGAGTATTGAGACACAAGACACAAGACACAAGACATAAGACTTTTTTTAATTCCGGTTAAGAAAAAGGAAAGTGATACTCACCACTTTTAATTTTGCGGTGTGGTATGTACAGTTTCGGCTCCACAGTAATTTGACGGGCGGAAATCAGGTTCGGCGAAATGAAGACAACCATTTTTAACAATCCATAATAAAATACGAGTAATTAGAGATGACCCTTACAGAAAAACTGCTTGCCCGGGCTGCGGGCAAATCATTGGCCGCTCCCGGAGATAATATTTGGGTGGACGTAGACGTATTGCTCACCCACGACGTTTGCGGGCCACCCGCCATCGGCATTTTTAAGAAACAGTTCGGTGAAAACGCCAAAGTGTGGGACAAAGACAAGCTGGTGATTATTCCCGACCATTACATTTTTACCAAAGACACCTACGCCAACCGGAACATCGACATCCTGCGGGAATTTGCCAAGGAGCAGGATCTCCCCCACTACTATGATGTGGGCACCGACCGGTACAAGGGCGTGTGCCATGTGGCGCTTCCTGAAGAGGGTTTTACGAGGCCGGGCGAAATTCTGTTCGGAACCGATTCCCATACCTGTACGGCCGGTGCGTTCGGCCAGTTTGCCACTGGTATCGGGAATACCGATGCCGCTTTTATTATGGGAACCGGCAAGCTTTGGGTAAAGGTACCCGAGACCATGAAATTTATTTTTGAGGGTGAAATCCCATCCTATATCATGGCCAAAGACCTGATTTTGCAGATAATCGGCGACATCGGGGTTGACGGGGCTACGTACCGGGCCATGGAATTTGCCGGCGACGGCGTGATGCGCATGGATATGGAAGGACGCATGACCCTGACCAATATGGTTATTGAGGCCGGCGGCAAGAATGGGGTTATCGAGCCGGACGATGTGACCTTCAACTATGTACGTCAGCGCACCGACAAGGAGCTTCACCCCCTTTTCAACAGCCCTGATGCGAAATACCACAGTGTTCGGGTTTACAAGTCGCAGGACCTCGAGCCAATGGTGGCCAAGCCGCACTCGCCCGACAACAAGGCGACTGTTACCGAGGTAAAGGGCACAAAACTGACCCGGGCCTATATCGGTTCATGTACGGGCGGCAAGCTGTCAGATTTTGTTGCCGCAGCAAAGATCATCGACGGACATCAGGTACATGTGGAGACCTACGTAGTTCCGGCCACAACCCAGATAGCCAACGAACTGTACACCGAAAAGGTTAATGGCCGCACGCTGATCGACATCTTTGCCGGTGCCGGTTGCAAGATCGGGCGGGCTTCATGCGCTGCTTGCCTCGGTGGTCCCAGCGATACCTTCGGGCGCCTTCAGTCCGATGAAATCTGCATCTCGACCACCAACCGGAATTTCCCCGGCAGGATGGGATCAAAAGCGGCACAGGTATACCTGGCATCGCCCTACACCGTAGCGGCCTCGGCCATCACAGGTGTAATCACCGATCCGCGTGATTACCTGCCTGTTGAGACTACGGTGTGAGTAGTGAGTAGTGAGTAGTGAGTAGTGAGTAGTGAGTAGTGAGTAGTGAGACTTGAATTTACCGCGGATGGGAAAAGCCGGGCACCTGCGTGAGTCCGGAGTGAAACGGAGGACCTCGAAGAGTGGCCGGTTGTGTGGCACTTAAGTGCCACACAACGGTGCCTCACATGCCCCACACGCCCCACTTGTCTCACCCTACCCAAAAAACCAAAAACTGAATCTGAAACACCTGTTTAACAAAAAGCCCATAAGGGCGACAAATTGAAAACAAATATGAAAATCCAAGGAAAAGCATTCGTCCTCGGCGACGATATCGACACCGACCAGATCATACCTGCCCAGCATCTGGTGTACAGTCTCGAAAACCCCGAGGAGAAAAAATTTTACGGGCGCTATGCCCTCTCCGGGGTACCCGATGTGCAGTCAGGCCTGCCCGCAGGCAACATCCCCTTCACCCGGGAGGATGAATTTGAATCGGACTTTACCGTAATCATCGCGGGAACCAATTTCGGATGCGGATCATCGCGGGAACATGCTCCGTTCGCCCTTCAGGTTGCCGGGGCGCGTGCCGTGGTAGCAGAAACGTATGCGCGGATATTTTACCGCAATGCAGTTGATGGCGGCTTCGTTGTGCCCTATGAAACCGATGTAAAACTGAACGACAAAATAAAAACAGGCGATGATGTGGTTATCGACCGGGATACGGGCTACCTGTTCAATGTTACCACAGGAGATGAGTTCCAACTCAAGGGTCTCGGAGATGTTGCCGAAATTATTGATGCCGGCGGAATTTTTGAATATGCACGTCTAAAGAAAATGGTCTGAATATGATTAAGCGAATTGTGAGCCTGCCCGGCGACGGCATCGGCCCCGAAGTTAACAACCAGGCAATAAAGGTACTTAAAGCCTGCGCCGAAATAGCCGGTTTCCAGGTCGAAATCGACGAACATGATATCGGCGGCATATCCATCGACAAACACGGTATACCTCTTACCGAATCCACCATTCAAGCATGTTTAGCAGCCGACGCGGTGCTGCTCGGAGCAGTCGGCGGGCCTAAATGGGACACCCTGGAGGGTCATCTGCGTCCCGAATCGGGTTTGCTCGGCATCCGTAAAGCACTGGGGCTGTATACCAACCTGAGGCCCGTAAAAGTTTTTGACGCCCTCAAAGACGCATCCACCCTTAAGCCGGAAGTTATTTCGGGAGTGGATATGATGGTGGTTAGAGAGCTGACGGGCGGCCTCTATTTCGGCCAGCCAAAAGGCCCGAGAACCGTGAACGGCCACGATGATGTGGTTGATACGATGGCCTATACCGAAGCCGAGGTTGAGCGGATCGCACACGCTGCTTTCAAACTAGCCATGACCCGGCGAAAAAAGGTGACCTCTGTCGATAAGGCCAACGTACTGGCAACATCCCGCATGTGGCGGAGCGTTGTTGAACGTGTTGCATCAGAATATCCCGGTATTGAACTCGAGCATATGCTGGTCGATAACTGCGCGATGCAGCTCGTACGGAATCCGCGGCAGTTCGATGTAGTGGTTACTGAAAACATGTTCGGCGACATCCTGAGCGATGAGGCCGCAATGCTGACCGGTTCAATCGGGATGCTGCCCTCGGCCAGCCTTGGTGAAAGCGGCGGACTGTATGAGCCGGTACACGGATCCGCTCCCGATATAGCCGGACAGAACAAGGCCAACCCTCTGGCTGCTATTGCTTCGGTGGGGCTTATGCTTCGCTATTCATTTGGTGAACATAATGCAGCTGATCTTCTCGACAAAGCCCTTGAAGGTATCCTTTCACGCGGCTGGCGCTGTGCCGACATCCCGCTTCACGCAACCGTGATACTGGGTACGGAAGAAATGGGTGATGCTGTTGTTGAAGATCTGTATGATTTCGCCAGGCTTAACAACGGAGCGAAAGAAATCGTCTAAAAATATTCTTGCCTGAATTTAAGCCGGGATTACCGAATTATTTATAACGGTTTTTCCGGCTTTTTATAATCAGAGACAGATTGTGATACAGACTACAAATAACTATCAATTCATATCTGTTCAACCATTATTGCCTGTCCGGATGCTTTACAAGCTTGCCTGGACACAACAAAAGCTTGTCAGGACATAATTCAAGCCTCTTCCTGACACAACACAAAACGGGTCCTGACACTACATGAGCCTGTTCCGGTGATAATGATGATGTCATGATTGGTGGATCGATTGAGAGGATAACGCATTATCTGATTCTGCTGCCCATTGGCATCCATTCTGACTGTATATTCATTTCGATAAACTTTTTTTTACTAAATCATTTGAACCTGAGAACCTCCGTACCCGTTAACAAGATATGTCTCTGCATCTAAAATTAATTATTATCGCTATTCTGTTCGGCGGGTGCCATTATACGAGCGACCGGTCCGGAGTACCAGTTAACACATCCACCGAAATGCCGTATGTGGCAGCCAGCTTGCAGCCCGGTGTTACAAATGTCCATACTCTTTATCAGAATTCTGATTTCCCTGCCGTTTCCGGGAACGACCTTGAGCAGGCGATACGGTCCATCCCGGAATTTTCCTCATTCATACTGTACCGCGACGGTGAAATTATCAGCGAGATGTACAAAAACGGCGGTGCAGCAAACAGACCGGCCAACATTAAATCGGCTTCAAAAAGTATTTTATCGGCCCTTACGGGAATCGCTCTCAGAGAAGGGTTTATTGAAAGTATTGATGATCCGCTATCCGGATACCTGCCCGGTTATTTTGATGGCATTGATGATTCCCTGAAGCATCAGATTACCATAAGGCATCTTTTGATGATGAAATCCGGCCTGCGGTCGACCAGTTTCGGAAATTACGGTGCGTGGGTTGTGAGCCGCGACTGGGTGGGCTATGCTATCCGCGGACCACAGGTACATCCGCCAGGCAGAAGCATGGCATACAGTACCGGCGATACCCATATCCTTTCGGCTGTATTGTCGGAAGCCTCGGGCATGAGTACCAGGCAGCTCGCTGAGCGGTATCTTTTCACACCGATGAACCAGGGGATTGGCGGCTGGGACCGTGACCCCCAGGGATACTTCTTTGGCGGTAACAATATGGCACTCAGTCCCTATGCCCTGCTTGAGTTTGGAAGACTTTACCTGAACGGCGGAATGTATAACGGGGTGCAGGTACTTGACCCGGAATGGATACAGAAATCTCTTACAACCTACCAGCATGGGATCAGTTTCAACAGCCGCAGACACGATTACGGCTACCTATGGTGGCATAACACCTTTGGCGGGCACAGCGTCTGGTTCGCATGGGGTTACGGCGGACAGTACCTTTTTCTGATCCCTGAAATGGACGCGGTTGTTGTATTGACCGGAAATCCGGATACGCGCTCAAGGGGCATGAACAACCGGATTTACTCCATCATGGAGACGACTGTGATACCATATCTTGCAGGATCAACTAAAAGAGATTAGTACATCAGCTGGAATGCATGCATTTGACCAGCATCCGCATCCCGGTTTCTGGTGCGCATAACCCGAATACGACGTGATCCGATCTGCTCAATCTGATCCGTTAAGCCCGATGTGCCCAATCCGGTTTACTGGTAATGATGGACTCCGGTTTGTCAATGTATCATTATGCTGCAAACCGAAGTGGGTTACCTGGTATTTGGGCATTTGTGGGCTTATCAGCACATCATCTTGCCCCAACCGTTGCAGCCACTTCGCGTGCAACACCAAGATTATAGTCGAAAGCCAGTGTTTTGTAGTTCACAAGGTCTACGATTGTACCGATAAAACAGAGGCCGGCTGTAAACAGATAGAGCAGGCCCATGCCGATCTGCCCGAGCAGAAAGCGCTGAACGCCTGCTATTATGAAAAAGCCGAGGAGTGTAGTGAGAAGGATCAGCATAGGATCTTTGCGCCGCGACAGGTACACATTGGTAAATCTGCGTGCGGTTTCATCGTCCATATTATTTATGATGGCCTGAACATTGACCATCTCCTCGCCCTCAAGCTGGGGCATCAGATCGTTTACATTAGGCATGTTGTTGTTCTCCGTGTTTGTTGATAGGATTGAATATTGTTTTATTTGGAATCGTAATGAGGGCAAGAGTCAGTATCCGGTAAAAAATGATCAGTACAGCGGGTATCCCGAACCAGTGAGATTTGAGTGAAGCTGTGATATCACCATGCAGAAAATGGGCCATTGACCGACCGATGCCGCACCCCGGGCACCAGGCAATGCCTATATGGTGGAAAAGGCAGAGCGTAACCCCCTCACCCTCTGTTGGATACATCAGATAAAGCACAATCAGAGCCAGTGACCATATAACCGGTTCACTGTATCGCACCACCTTTTGCATATCTGGAAACCCTGTCATTTTCATTGACATTGAGATCTGTTATTACCGCCCATCAGATAACAAGCTATTTACACTACGTAATCCGACAAAGTTAATGTTTCACATCAAATAAACAACCGGAAACTGGAATTACCGAAACAGGGTATACTGTGTTGGGTTTAATCGCTCCGGATCAGGATCAGTTCCTCCTGCGGTTCGGTGAGATACTCCGCTCCTGAAGCGGTTACCACGGCCATCTCCTCGACAGAGATGGTTTTGGTGCCCCCCTCTATTTCCCACTTGTAGAAGCCGTCGAAGGCGAAAACATTCCCCTCGCGCAGTTGCCGGAAGGATGCGGGATGCGCCTCTCGGTCGAGTTGACCCCCGCCCAGCCGCGGTCCAACATCGTGTGCCACATACCCAACGGGGTGACCCGTGCTCCAGAAAACCTCCAGCGATCCGTTTTCCCGCATCCATTCCCGCTGCGCCACATCCACCTCAAGTCCGGTGGCGCCCGGACGCATGGTGGCCAGTGCTTTCCGGTTGCCTTCGCGCGCAACCTCCCAGTAGCGCCGGATGTCTGCCGGCGGTTCTGTTTCACCCGGATGCAGCACATAGGCAAACCTCTGTATATCGGTAACCCACATGCCGTAGACTTTAATACCGAAGTCGATCTGGATCACATCGCCGGCTCTGATCACCCTGTCGGTAGAGTGCGCGTGGCCACGGTCGGGACCGGAATTAACCAGCGGATTCTGGTCAGGTGCCCATGCGTCGCCCACCCCGATCTCCCGCATCCGCGACTTCAGGTAATCGGCAATATCCCGGTCGGTACTCACACCGGGCACCACCTGTGCATAGGCTTCCTCCTGCCAACGTGCGGTGATGTCAGCTGCACGGCGCATGATGTCGACCTCGGCGGGAAGTTTTACCGACAACCACTCATATACAAGCCCGGCGGATGAGACCACACGGTTGCGCAGTTCCGGTGATAATGCCCCGGTAAAATGCCGGTACTGAGTATGGCTGAGACCGTCGGCAATCTCGTTGTCCTCGCTGAAGTTGAGCGCGAGCCTCCCCTTCACATTCCGGTTGATATACGCAGCAGCGGCCACAACTGCTCCGGTGTTATAGTCCACTACGGCTACACTGTCCTGCAGACCGAGTTCCACGAGTGCCGCAGCCTCACCAGGTGGTGAAAATGCGATGGTAAAGACCTCCTCACCCCGTAGTTCGAAGTAAAAAACGGCCGGTGCCACAGCGTTCTCGCACCCCACATGCATGGCAAGCGGATCGTTATTGTTTGACCGGCACACCACGGCCCAGGCAGTTACGCCGGCGCGCTGCATGGCTGCAGGTAACAACGTGTTTATGCGCTCACGGCGGATTTCCTTCCAGGGGCCGGGCCCATCGAACGGGTTAACCGCCGGAGGGACATCCTGAGAACATGACGGAAGCATGAATAGAAGGATCAGACCGAGAACGCCTGTTTGAGTACGTTTCATTTTGACAGCAATTTCAGTAGTCAATATTATGAAGTATAGTTAAACGTAAAAGTGCACAAGGATTATATCCCTGTGCACTTTAGGTATTCAGTAATTTTATTAAGGGGCCTTTGAAAAACCTCTGTTAATTTAACATTTAAATTACCGGCTTTGGTTATACTTTCGTATCTTGTAAGCATAATAATAGCAAACACATAGCCGGTTAAAATTATGCCAAAAGATACTCAACTCAGCCTGGCCGACCAACTCTTCCATCCACACAAGCACAACACTAGAACTGCCCAGTTTCTCATGAGCATGGACAAGGTAATCGACTGGAATGCACTGGTCAGTATCATCAGTGTACTCGATCAAACTGGCACCGCTCGCGGTGGCCGCCCCCGGCATAGTCCCCTGTTGATGGTCAAAGCCTTGTTTTTGCAGCATTTCTACGGGCTGAGTGATCCCCAGCTCGAAGAGCAGCTCAACGACCGGCTGTCCTTTCAACGATTCACCGGAATGAGCCTGGGCCACCGGGCTCCGGACTTCACCAGCTTCTGGAAATTCAAAGATGAACTGGCCAAAGCGGGCCTGACCGAGAAGCTCTTCGAGGAGGTCAACCGGCAGCTGGACGCCAAAGGGCTGTTTGTACGCAAGGGAACCATAGTGGATGCCACCATGATCGAATCGACCAACCGGCCGATGAAGGGCGAAAAGCAGCAGCAGCCAGAGGCGGTTGCCAACCCGCAGAAGGACACCGAGGCGCGTTCCTCTAAAAAGGGAAATCGCCATTACTTCGGATACAAGGGCCATATCGGGGTGGATATGGGCAGTAAGCTCATCAATCGGCGAATATTCACCCCGGCCAACGATCACGACAGCAATTTCACCGAACAGCTCGCCGACCCTGAAGCGCAGGCCCTGTTCGGGGATAAAGGTTATGCCGATGACCGCATCAAAAAAATGGCCCGGCAGTTCGGCTGGTTCTATGGCATACTCGATAAAGCCCGGAAGGGCCAAAAACTCAGCGGCTCTCAAGTCAAACGCAATACACGAATGGGCCGGATCCGGGCTGTAGTGGAACATCCCTTTGCCTGGATGAAGACCCAAGCGGGTGGGCTCAGGGCCAGTGCACGGAGCATGATCAAAAACGCGTTGACTTTCGACTTCAAGTGTATGTGTTGGAACTTGAAACAGGCCGGATTGCTGTTGGCCAGGCATCCCTGATGGGTGAAGTATGTCTATGAACCACGAAAAGCACATAAAATGGTCGAAAACACCACCCGATAGGGTGCCGGATAGGTCATTTTGGTCGATATTCAGAGTGGTGGTTTCGAACACAATGAAAAATATTCCATCAATTGTTTAACAAGGATAATTCAAGAGGTTTTTATTAGGCCCCATTAAATGAATTTCTCAAACCATCTACAAGATATCAGTTTTATGTTAGGAATTCTTACTCATGTATTAACTACTAAAGAATTGCTGATTTTTTTGCTACACTTGGCTGAGTAATAAAAAACAGTAAGTATAGTATCAGCTATTATACCGAACCCAGCTGCGATTGCATAAATAGCTGGAACAGGATCAAGTGCTAATGATCCTAAGATTACGCCAAACAGTAGAATAGCTTGTTCGACATAAAATCCAAATGGAAGGATTAATCTTAAATCATTAAAATGATTCAATTCATTTATATATGTTTTAATCCTAAATATGCGGTATCCAATTATTACAACTACCGCCAAAAGTATTACAAGTATCGTAGGCATAATTTTAGAAATAAAGTATTATTAATCACAATAAATAACTCGTTCATACCCAGCTAATATCTCAGCTGCACAAACGGCTGCTAAAGTAGTCATACATCATTTTGCACCTGCAAGGCAAGCAAAACATTAAAGAGCTCCAGCATCTCTACAATGATCTTCCATGCAACCCAAAACATTATCAGAGGTACAACTCAATAGTCTAACATCGTCATCTTTATTACCTAAATCCGAGGTTCTACCTGAGCCCAGAAGATTAAAATTACTATCGTACATTTGAATAATTTCATTTTGTGGTTTTGTTTGGTTAGCATGTGAATCAAGCAAATAATCGCTCAATTCATTTTGTTCAATGCTAAAATTTAGGTAAAACATTTCATTATTCCTTTGCTCCCGTAAAACTCTTTGGATATCAAGGTCAACTGTTTTTTCACTTAGAAAATTGCTAACATTATCATCAGAATCAGAAAAATTATAAAGTATCCTAATTCCGTGAGGATTATTAATTATTAGATATCTAAAGATACATTGATTCCAGAATACGGTTTACATCCGGTTTAAACGAGCAACATCAGAGGTGACGCTGTGTATCCACACTAGTAAAAATGCATCTTTAGGCAACAACCTACGCAACAACAGGTTCCGGTTCCTGATACATCATTTCCCGCCGGGCAACGGTGTTCAGCCATGTAATTCCGATCACCACCAGAATAATTGCAAAAAGCACTATGGTCTGGTTGATGTTCAGGATATTGAACTCAAGCAGAAGCGCCGCGATCACCACGGAAACCGATTCGCAGAAAGTAAGGTACAGCCACTCCGAACTAAAAATTCGTCCGCGGAAACTGTCGGGGGCACGTTTCTGGATCAATACTGTACTCATCACCCAGTTGGCCCCCGAACCACAGTGGGCAATAAACACAAAAAGAAGCATCACACCCAGGCTGCCTGTGAACCCGACCACCACATAGGCTGTTCCTGCCGTGATCATGGCGAAACCGGTGGCCCTGATCCAGTTCCGCTCATCCTTGAAGAAGCGGCGGATCATGATAGGCCCGACCGCTGTGCCGAGTCCGCGACTGGAGTAAAGCAGCCCGATTCCGATGCTGCCCATTAGCAGTACCTCCTCCGACAGCAGGATGAGCAGATAGACCAGGCCCCCGAGCATAATCGAGAACGATCCTTTGGCCAGCGACGGCCGCAGGATCTGGGGACTGTTAACCAGGAAAGCCAGCCCGTCTTTAATGCCACGGAACGGATTTGACAGGTTGGCGATCTGTTCCGCATCGCGTACATGCGGGATGACCGCCTTCCAGATGAACCAGGCGGAGAGCACATAGGTTACAGCGTTGGTCATAAAAACCACGTCCCGGCCCAGCAGGGCTGTTGCAAGTCCGCCGATACCCATTCCCATGGTGAAGATTACGCTCCAGCTCAGGTTCGAAAGGATATTGGCATAAACCAGCTCATCAGGCGTGGTCACATTCGGAATGGAGGACGATTTGGCCGGCTCAAAAACAGCCGAACCCATCATTTGCAGGGCGGTTAACACAAAAGCGGCCCAGAGCCACTCCGGCGTACCGATAAACAAAAATCCCAGTACCACAACTGCCCGGAAGAGATCGCAAAGAATCATTAGCGTACGCCGGTCGAAACGGTCGGAAACATAGCCGGCCAGTGGCGAAAAAACGGCAAAACTGATCATTTTCACCACAATAAGCGCGCCCAGTACCAGTTCGGAATCGGAATAGTCGACCACAAGGGCATAGATGGCAAGCAGGCCGAACCAGTCTCCAAAGTTGGAAACAACCTGGCTCAGCCAGAGGCGGCGGTAGTTATGGTTGTACCTGACAAGGTCGAGGTATGGACGGAAGGTGCGCAATGGGGGGATTTAGTGGGTAGTGGGTAGTGGGTAGTGAGTATTGAGACACAAGACTCAAGACTCAAGACACAAGACATAAGACATAAGACGTGAGACATCAGATATCAGGGTTCAGGGATTGGTTGGGGTTGGAGCGGGGTGGTTGTGGAAGATCAGGTACTGACGGTTTGTGAAAGTTATGGGTTTTGAAGGTAAATAGGGTAGGATTCGTTCCCCTGGGAAATTTGTGGGGGGATGCACTGACTGAAAAACTGAATTCTTTCTGTTTCAACTATCATTTGCCATTTCGGGTAATGAATTTCATGTGATGAACAGGGCGGGCGATTTCCTATTTTACGTGTATGGCTGATTTTACACGACAGGGTACGATTTCGCTATCGTGCCCGAAGCTTTTATCGGGATTTCTGGAGCAGGAGGTCATTGAGCTTGGATACAAACCGTTGAGGGTGCGTCCTACCGGCATCGACATCAAGGGGTCGCTGAACGACTGCATAGGGCTTAACCTGAACCTGCGTACCGCTCACCGCGTTCATTATCTGATCAGTGAAAAGCCGGTTGCGGATCCGAACGAGCTCTACGAGTGGCTCGTACAGATTCCATGGGAGGAATGGATCGACCCCGACGGCTATTTTTCGGTGACATCCAGGATCAGCCATCCGAGCATCAACAACACTCAGTTTGCCAATCTTAAATGCAAGGATGCGATTGTAGACCGCATACGCAAGACCAGCGGGCGCCGGCCCGACACCGGAGCCGACCTGAACCGGACAGTGGTTTTCCTGTTCTGGAACCAGCAGAGCGCACGAATTTTCATGGATACATCCGGAGAATCGCTGTCGAGGCGTGGTTACCGTCAGGAGAGCTCAATGGCCCCAATGCAGGAAAGCCTGGCTTCGGCCCTGCTGATGGCATCCGGGTGGAACCCGGGGATGCATTTTGTTAACCCGATGTGCGGCAGCGGAACCATTGCCATTGAAGCGGCCATCATGGCCCGCGGATTCGAGCCCGGAGCGGTCCGGAAAAACTACGGCTTCATGCATATCCCCGGTTATGACCGGGATCTCTATAAAAAAGTACGGCTTCACAACCGTGTGAACCGCATACAGGAGCCCTCCTGCCGGATTATCGCCACCGATAATTACCCAGGGGCCATCTCTGCGGCCAGGAAAAATGCGGCCACGGCAGGTGTAGAAGAGCTGATCGAGTTCAGTGTATGCGATTTCGCTGATACACCTGTACCCGACGGGGATGCCATAATTATGATGAATCCACCCTACGGCGAGCGCATGGGCGAGATACAACAGCTTGAGCAGCTCTATAACCGGATAGGTACTTTCCTGAAACACTCTTGTGCAGGTAAAACCGGGTTTGTGTTTACCGGCAATATGGAGCTGGCAAAAAAAATCGGGCTGAAAGCATCAAAACGAATTCCGTTTTATAATTCGACCATCGAATGCCGGCTGCTTGAGTTTGAACTGTTTGAGGGGAAGAAAAGGCAGTAAAATGGCGGCGAAAAGGCAGTAAAAAGGCAAAAGTGGGGAGCAGAAGGCAGAAGGCAGAAAGCAGAAGTTAGAAGGCATGAGGCAAAAGGGGCCAACCCATACCAATCGATCCCATACCAATCGATATAGAACACCTGGGCACAGCTTAAGCTGTGCCTACGTGCTTCGACTTCGGGCTGCGCCCTGCGCCCTTTGACTACAGCCTGCTGCGCAGGCTTGCGCTCAGGACTGCGCTCAGGCCATGCTCAGCATGACGTTTGGAGGCAACACTTCCGAACTCAATT
>RECM01000137.1 GCA_007694035.1 Balneolaceae bacterium
TTGATGTGATCCAGGACCGCGCGGGGTTTATCTGGGTTGCTACACAAGACGGGCTGAACCGGTTCGACGGGTACAACATCAGGGTTTACCGGCATATTCCCGGCGATTCGACCTCACTGTCGGACAATAGTTTACGAACTCTTTTTGAAGATCGTGACGGATACCTGTGGATCGGTACACGCACCGGTAATCTTGACCGCTATGATCCGGAAACGGACACGTTCAGGCACTGGCCCATCAGGTCGGATCTTGTGAGAGATAATACCATAACCTCCATTTATGAGGACCAGGCGGGCGCCCTGTGGATCGGAACCTACCGGAGCGGACTGTACCAGTTCGACCAGGAATCGGAGCAGTTCCAGAACTGGCGAAGCGATCCGGGCTCACCGGCGGCACTTTCGCAAAATTATATCAGCTCTATTACCGGGGATGCCAACGGTACCCTGCTGATTGCCACCTATAACGGCCTGAACAAAATGCGGTTCGAGACAGGTGATGCCGTATTCGAAAAATCTTACAGTACCCCGGAAGATTCCTCTTCGATCAGTCATAATATAATCTGGGGCCTGACACAATCTGTTTTTGACCCCGATCTTGTATGGCTGGGTACTGCTGGCGGCCTGACCGCTTATCAGGCCGGTTCGGATTCCTATACACGGTTTACTGTTCCGAATCCCGAAGAGCAGCAGTTCGGGGAGTCGGCCGGCTATCTGGTTGAGGATATCGTTGCGGATGAAACCATTCTATGGATGAGTTCATATGCCGGGCTTGTGCGTATGAATATCACTTCGGGGCATGTATCACGATATCTGGCTGATCCGTCCCGTTTTGGCTACCTCACCAGTAACCAGATCAACAAGGTGTACAGAGACCGGTCCGGAGTAATCTGGATTGCAACACAAAATGGTTTGAATTACCTGCCTGCGAAGAGTAACCGGTTTAATATGATTCCCGACAGACTGGTTATGTCTGGTATGGATATTCTGCGGGGTTCCAGTATTACAGCCATGTCGAAAACAACAGACGGAACACTCTGGTTCGGTACTGAGGACGGCCTTTTTAGCATCAGCCCGGAATCACCCGGCAGCAGGGCCTCAATCATTCGGCAGCCAGGGTTCGATGGCGTGAATATCTGGTCATTTGCTGCATGTGAGCCAGGCCGATTGTGGATGGGAACATACGGTAAGGGCCTTCTTTCACTGGATATGAACACCGGGCAGATAACGAATTGGGACCTGAAGCATCCGTTGCTCAGTACGCAGTCGGTCGATTTTATCAAGTCACTCTGGTGCGATGCCGACAATCGCCTCTGGATTGGATTCTGGGGCCTGGGATTGGCCAGACTGGCTCCGAAAAACGGCGAACTCTCGGTTTATCAGCATTCGGCAACCAGGGAGACATCCGCTTTAAGTCATAATGATGTCTGGGCGTTATTCCGCGACAGCCGTCACCGATTGTGGATTGGTACAAGTGGCGGCGGCCTCAACCTGATGCTTGATGAGCAACAGGGGCAGTTCAAAAGCTGGATGCAGGGCGATGGAGAATCCGGCACCATTAGTGGAAATATCGTGTATACGATAAAAGAATCCGTTTCAGGTTTGGGTCTGGATGGCTCTGACGTGGAAAACGCTACCAACCGAACAATTTTGTGGGCCGGAACAAACAACGGATTGAACAGAATTGAAATTCAGGATGAACCAGCCGGTACATCATACAGCCCCGGTATCACATTTACCACCTATACAACCTCACACGGGCTGGCCGACAATTCCGTGAAGGGCATCCTGGAAGACGAATCCGGTAATCTGTGGCTGAGTACCAGCTCGGGTATCAGCTATTTTGATGTACACAATGGCCGGTTTATCAATTATTCGGCTGATGATGGCATTACTGGCGGCAATTTCCACGATAATTCGGCAATTCGATCGGATGATGGAGTGATGTATTTCGGAAGTCAGTCGGGGCTGAAGTACTTCGTTAGCGACCATTTGGGGATGTCGGATTATCAACCACCGGTGGTGTTCACCGATTTCCGGATCTTCAATGAACCGGTGGCTCACGGCCCCGGCAGCCCCTTGACTGAACCCATTACCAGGGCTCGTGAAATAGTGCTGGCCCACAATCAAAACCTGTTTACCATAGAATTTGCCGCGCTCGACTTCAACGCGCCACAAGCCATTCAGTTTGCCTACATGATGGAGCATCTCGACGGGGGCTGGATTGAAAGTGGTAACCGCAGGTTTGTAACCTATACCAACATGAACCCGGGCACGTATACATTCCGCGTAAAGGCCACCAATGCCGACGGGGTCTGGGGTGATCAGATGGCATCCGTCTCCATACGGGTCAATCCGCCATGGTGGAAAACGGCGTGGGCCTACCTGCTGTATACAATCATGATCTTTGCCGGACTTATCGTGCTTAAACGCTCCGTTACGCACCGGATCAATCTGCGCAATGAGCTGAAAATGAAAACATTTGAGGCAGAGAAACAGCACGAACTCGAAAAACTCAAATCCCGGTTCTTCGCCAACCTGTCGCATGAATTCAGGACCCCTCTCATGTTGATGAAGGGTCCGCTGGAGCAAATGCTGCTGGAAACACCCCGCGGCAGGCAATCTGAACGTTACAAAATGATGTTCCGGAACACGGAGAAACTGCAAACCCTGGTCAATCAGTTACTGGAACTCTCCAGGCTCGAAGCCGCCGTTGTGTCGCTGAAGGCAATGAATATTAACCTGCTTACCCCGCTGCGGGGATTGGTCTTCTCCTTCGAATCGCTGGCCGCTGAAAAGAACATCCGCCTCAAATTTGACAGTGCTGACCAGGATATTCACTGCTGGATCGATACCGATAAATTTGAGAAAATTGTAAATAACCTGTTGCTCAATGCATTCAGGTTCAGTTCCGGGGGCAGCCAGATTGATGTTCGCACAAGAAAGATAGTTTCCGGCAACCGTGAATACGCCGAAATCATCATTTCGGATGAAGGGAAGGGTATCGCACCCGAGCACCTCGGCAGGATTTTTGAACGATTCTACCAGGTCGATGACCCGTCGGGCAGAACATTCGGCGGATCCGGAATTGGCCTTGCCCTTGTGAAAGAACTGGTTGACCTGCACAGGTGGACCATAGCTGTAAGCAGTGAACCTGAAAAAGGAACCACTTTCAAAATTCATATCCCGCTTTGGGACGATTATCTGGATGAGGCTCAAAAAGTATATGCAGAAACAGATACAACGATTATGCCCCAGGAATCCATTTCCGGAATGGCTTCTTTAGGTTTCACACCCGCCCCGGATCCATCTTTACAAGATCCGGTTAACGGAAGTATGCAACCGACAGATAATATGGTCGAAATCGTTTCAGAACAGGATACATTGACGTTATTGCTGGTTGAAGATTCCCCCGATGTAAGGATTTACATCAAAGATTTGATCGGTGCGCGGTACAAGGTAGTTGAAGCATCGAACGGTGCTGAAGGGCTGAATATGGCACGGGAGCTGATGCCCGACCTGATCATCAGTGATGTGATGATGCCTGTTATGGATGGTGTAAATTTCTGCAGCTCTGTAAAATCGGATATGGTAACCTCCCACATCCCGGTAATTCTGCTTACCGCCAGGGCTTCGGATGAGAGCCGTATAGAAGGTCTGGAAACAGGGGCCGACGATTATCTTACCAAACCTTTCAATGCACGGGAACTGATGGCGAGAATTCAAAATCTGCTTGAACAGCGCCGTCGACTTAGGGAGCATTACGCCGCCAGAACGTCAGATCCCGAAGTTGCACAACAACCCATAACCGGTAACCCGCTCGACAACCAGTTTCTGGTCAGGGTCTCGGAACTGATACTGCAGCATATGGACGATGCCGGGTTCGATACTGCAGCGATGGCGAAAGAACTTTTCATGAGCAGGATGCAGCTGCACCGCAAGCTGCTGGCCGTAACGGGGCAATCTCCGGGAGAATTTGTCCGCAGTACCAGGCTCAAAAAGGCGGCGGATCTGCTGATGGAAAAAAGGTTGTCAATAACCCAGATCGCCTATGAGGTGGGGTACAGCAGCCCGTCGCAGTTCACAAGAGCATTCTCACGCCACTTCAACTGCTCCCCCTCCGATTATCCCCTTAAAAACTGATCGGCACATCAGAACCGAGAACAGGATTGCCCAAAACCGTACTCGCCCGGTTTACATCGCCGCAACAACGGTCCTGCAGAAAACATCCGGTGATACCATCTCACCATCAGATTGTTACAAAAAAGCAAGGAATTGTTACAAAATGGTAAAATTCCCCGGTACACATCATATAGGTTGTTACATGTAATG
>RECM01000023.1 GCA_007694035.1 Balneolaceae bacterium
GAACGTTACTTTAATTGAGAGTCGGTACAAATAATAAATTTCGGCACGGAATTGAACACAAAAGTGTTTATTCGTTCTTATATTGAATGCCAATATTATATTTCAGGACAATACCACTATTATAATTTATTAACCTAACATTACGTATCCATGCCATCGCTTCTTCATGCCCTTCAAACTACCATCGGCAGAAAGATATTGACAGGCATCACCGGAATTTTTCTCACACTGTTTCTGGTGGTGCATCTGGCGGGGAATTTCAGTCTGTTCAGCAGTAATCCGGAGGCGTTCAACGCCTACACCGAATTTCTGCACAGCCTGGGTGCACTGCTCTACCTTGTCGAAATCATACTTGTTGTCGTATTTCTGCTGCATGCCTATATCGGCGTATCCATCTGGCTGAGAAAGAGAAAAGCCCGTCCCGAAAATTACAGTGTTTACAAAACATCGGGTGAACCCAGCCGGCAGACAGTAGCCTCCAAAACCATGGCCTTAACGGGAGTGGTAATACTGGTCTTCACCATTGTTCACCTTTTTACGTTCAAGTGGGGGCCCGGCATCGCCGAGGGCTATGTAACCTACATCGACGGGCAGGAGGTACGCGATTTGAAAAGGCTGGTGAACGATATTTTTCAAAATGAGTTTTATGTGATTGGATATACGGCGGTCATGATCCTCATCGGCTTCCACCTGAAACACGGAATATGGAGCGCCATGCAGTCGCTGGGTGCCATGAGTCCCAAAATGAGCCCTGTCATCTACACAATCGGCGGACTGATCGCGCTGGCCCTTGCTGTCGGCTTTCTGTTCGTGCCTATCTGGATATACATCACCGGAGGAGTTTAAGAAATGGACAATGTGAAGACGAAATTGAAAACATCCGACAAACTGAACGCGAAAATCCCGGCCGGACCTATTCAGGAGAAGTGGTCGAACCACAAGAATACCATCCGCCTGGTGAACCCGAACAACAAGCGCAAGCACACGGTAATTGTTGTGGGTACAGGGCTGGCCGGCGCATCGGCGGCAGCTTCACTGGCCGAACTCGGCTATAATGTGAAGGCCTTCTGCATACAGGATTCGGCCCGGCGCGCGCACAGTATTGCGGCCCAGGGCGGCATCAACGCGGCCAAAAACTACCCCAACGACGGCGACAGCGTGTGGCGGCTGTTCTACGATACCGTTAAGGGCGGCGATTACCGCGCCCGTGAAGCCAACGTATACCGCCTTGCCGAGGTGAGCAACGCCATCATCGACCAGTGCGTGGCCCAGGGTGTTCCGTTCGCGCGTGAATACGGCGGGCTGCTCTCCAACCGTTCGTTTGGCGGCGCGCAGCTCTCAAGAACATTCTACGCCCGCGGCCAGACCGGCCAGCAGTTGCTTTTGGGTGCCTACAGCGCCTTATCGAAGGAAGTGCATTCCGGCAAAGTTCAGATGTTTGCCCGCGAAGAGATGCTCGACCTCGTTGTGATCGACGGCAAAGCGAAAGGCATCATCACCAGAAACCTGGTGAACGGCAAAATCAACCGCCATGCGGCCGATGCTGTGTTGCTCTGCACCGGCGGATACGGCAACGTCTACTATCTGAGCACGAACGCGAAAAATTCAAATGCCACCGCCGCCTGGCGCTGCTACAAGCGCGGTGCCATGTTCGGCAACCCCAGCTTTACACAGATCCACCCGACCTGCATCCCTGTATCCGGCGAGTACCAGTCGAAGCTGACCCTGATGAGTGAAAGCCTCCGGAACGACGGGCGCGTGTGGGTGCCCGAAAAGCCCGGCGACAAGCGCGCCCCGAACGACATCCCTGAAAACGAACGCGACTACTTCCTTGAGCGCCGATATCCGAGTTTCGGAAACCTGGTGCCGCGGGATGTGGCCTCCAGGAATGCCAAGTACGTGTGCGACGACGGCAAGGGCGTGGGCGAGAGCGGCCTGGCGGTCTATCTCGATTTCCGCGACGCCATCAAGCGCGACGGTGAGGACAAAATCCGCGAGAAGTACGGAAACCTGTTCGACATGTACTACAAGATCACCGACGAAAATCCGTACAAGCTGCCGATGCGCATCTTCCCGGCGGTGCATTACACCATGGGCGGCCTGTGGGTCGATTACAACCTGATGAGCAACGTGCCCGGCCTGTTTGTGCTGGGTGAGGCCAATTTCTCAGACCACGGGGCAAACCGCCTCGGCGCGAGTGCTCTCATGCAGGGCCTGGCCGACGGCTACTTCGTGATTCCCTACACCCTCGGCGATTATATTGCAGGTGAGCGGCCTGAGCCGGTTTCGACCGATCATGAGGCGTTCAAAGCGGTGGAGCATGAGAATATTGAGCGCATCGACAAACTTCTGAAATCCAACGGCACAAAAACCGTGCTCGACTACCACCGCCACCTCGGCAAACTGATGTGGGACTATGTTGGCATGTCGCGGAACAAGGAAGGCCTTGAAAAAGCGATCAAAGAGATTGCCGCCCTCAAAGAGGATTTCTGGGAGAACGTCTATGTGCCCGGGGAACAATCTACCTACAACAAATACCTTGAATACGCCTTCCGTGTGGTTGATTTCATGGAACTCGGCGAGCTTATGGCCCGCGACGCGCTGGTGCGCGAAGAGTCATGCGGCGGCCACTTCCGCGAGGAGTACCAGACCGAAGAGGGAGAAGCCCTTCGCGACGATGAAAACTTTGCCCATGTAACAGCCTGGGAATTCACCGGCGAGAACAAGGTGCCTGAGCGCCACATCGAAAATTTGGAGTTTGAAAACGTAAAACTTACGCAGAGAAGTTATAAATAGGATTTTGTCTATGAGTTCAGAGAAAATGAAACTGACCCTAAGGGTCTGGAAGCAAAAAGACGGCGCTTCGAAAGGGCGCTTCGAGAACTACATTCTTGAAGATGCCAATCCGCACATGTCATTCCTTGAGATGCTCGACCATCTCAACGAAAAGCTGATGAAAGAGAAAAAAGAGCCCATCGAGTTCGACCACGACTGCCGCGAGGGCATCTGCGGATCGTGCAACCTGATGATCAACGGCATTGCGCACGGTCCGCAGCAGAAGACCGCTGCCTGCCAGCTCCACATGCGCCACTTTAAGGATGGAGACCTGATCACCGTTGAACCCTGGCGTGCAACGGCTTTCCCGATTATCAAAGACCTGGTGGTAGACCGCTACGCGCTGGACCGCATTATGGCGGCCGGCGGATACGTGTCGGTCGGCACCAACTCGGCCCCCGACGCCAACGCCATCCCCATCACGAAAAGGGATGCAGACCTTGCCATGGACTTTGCCACCTGCATCGGGTGCGGTGCCTGCGTGGCGGCCTGCCCGAATGCATCGGCCTCGCTGTTCACCGGTGCCAAGATCGCCCAGTTTTCGCTGCTGCCCCAGGGCGGTCCCGAACGGAAACGCCGTGTTGTGAACATGGTAGACCAGATGGAAAAAGAAGGCTTTGGCGACTGTTCCAACTACGCCGAGTGCGAAGCCGTCTGCCCCGTCGGCATCTCCATAGACGCAATCGCCCGCATGCGCCGCGAATACATGGGAGCTATGAAAGGATAGATTGGTCATGGTTGCGAGATTTCGGCTTTGGCCTGTTTGTGAATGAGGGAATTAGGGATCATTAGAACAATTGAATTTGGAAGTGTTTACATCCGTCATACTGAGCATGGCCTGAGCGCAGCGGAGAGGAGTCGAAGGGCGCAATTTCGTACGTAGCATGAGATGAAGTCGAAGTATGTGAGCAGTGCCAAGCACTGCTCATCGGGAATGTTAATGGAACGCAACTTAAAAAACCGATGAACCACGCATTCCTCTTTCACAACTCCATAACCTTCGAAGAGCGTGCACTCAGGGTATTCTCTTTCCAATATACCAGAAACCCCGTTTTCCGCCGGTTCTGCGACGCACTTGATGTAAACCCGGGCAATGTTTCATCCCCGGAAGCCATCCCCCTGCTTCCCGTTGAGGCCTTCCGCGACGCGGAGTGCACCTGCTGGCCGGGGGAAGAGCACGACCTGGTGTTCCGGAGCAGCGGTACCACCGGTATGAAACGCAGCCGGCACCCGGTTAAAAACATGGAACTGTATGCGGAATCCGTAACCCGGGGGATGTCGGCGTTCTACAATTTGGATGACTACGTGATTCTGGCCTGTACGCCGGGCTACAACAACAACCCCGACTCTTCGCTGGTGTGGATGCTCAACTATCTCGTCGGCCTTGACGAGTCGGGCCTGAGCCGGTTTCTGCCGGTGGGTCAGTTTCAGGGGCGGGTGCAGGGGCGGGAGCGG
>RECM01000136.1 GCA_007694035.1 Balneolaceae bacterium
ATCACGCCCTTACACTTCGCAGTTCTCCACTTCGTTCCGAATCACTTCTGCCTTTTGCTTTTTGCCTTTTGCTTTTCCCCTTTTCCCTTTTCCCTCACACCCGCATCCCCCGTCACTCTTCCAAAAAAGCGGCTGTTCGTTCCTCCGACCAGTAAATGCCTTTGTTGTTCAGGCTCACGAACCCTACATGGCCGCCACCGCGGGTTTGTTCAAAGTGGAAATACCGGCTGTTTTCCGCAATCGTACGGGGATAGCAACCCGGCGACAGAAACGGATCGTTATCGGCATTGATCAGCAGTGAAGCCACACGGATATGCTCAAGAACCGGGAGACTGCTGGCCCTGTTGTAGTAGTCCTCAGCGCCGCTGTAACCATGAAGAGGTGCGGTGTAACGGTCGTCGAAGTCGTAAAAGGTTTTAATCCGGTCAAATTTGTCGTCATTGATAATACCGGGAAACATTCTCTTTTTGGCTTTTACTTTGGCCCTGAGCTGCCGTAAAAAGCGAATCATGTAGATCCGGCAGGAGGGACCGGCCATCACTTCTGCCGAACCGCCCAGGTCAACCGGCACCGAAATGGCCACCGCTTTGGTAACCCTTGCTGGCACCGAGCTGCCCTCTTCGCCGAGATACCGCAATGTGATGTTGCCACCGAGACTGAATCCTACAAGGGCGATCGTATCGTAATCGCGGAGACCGTCAATAAATTCTATCACTGTTTTAAGGTCATAGGTGGCCCCGCTGTGATAAAATCCGGGTTTATTGTTCATCACACCGCTGCAGCCACGCAGGTTTATGGAGCAGGTATCCCATCCGTGCCGGTTCAGCGCTTTTACCATACCCCTCACATAGGTCCGGTTACTGTTGCCTTCCAGACCGTGAGTAATGATTGCCACACGGCCGGAACGGGTATAGGACCAATCCAGATCCAGAAAATCATCGTCGGGTGTGGAAATCCGGATCCGTTTATAGGAAACACCATTTACCGGTCTGAAATAATGTGGGTAGATGGTTTGAAGATGCCCATTAGTGAACAGCTTCGGCGAACGGTAGGTGGAATGTGTAATGACAGGCATGAAGGCAGAACTTCCGGTGATCAGGCTGTCTGATAGATAGAGGGATCATTGACAAGCGCGGATACGGCATCGGCCATTTTCTGAGCTTTTTCAGCAGAATCAGACTCACAGTAAATACGCAGCAGAGGTTCAGTTCCCGATGGCCGTACAAGTATCCATGTACCGTCTTCCAGCCATAATTTGGTTCCGTCATTCGTCTCCTGATCAACCACTTTTAGTCCGTGCACTTCCTTTACCCTGTTGCTGCGGATGTAGTTTAGTACAGCCTTCTGCTGCTCTTCAGGTATTTCAATATCATTACGCCGGTTGTAGTGCGGACCAAACTCATCAAACAGATCCTGTACAAGCCGGCTCAGGGGTTTTCCGGATGCCAGCATCATCTCTATTACCAGCATGCCGATATAGGTCCCGTCCATTTCAGGTAAATGGCCCCTTACGGTCATCCCGCCACTCTCTTCACCTGCGATGACTACATTACAGGTAACCATCTTTTCCGCAAGGTACTTGAATCCGATCGGGGTGGTATCCAATATAAGGCCATATTTTTCAGCCTGTTTGTTGAGCATGTGTGTGGTTGAAAATGTTTTGATCAAACAGCCCGTCAGTCCCTTTTTCTGGGCAAGATATTTAGTGAGAAGGCATAGTATGAGGTGAGCATCCACATAATTTCCTTTTTCATCAAACAGGCCAATACGCTCACCGTCGCCGTCTGTTGCAATACCAATACTGCAATGATGATCAATAACGAACTCTGCGAGTTCTTTCAGCCTGTTCTCCCTTGGCTCGGGCGCGCACCCATGATAACCGGGATTGAATATGGAGTGGATTTCCAAAACCTGGCTGCCAAGCAGGCTTCTCAGAAACCCCTGGCCGGCTCCGTACATGGAATCGTGGGCAATCAGAATCTGGCTTTTTTTTATACGGCCGATATCGATTCGGTGCCTGAGTACATTCAGGTATTGTTGGTTCAGGTTTATCTCCCTGATCAATCCGTTTTGCAGGAACGATGCAAAATGCCCGGGTATAAAATCAGGATCGGTTCGTTCCAGCTTATTTTCAACATCGTCGCTTTCATAGGCCGTGACAGGGCCGCCGATGGGTGTTTTGATCTTTACACCGTTATATGTGGGAGGGTTGTGGCTGCCTGTTATCATAATCCCTACCGCTTTGTGTTCCAGTGCAGCCCAGCTTACGGCCGGAGTTGGACAGAAATCCCGGCTTAACCTCACGGGGATATCCATCGAAGCCAGAACCGAAGCAGCATGTTCGGCGAATTCCCTGCCCATGAAACGGGTATCGAAACCCATTATAACCCCATTTTCGGTAACATTATCCTCTTTGATCCATAAAGCGGTGGCCTGCATGACCCTGCTGAGGTTTTCGAATGTGAAATCCCGTGCTATTACCGCTCTCCAGCCTGCCGTGCCAAATTTTATTTTCATAACGATAGTTGTTTATGAATCACCAGCGGTTAGATCTAATGTAGAAGTTGGCCGGCAGATTTGCCAATAGTATGTAAATAAAATCACTGCTCTCAACGTCACCCTGAGTGGCTAACTTCGGTGCTACACTATTTGGATGGTTGCAACATCTGTGTTGTTAGTATGCTTTGAATCAGGGAACAAGTGAACATGTGAACAATTGAACCGCGAAGTGTTTTTTGGAGGATGTGACCGGTAGCCCCCAATTTTGCCCAAAAGCAGGGAAACACTATTTCAGAAGTGACAGAATTCCTATCTGTCACCGGTAGCATGCCCTGAGCAGTGCGCGGCACTGCTCGCATACTTCGACTACGCCCTTCGACTACGCTGCGCTGCGCTCAGGACTGCGCTCAGTATTACGGGGCAAAACACTTCGCCGTTCCCTATTCTGTTGTTCTATTGTTCTATTGTTCTATCGTTCTATTGTTCTATCGTTCTATTCCCGCTTTTCCAAAATCCACTTTCTTCCAAATCAGCCATATGCCATACAGGATAAACGGTACGCTCAGCAGCTGGCCCATCGTGAAGAAGGTACCCTCCATGAACGCCGCCTGTTCTACTTTGGTAAATTCAATCAGGATGCGGCCTGTAAAAAGTATGATCATAATGAGCCCGAGCAGCAACCCTTCCGGCGGATTCTTTTTGTAGTGATGATAGGTTGACCAGAGTACGATCAGCAGCAGTACACACAGCAGCGACTCGTAAAGCATTGACGGATGCCGGGGAAGCATGTCGACACGGGCGAAAACAACCGCCCAGGGTACATCGGTGGGGACACCGAGGATCTCGGAATTGAAAAAGTTACCGATCCGGATAAAAATACCGCCAATGGCTACCGGCATGGCTACCCGGTCGCCGAGCCAGGCAAAGGTGAGTTCCGGATGTTTCCTCATAAACAGCCAGATGGCAAGCAGCATGCCAACACCGGCCCCGTGGCTGGCCAGCCCGCCCTGCCAGAATGCCAGTACTTCGTGCAAATTGCGCAGATAGTAGTCGGGGTCATAGAAAATGACATGCCCAAGCCTCGCACCGAGAACCGTTCCGATAAGCATATAGGTGAGCAGGCTGTCGGCATAGGCCTGCGACTTGCCCGCGTCCCTGAACAGTTTCGATCCATATAGATACCCCAACAGGAATCCGCCGGCAAATAATAGTCCGTACCAGCGCGGCATCAAAGGGCCGATCGACGACAACTCCGGCCCTCCAAATGGCAGCATCACCAGCTGGCCGGCCACCAGGGCACCGATAAATAATGAGGCACTTTTCCAGAGTGGCATGGGTGCGGCCGTTTCCACCCGCTTTCCCCTTTTCTTTTTTGAATCGGTTTTATTGCCCGTTAAAAAGGGATACCCGAAATAAACAAGTAAGGCCAGTCCCACACCAATCAGGTTGATGCTGAACGGAAGTTGTATCTCGGGTAGAGTGAATGCTACCGGGCTGGCGTCCCAGAAAAAAAAATTGTCCGTCATCTTTCGGATCGGTTAATTTTGGATGGAATATTTTTGCCCTGTCGGGGTGTCTTCGATCGTTACGCGCAGCGCTTTCAGACGATCGCGAATCTGATCGGATAACGCCCAGTTTTTCTGAGCCCTGGCCTCCGCACGCATCTCAAGCAATATGTTGATGAGCCCGTCGGCGAGCTGGTCTCTGCCTGAACCATTTTCCTTCGGCCAGATTCCCAGCACTTCATTTGTGAATTTGTACACCCAGCCTGCAACATCAGCAATGTTCGCGGGTACTTCACCTTGCTGAATGGTGTGGCGCAGCGGGCGCAGATGCTCAAAAAGTACCCCGATGGCCCGGGCCGTATTGAAATCATCGTTCATGGCCGCTTCCGCATCACCGCGCAGCGCATCCAGATCAAACCCGGCCGCACCGCTGCTGTCGGATGGATCCGCTTCGGCCACACTTTTGAGAATGTCGCCAAGGGCTTTATACCCTGCTTCGGCCGCTTCGAGGGCCTTTTCAGAAAAGTCGGTCGTACTGCGGTAATGGCTCTGCAACAGGAAGAAACGGATAACCGCCGGACTCCAGGCCCGCGTAAGCAGTTTGTGGCTGCCATCAAAGAACTGGCGCAAAGAAATGGCATTGCCCAGCGATTTCCCCATTTTCTGCCCGTTCAGCGTAACCATGTTGTTGTGCATCCAGTATTTCACGAAAGGCTTACCGGTGTGTGCTTCGCTCTGCGCGATTTCGCATTCGTGATGGGGGAACTGGTTTTCGAGCCCTCCGCCGTGAATGTCGAATGTGGAGCCCAGGTACTTCATCGACATGGCCGAACATTCAATGTGCCAGCCGGGGTAACCATCGCCCCAGGGCGAATGCCAACGCATAATGTGGCTTTCATCCGCTTTTTTCCATAGGGCAAAATCCGACGGATTACGCTTGTCGGATGCGGTCTCAACCCTGGTCCCGGATTCCGCGTCTTCGGTTCTCCTGCCACTCAGTTTGCCATATTCATCAAACGATGTCACATCAAAATAGACATTCCCGTTCACCTCGTAGGCGTGACCATTTTTAATCAGGTTTTCAATGATAGCAATCTGCTCGGGTATATGCCCGCTGGCCCTGGGTACGATATCGGGCCGGATCAGGTTAAGGCTGTCCATATCCTGAAAATACCGGGTCGTATATTTTTCAGCAATCTCCATCGGCTCCAGCTTCTCGAGGCGCGATTGTTTGGCAAGCTTGTCTTCTCCCTCATCGTGATCATCGGTCAGATGGCCTACATCTGTGATATTCTGAACATACCGCACCCTGTACCCCAGGTACCTCAGGTAGCGCACTATAACATCGAAAGAGACATAACTTTTTGCATGCCCGAGGTGGGCATCACCGTATACGGTAGGCCCGCATACGTAAATTCCTGCGAAACCCTCGTTGATCGGTATAAATAATTCTGTTTTTCGGGTAAGTGTGTTGTAAATTTGTAGTTGGTTCATCCTGAGTAATCAGGTTTAAATAAAGCAAATAATTTTTGTTTTGAATAGCGTAAGATACAAAAGGAGAAGGGTAAGCACACAGTGCTGGAAGTCACTTTATGTATGGATGGTACGCGATCATTTGATATTTTGAATTTAACCCCTAATGTTATGAAACCAGAACAGAGCAGCGACCTTATTGAAATCTATTTCCGGAGTCTTGAGTCTCTCGATCCGGCAGGTTTGATTTCCCGTAAATTAAGCATCAAAAACGGACACCTCGTTATTGGCTCAATAGAGTTGCCACTGTACGAGGGGACGCATATCTGGGTGCTGGGCGCCGGTAAAGCGGCTGCGTCAATGGCAAAGGGTATAGAGGATGTACTCAACGTCGGCATTCGCGACGGTATGGTCATAGTTCCTGAGGGCCAGCCTCAGATTACGAGCACTATTCAACAATTCAAGGGTGAACACCCGCTGCCCGGCCCCAACAGCCTTGCCGCAACACTTGAACTGATGAATCTGGCCAAAAAAGTTACACCCGGCGATATTGTGCTGTTCCTGCTCAGCGGGGGAGCTTCTGCACTTCTGGAATATCCCGCAGATGACATAGAACTCGAAGACCTGGTCCTGACCGGAGAGCTGCTGCTGAACAGCGGTGCGGATATCACCGAAATGAACACGGTTCGGAAACATATCTCAAGCGTTAAAGGTGGTTCTTTTCTCAGGCATCTGCGTTACGCCAGGGTTTTGAATCTGATTATTTCGGATGTGCCGGGCAACGATGTTTCCGCCGTTGGCAGCGGGCCAACCAATCCCGATCCCACCACATTCGCCGATGCCTGGAATATTCTGGAAAAATACAACCTCACCGAGAGGCTGCCCAAGGCGGTAACAGGGCACATCATTAAAGGTGCCGATGGCCTGATTCAGGATACCCCCAAACCCGGAGAGCCTCTGGATTGTGAGGTATATAACCATATTCTGGCTACTTCGGCCGATATGGCGGAATCGGTAAAAAGAAAGCTCAGATCGGCTGGTTTCAGCGCCCGCGGATCGGGTAAAGCTTATTCCGGCAGTATCGAAGAAGTGGCAGATGCTGTTTTCAAAGACATCCTTAAAATACAGGACAAGGCGGAAACACTCAAAAAGCCGATTGCCTTGGTATATCACGGAGAGAGTTATGTAAAGGTTACCGGCAACGGCAAAGGCGGCCGCAATACCGAATTTGCCCTGCGTATCGCCGAAAAAATATCCGGCATGGATAATATCGTATTCCTGAGTGCGGCTACCGACGGTTCTGATGGAAATACCGGCGCGGCAGGTGCAATATGCACCGGTAAAACAGCGTTGTTGGGCGAACAGTTGAATATGAATATTTCACACTATATATCAGACAACGATTCATGGAGCTATTTCAAAGCATTGGGCCATATCATTCACACGGGTCCGACCGGAAATAACCTGATGGACCTTCAAATTGCTATAATCGGTACATCATGATCTGGGAAAATCCCGTCTACCTTTGGCTGCTGTTGCTTATTCCCGTGTTGATTGCTGCATCCATCTATATGAGGCAGCGAATAAAAAAACTACGGCAGGGTTATTTTTCTGAACATCTGTTCAAAGAACTCCACAGCAACCGCTGGGATGCAGGTGCTCGGGCAAAATCGATACTCCTGTATATCGGAATGGCTTTTCTGGTGCTGGCACTTGCCGGTCCTAAAATCGGAACAGAAGTGCGTGAAATAAAACGGCAGGGCATCGATCTTATGATTGCACTCGATATATCAAGAAGCATGCTCACCGAAGATGTTCGCCCAAATCGCCTCGAAAAGGCAAAATTTGAAATTCTGAGAATGATCGATCAGCTTCAGGGCGACAGGGTTGGCCTGATAGTCTTTACAGGGCATGCCTTTCTTCAAAGTCCGCTTACAACCGATTATTCTGCTTTCCGGATGTACCTCGACATCGCCGATACAGATCAGATGCCTTCTGGTACAACCAATTTCAGTGAAGCGATCAGGGAAGCGCATGTAGTATTTCAGGCCGAGCGGGAACGGGAAAGAGAGGGCAATGCTGCCAGGGTATTACTGCTGATATCGGATGGGGAGGACCACGGACCTGACTTTACCCAGCAACTGAACCAGCTTGCGGCTCAGGATGTAATTATCTATACGGTAGGTATAGGAACAAGACAGGGTGGTATGATACCAAGTATTGACCCCAGGTCAGGACGGCAGACCGGATTCCACCGCGACAGGGAGGGGAATATTGTTACATCCAGGCTGGAACCAGCTACTCTTCAGCAAATCGCGAGAGCCGGTAACGGGCTCTATTATGAGATACAGCGTGGCAGCGACAGGCTGGATGGTTTCCTGAGCCAGCTAAGCGATCTTGAACGCAGAGATTTTGCAACGGAGCAATTTTCCGATTATAAAAACCAGTATCAGATTGTAGGACTTTTCGGACTTGTATTTCTTGTTGTCGCAATAGCCCTGCCGCGTCACAAGACCCAGAAATCAATTATATGATCAGGCTTTTTGTTCTCGATATTGACGGCTGCATCAGTTACCCCTTCAAAAGCCCTGACTGGGATAATATGGGGAAAATCAGGCATCTAAATGAGCTGAGCCGGAACGACAATACTATACCCGCCCTTTCGATATGCTCAGGAAGGCCACATCCCTATGTCGAAGCTGTATCCCAATGGCTCGATATTGACCATCCTGTAGTATTTGAAAGTGGTGGCGGTTTTTATCGTGTTAAAACAAACGAATTACAGTGGCATCCGGTAATTACTGAAGATGTTTTCAAAAAGAATGAATTGCTGAAAGATTGGATCGAATCGGAAATAATTCCCAAATACCCCGGAATGATCCGTGAATTTTCAAAAAAAACAGATGTTGGCCTGGTCAGTTCTTCCGAAGCTGATATACTATCCGCCCATGAAAAAATCAGGCAATACGTGAATGGCAACTTTCCGGATTATGAAGTGCATCACACCGAAGTTTCTGTGAATATAATTGTGAGAAACTGCAATAAAGGGGAAGGGTTGCGGCATCTTTCCGGAATGACCGGAATTGCACTTGAGCAGATGGCATATATAGGCGACAGTTCCGGAGATGTGACAGCGCTTAAAACCGCATCAAGGGCATTTGCTCCATCCAATGCTTCCGGCGGTGTAAAAGAAATTGCCCGCGTTTTGCAGGGTGAAACTTCGCATGCAATTCTTGCAGCATATGAAATACTAATAGCCGAAAACCGCCTCGGTTCCTGAATTCAGTATCTGTCGCGATTTTGGTGTCTCATCAGATGATGGGTGATAAATACCATAACAGGCATGAGAAAAACTGACATGACACAGGATTCCAACCGGCAATTAATTTGAATGCTGCTGCATAGTGGCTGAATTAATTAATAGTTTTAAATTTATACAAAAGTATGTAAGACAATAAAAATCAAATAATAAGGCTAATATTATTTATGATATAAAATTAATTATTGTAAATAATTCATTTCGTATGTAAGGATTCTCACTGATTTGGCTCTTATTATACAGATTGACATAGTTGATCTTTCATTGAACAAGAATCAATGTTAATGTAGTAGTCTGATACTAATCAGAATTATAACATTAACTACTTGGTAACAGTTGAAAGTTTAGATTAGTGACCTTGGGGGTTGGAGCAGGCCTGTACATAATTGTACAGGCCTGTTTTTATATCGGTAAACCGTCACAAGATCGGTTCGGGCTTATTGCGGCACCCGGAGGGGGAAATCAGAGGAGATTGCTCAATATCACGGACGCTGCCCCGAAGTAAATCAGCAGGCCGGTCACATCCACAAAGGTGGCAACAAAAGGTGCAGAACTTGTAGCGGGGTCAAAACCGATTCTCCGCAGTATGAAGGGAAGCATACTTCCTACAAGTGAACCCCATGAAACCACACCCACCAGGGCAACAGAAACGGTTAGGGCAACTAATACATACTCACTACCATAGTCGTAGAATCCGAGCCATTGCCACCCCAGCACCCTGAAAATACCAATAACCGCCAGAAAAAAACCGAGCATTAGACCAGCAAGAGCTTCTTTGCGCATAACAACCCACCAGTCTTTCAGGAACACATCAGATACTGCCATGGCCCGGATAATCAGTGATGTGGCCTGCGAACCACTGTTTCCCCCACTCGAAATAATCAGGGGTATAAACAGGGCCAGAACAATAATCGACTCCAGCTGAGCCTCAAAGTTTTCCATTGCCGTGGTGGTGAGCATCTGCCCCAGGAACAACACGGCAAGCCATCCGCTTCTCTTTTTAAACATGGTCCATACGGAAGCAGCCATATATGGCGTATCAAGAGCAGATACACCTCCCATTTTCTGGAAATCTTCCGTGGCCTCTTCTTCAGCTACATCAAGCACGTCATCGATGGTAACAATACCGATTAGAACACCCTCTGAATCGACAACAGGCAGCACCAGTTTATCGTACTTCTGCATAACCTGCACAGTTTCCTCACGGTCTTGAAAAGCAGATATACTGATGAATACATCATCCATGATGTCCTGAACGGTACGGTCAGGTTCGGTCAGAATAAATAATTTGAGATCGAGGGCATCAAGAAGTTTCCATGAAGTGTCGGTAACGTAAATCACGTTAATGGTTTCCGACATTTTGCCGATTTTCCGGATGTGTGCCAGCGATTCCCTGATAGTCCAGCCGGGGCGCACCGCCACATAGTCTGGCGTCATCAGCCGCCCGACACTCTCCTCCGGATAACCGAGTAATTTTGTGGCTTCCCTGAGATCCTGCGGGTTGAGGAGATTGAGAAGACGCTGGGTTATCTGACCGGGAATTTCAGAAAGGAGAGTAGTCCTGTCATCGGGTGCCAGGTTGGCAAGAAGGTGCTGAATTTCTTCGTCGGTGAGCTCAATCAGCAAATTGTTCTGGTATTCCGGCTCAAGATGGGAGAATACCTCCGACATCTGCGTTTTGGGCAACGCCCTGAAAAACAGAATCCGGTATGTCTTTTCCATGTCAACAAGCAGATCGGCAATCTCTGGGGTTCGCCAGTCCTCAACAGATTCCCTCAAACCGGTCCAGTTCTGATTTTCAATCAGCTCCTGAATTTCCGGTTTAGTCAGCTCGTTTATCATACGAATATACTTTCCTGAATTGTGTTCAAATAACGCACAAGATAGCGCAGGGCAGCCAATCGATCAAAAGTGATTGTGAACTGATTGGTACGTGGTGCGGGCCCGTGGGGATCCGGGTAAACGTCGTCAACTCTCTGTGATTGTAATAGCTCATCCCGTTATCAGGTTCTGCAGGCCAATAGATTCCGGCCTGATTTGCTATACTGCTCTTACAAACAGCCCATCGGGTACGATTTTAAGAAGCCATGCAATCAGGCGCCATCTTTTTGTGATGTAGGCTACTCTTTTACGCTTGCGTATGGCGGTATAAATTTGTCTGGATGCGGTCATCGAGTCCGACACCCAGAACATATTTTCATTTCCACTGGTGAGCGGGGTGTAGACAAAACCGGGGCGGATATCCGTGATCAGGATATCTTTCCCCCACTTGCGCATCTTCATGTTCAGCCCGGTCATGTAATTTGATATGAACGCTTTTGATGCATTATAAGCGGAATTGCGCGGGTTTGGCAGGAGAGAGGCAATGGATGAAATACCGACTATATGGCCATGGCCACGTTCTGCAAAATAATGGATGGATGCGTTGGCCATCGCAACGAAACCACGAACATTAATATCTATGAGATAGAGTTCCGTATTGAGTGTGTATTCCTGGTTGGCCCCGCCAACACCGGCGTTGATTACAACCGTATCTACCCCCTGCATACGCTCGATGAGCGAATTGAGGGCAGTTATGGCTTCTTTTTCCATGGCAACATCCATCTGCATGATAAATGAGTCGCCCGGCAGCTCGTTTTGCAGTGATTCAAGTTTTTCAAGACGCCTGCCGGTTAGCCCGACAGTCACATTGTTTTCAGACATCACTTTCGCAAGGTCCCGGCCGATACCGGAAGTGGCACCGATAATAATTGCTTTTTTCAAAATGGGTATAGTGTCTGCAGGTTAAGGTCAGATTCTGCTGGCAATCAGCATTTCAATATCCCGGTAGGGCATCTGAAACATCTGCGATAATGTTTTTTTTGTTAAATGGCCTTTGTAGACATAGGTACCGTTGCGCAGGCTTACGTTTGTCCATAGTGCTTCGTTAATACCACCGGCGTCTCCGATATCGACCAGGAAGGGAACAATCACATTGTTGAGTGCATATGTCGCTGTTCTTGCCACATTCGACGGTATATTTGGTACACAGTAGTGGATAACTTCATGTTTGAGGAATATTGGTTTTGTGTGTGTGGTCGATTTGCTTGTTGCGATATTGCCGCCCTGATCTATAACCGTATCTACTATAACACTGCCCGGTTTCATTCCTTCAACCATGGCTTCGGTAACCCAGCAAGGTGCCCGGTTACCTTCAAGCATGGCAGCCCCGATAACCACATCGGCTGCTTTGGTGGCCGATGTAAGATATTGCGTGTTGGCCATTGCCGTGATAATTCTTCGGTCAAGCGCATTTTCAAGGCGCCTGAGCTTACCCAGGTCATTGTCGAGAACAAATACCTGTGCTCCATATCCCAAAGCCGTTCTGGCGGCATATTCGCTTATGATACCGGCACCCAGAATCACTACGGTGGCCGGCGGTACGCCCGATATGCCCCCCAGCATTACGCCCTGGCCATTGGCATAACTTTCAAGGTAATGTGACGCTATCTGAACCGACATCGACCCTGTTATCTCATGCATCATGCGTACAATCGGGAAACTGCGGTCCTGTGCCTGTATGAATTCAAAACCGATACCGGTTATCGACTTTTTTATCATATGCCGGAAAAAATCCTCGGTGGAATTGCCAAGGTGCAATGCCGAGAATATGACCTGTTTGTGCTGTGTTAATTCAAGCTCCTGCGGCGTGGGGGGGGCAACTTTCAGAATAAGCTCACATTTTTTATAAAGGTCATCTACATTTTCGCAAATCTGAGCGCCAACCTCTGAGTACTCGTGATCGGTGAAATTGGCCATGATACCGGCATCCCGTTCAATATGCACCTCATGCCCGTTGGCTATAAGTACGGATACGCCACCCGGTGTCAAAGAAATACGACGTTCGTCGTTGGAGCATTCTTTGGGCAGGCCTATCTTCAGTGACATGCCGGAACCGGTTACTTTCTCCGGTTTTTCAAGGGTTTTCAAACCGTAATCCGGCTTGTACTCAGAAGGATTAAAAATTTCCATTAATATTATTAGATAACAACCATTCAGGGCAACATCCGAATTTAAATGAAACCACAACCTTAATCAAAGGCAACCTGTTGAGAATAAAACCCAAAAAAAGCCTGGGCCAGCATTTTCTGATTGATCACAATATTCTGGACAAAATTGCCCGTTCCCTTGAAGCAGGGCCGGATTCGCCCGTAATTGAGATAGGCCCGGGTACCGGCGCACTTACACAATATCTTATCAGACATTATCAGGATCTTACGGTTGTAGAGGTCGACCAAAGAGCCGTAGAGGTGCTCCATGACCTGTTTCCGGATCTTCGCATTATCAGCAAAGATATTCTTGAGGTTGAGTGGACCGATATCATAATAAACGACACCCCGCGGTCTGTAATTGGGAATCTGCCTTATTATCTTACGAGCCCGATCCTGTTTAAGGTTCTTGACAATTCTCTCTTTTTCCGTGAGGCTGTTTTTTTAATTCAAAAGGAGGTAGGTGAACGCATTGTGGCCAGGCAGGGGACCAAAGACTACGGCATACTCAGCGTGCAGCTTCAAAGGCTGGCTACCGTTAAACTGCTGTTCAATGTTTCAAGACATGCATTCCGCCCTAAACCTGATGTGAAGAGCTGTGTAATCAGGCTGCAGTTCGATAAGCCGGCACTGTCTTGTTCGCTGAAAAATTTTAAAAGTGTGGTCAGAACCGCTTTTAATCAGCGCAGAAAAAAGATGTCGAATTCCCTGAAACCGCTAACGGGCGATCACCAGCTTCCTGAAAGTGTGATAAACAGAAGGGCTGAGGAACTGACGCCACTCGAGTTTGAGGATCTTGCGCTGCTGCTTGAGAAACAAGGGGTTTTAACCCATTGATAATTTAGGGAAACGAATGGCTACGCTTCGACTGGCACTCGATATATCGTAGTGCTTAATTGTAAAAAATAGTTCTTGATATTGGGGGCCTGAATGCGTAATTTTGGCCACGAATTAGCACTCTGGTACCTAGAGTGCCAGTGTGATAAACAGAAATAAGTAAACATAAAAGGAGTTAATCAGCTATGCCAGCTATAAAACCACTTAGCGACCGTGTATTGGTTCAGCCGGACAGTGCCGAAGAAAAAACCTCCAGCGGTATCATTATTCCAGATACTGCCAAGGAGAAACCACAACGCGGTACTATCGTTGCTGTAGGCGAAGGGCGCTACGAAAATGGTATCAAAATCGATATGATTGTGAAAAAGGGCGACAAAGTTCTCTACGGCAAATATTCAGGTACAGAGCTCACCCTCGAAGGACAGGATTATCTCATCATGAGAGAGAGCGACATCCTTGGTGTCGTTTCCTGATCTGCAATCAGTCTTGTAATTATTAATTTTTAAAGAAAGATATAGAACACTATGTCAAAGCTAATCCACTATAATGTAGAAGCTCGTGAGTCACTGAAACGTGGCGTTGACAAACTGGCCAATGCTGTAAAAGTAACCCTCGGCCCCCGTGGCCGCAATGTGGTACTTGAAAAATCGTTCGGTGCACCTACTGTAACCAAAGACGGTGTAACAGTAGCCAAAGAGATCGAACTGGAAGACAGAGTTGAAAACATGGGCGCACAGATGGTACGCGAAGTTGCTTCCAAAACCAGCGATAACGCCGGTGATGGTACAACCACTGCAACCGTACTGGCCCAGTCGATTATCACGACCGGTATGAAAAATGTTACTGCCGGTGCCAATCCAATGGACCTGAAACGTGGTATCGATGCCGCAGTAACCGCAGTTGTTGCTGAACTCAAAAAAATCAGCAACGATATCAACGACCGTAAAGAGATTGCACAGGTTGGAACCATCTCGGCCAACAGCGATGAAACCATCGGTAACCTGATCGCAGACGCGATGGAGAAAGTTGGCAAAGACGGTGTTATTACTGTTGAAGAAGCCAAAGGTACCGATACCTATCTCGAAACGGTTGAAGGTATGCAGTTCGATCGTGGTTACCTGTCACCATATTTTGTGACCAACGCCGAAAGCATGACTGTTGAGATGGAAGATCCGCTCATCCTGATCTACGACAAAAAGATCTCGAATATGAAGGATCTGCTGCCTGTTCTGGAAAAAGCTATTCAGACCGGCCGTCCGCTGCTTATCATCGCCGAAGATATAGAAGGTGAAGCTCTTGCTACCCTTGTGGTTAATAAACTTCGCGGAACACTGAAAATTTCAGCCGTTAAGGCTCCCGGATTCGGTGACCGTCGCAAAGCAATGCTTGAAGATATCGCCATCCTTACCGGTGGTACAGTGATCTCCGAAGAACGTGGCTACAAACTCGAAAACGCTACCCTCGATTATCTTGGTCAGTGCAGCCGGATCAATATCGACAAAGACAACACCGTTATTGTTGATGGAAAAGGCAAGCAGGACGATATCAAGGCAAGGGTCAATCAGATCAAAGCCCAGATCGAATCCACAACATCGGATTACGATCGTGAAAAACTGCAGGAGCGCCTTGCCAAACTGAGTGGCGGCGTTGCCGTTCTCTATATTGGCGCTGCTTCTGAAGTTGAGATGAAAGAGAAAAAAGCCCGTGTTGAAGATGCACTGCATGCTACACGCGCTGCTGTTGAAGAAGGTATTGTACCGGGTGGGGGCGTAGCCCTTATTCGCTGTGCACACGTTCTCGATGGTCTCAAGTTTGCAAATCAGGACGAAAAACTTGGTTTCGACATCATCCGCCGGGCTCTCGAATCCCCGCTGCGTATTATCGCTGCCAATGCCGGTGTTGAAGGTTCTATCGTGGTACAGAAGGTAAAAGAAGGTAAAGGCAGCTTCGGCTTCAATGCCCGTACCGAAGTCTACGAAGACCTGGTAAAAGCCGGTGTTATCGATCCGACCAAAGTAACACGTACTGCGCTTGAAAACGCTGCATCGGTTGCCGGTCTCATGCTTACCACAGAAGCAGTTGTTTCTGAGAAGCCAGAGCCGAAAGACGACAAAGCCGGCGGAATGCCTCAGGGTATGGGCGGCATGGGCGGTATGGGTGGAGGAATGGACTTCTAAGGAAGTTTCTTTCTATCCTGACTGTTTAGCGAGCCCCGTTTTTTAAGTAAAGCGGGGCTCTTTTTTTATTTGTTGATATCCGACATTCTTACCCGCTCGTCGTTAGTTGAATCGTATGAATTAAACTGAATGTCGTAGAGGCGTTTATACAGCCCATTTCTCAGAATCAGCGTTTCGTGGGTGCCTGATTCAACAATAATACCTTTATCGAGTACCAATATCCGGTGAGCATTTCGCACAGTTGAGAGCCGGTGGGCAATTACAAAAGAGGTCCTGTTTTTCATCAGATGGTCAAGGGCCTGTTGAACAGCGGCCTCAGATTCAGAATCAAGGGATGAGGTTGCCTCATCCAGCAGCAGAATTTTCGGGTTTTTCAGTATAGCCCGGGCAATTGCGATTCGCTGCCGCTGTCCGCCACTCAGCTTTACGCCGCGCTCACCAACCATTGAGTTATATCCGTCGGGCGCCTCCATAATAAATTCGTGTGCCTGTGCTGCAACAGCGGCCCTGGTTATATCATCCATAGATGCATCGAGCCGCCCGTAACGGATGTTCTCAAGAATAGAAGTTCCGAACAGATGAACCTCCTGCGGTACTACTGCTATCTGATTCCGCAGGGATTTCTGGGTAACCGCACGTATATCGTGACCATCGATATAGATTCCTCCGGAATCAACATCATAGAAACGGGGGAGAAGGTTCAGCAGGGTCGTTTTACCGGCGCCACTTGGCCCTACAAGGGCAATTACCTCGCCCGGTTCTGCCGTCAGAGAGATATCATGGAGTATAGGTTGAGATTGTTCGTAGGCAAAGCAGACATCCCTGAATTCAACCCTGCCGGATATGGCTGGTAATTCAACCGCGCCTGCCTTGTCGTCAATTTCAGGCACCTGATCGAGCAGATCGAAGATACGTTCAGACGCCCCTGCTGCGGTGTTGAATGTGGTATATATTCGTGACATACCACCAACGGATCGTGCTATATTGAAAGCATAAAATATAAATGCCACAAGATCACCGGCTGTAAGGCGGCCTGCCAGAACTTCTGTACCACCGAACCAGAAAATCAGGATCATGGTCATCATAAATACAATTCCTACCGCCGACCAGAACAGATTGCTGAGCAGTACCCTTTTCCTGGCTGTGTTGAAAAGGGTTTCTGTGGAAGCATTATAGCGCTCAATTTCATAGGGTTCTCTGGCAAAAGACTTTACAGCCCTGATGGCCCCAAGCGTTTCTTCAGCAACCGCTGTTGTATCTGCAAGGCGGTCCTGTACCTGGCGCGACAATGTTCTGATTTTACTGCCGAAATATCGGGTGGCTAACGAAATTACCGGAACAGTAACGAATATAACCAGGCTTAAGCGCCAGTTCAGCAGTACCATCAGGCCAACTGATCCAACCAATCCGATTGTCTGTGTCAGGGCTTCCGCCAGGGTACCAGTGGCCGCATTTCTTACCGAAGCCACATCGTTGGTGAGCCTGGATGTGATCTCGCCAAGCCGTTGTCCGGAATAGAAGCGGAGACCAAGGCGATGCAGGTGCCTGTACAACTTCATTCTCAGATCGGTAATAATCCGTTCGCCAATCCAGTCGAGTATATATGATCCGGCGAAGCCCAGTACCGTTTGAACAACAAACAATACGATCAGGCCCAGTGTAAGCAGGTTCAGCAGCTGACGGTTGCCCTGATCGAAAACAGCATCGATTAACTCACGAAGACCCAGAGGTATTGCAAGCCAGAGCAGGGAACCAAGCATAGAAGCCACAAGTGCAGCAATAAGCCGGCCACGGTAGGGCAGGGCTAAAAGGAAAATCCTTTTCAGTGCCTGATAGATATTTTTTTCTGAATTTGTAGGCGGTTTCATAAGTACTCAGTTCATAAGCGCTCAATATGGTGCTGAAGGCTGGAATAAGCAATGAAACATTGTATACTGAATAAAAAATCCCCCGCGCCAAAATAATGCCCGCTAACGCATGATTATGCACGTTTTCACAGCAACTTAATAAAATGTGTAAATCTAATTTCTTAGTTATATATATAATTAAATAAATCAGTATACTTAACAGACTACATTAATCGCGCAAAAATTAGCTTAATCATGCATAGTAATCTTCATCTATTTCATATCCCTGTGATGGGTACAGGTCATTCTGTAGACAGCCCGGTAAGGGTGGCCCATCTTGGTATCAATTCAGTTATTTCCATTGTCGATGACCTTCTGCTTGAGCAGATCCGTGAATACTACTGCAAGAATACCAGCAGAGAATATCATAACATCGGCAGAACTGCTGACGACGGCAGGGCACGCAGAATAACGGCCTATCTTGACCTTGTTCATGATATTGTTCAGGAAAAATTCGAGGCCATCAGGCAGATGGATATATTCAGCAATACCGAAAAAGACCGGTATTTTAATTTGTTGCCTGTCGGCAGCCCGCTGCGTGATGCCTATGACTACCTTAAATCAATGGCACCGGGTATCGAGAGAAACAGCCTGATACATAACCTCAATGAACGGATGAAACCGGGCTCAATTGATGTGAACATCATGGCCAAAGTAGACCGGTTGAGCCTCGACAGAAATGATGTACCGTTAAGCAAGGAATTCAGTGATGCAAGTGCAGCACTCAGGGGCTATGCCAACAGCGTAGTATCTTCTGCGGTTGTATTGTCGGCCGGGTTTAACCCGCGTCTCTATGGCTACCTCAGTGAATTCAGGGATTTTTACCGTGATACAACCGGTAATATCAAAAAGAAAATTGTACTGAAAGTTACCGACTTCCGCTCTGCAATGATTCAGAGCCGCTTTCTTGCAAAATCCGGCATTGAAATTTCTGAATTCCGGATTGAATCGGGTCTTAACTGCGGGGGACATGCTTTTGCATCTGATGGCCACCTTCTTCCGGTATTACTGCGTGAATTCCGTGATAAACGAGAAGAGCTGGTAGATGCTATCCGGCCGATGATTACCCGTTTCTATGAAAAAATGAGCTGGGATTACCCCGAGGCTGCCATGCAGGATATGCCATCTATTACCGTTCAGGGTGGAATTGGTAATCACGGCGAGGTCCGACGGCTGCTGGATGATTATGGTATGGATTCCACAGGATGGGGCAGCCCTTTCCTGTTGGTGCCTGAAGCAACCTGTATCGATGATCCCACTGTTGAACTATTAAAAAATGCAGGCGAAAAAGACCTCTATCTGAGCAATGTTTCACCCCTCGGCATCCCGTTTAACAACATCAGAAACAGCGGGTCGGAGGTCTGGACAAAAATACAGTCCGATACCGATAAACCGGGTTCAAAATGTCCGAAGGGATTTCTTGTGTCGAACACGGAGTTTACTGAAAATCCGATCTGTACGGCTTCAACCGAGTATCAGATACTTAAGATATCAAGTCTGCGGCAGAGCGGGCTCGACACCGATGAACTTGATCGTCAGATCGACGGTGTAACATCTAAAAGCTGTTTGTGCAGCCACCTCGGTATTGGTGCCCTTATGAAACTTGGCATCAGAAAAGAAAGCTATGGCCGGCAGGCGATTTGCCCCGGTCCCAATATTGCCTGGTTCGATCGTACTTACACACTCGATGAAATGGTAGATCATATCTATGGCCGCCGCGAATCACTTGTTCCAGCTCACAGGCCTCATATGTTTGCAAAGGAACTCGAGATGTATGTCGACTATCTCGAAGAGAGGCTCCGCCAGATGCAGCCGGGTGATCAGGCCGATTACAAAAAGCTGATGGTCATTCGCAATAATCTTGAAAGTGGAATGGATGAGTGCATGATTATTGCAGAAGGGCCCGCCTATGATGGTGAAAACCTGAAATCACTTAAAGAATCTATAATCCGGCAAAGAGGAAGACTGCTCAAAATGTTCCCGGAAATGGAACCGGCAGTTTAATTTGCCATAAGGTCAGTTCGTAGCCAGAATTATTATCATTAAAACGTTAATGGTGTGCGGTAGCGTGCGGCAGGGTATCGATGTAGTTTTATATTTAAATGGAGGGTGGGAAAATACCTCACTGCTTTGTGAAGGTATCATCATGGTGAACTCTTTTTAACATATTGACTGGCATTATGTTAACCGGAACGAATTCAGGGGCGGGGAGAAGGTATGTTGTATGTTAAAAATTTCTAAAAAATAAGTGGCTTGATTTTTAACTATTTATATATAATTTCGCCGATTAACTTCACTTTTACATTAAACATCCGACATCATGAAAACAGGTTATCAAGGCGTGTTAGGAATCATATTGATTGCAGGGCTGATACTGGCTCTGGCTCCTGTAAACGTAAAGGCACAGTATTCTTCTAATAGATTATTTACTCTGGGTCAAAGTCCGGATAACGAACTCTCAATTCAATCCTTTGAAACACGAAAGCAGCCGGTATTTATCAATGAAAATATATTCTACAGTGATGAAGCAGGCCAGGGTTCAGTTATTACATTTCCCGATTTTGACGGGCGTAATCATGAATATAAGGTCATCAGAAGGCAAGAATTTGTGCCCGGTATTATCAGCATAAGCGCGCAGTCTGTTAAAGATCCCATCGATGTACTGGCAATAAGTAATCATAACGGCACCGTACGTGGTATTATTAAGAATGTAACCGATAATACCTATCTCGAACTGAATTACTCGAATCAGTATGAAATGAATACCATTGCTGAAATTGCGCCATCCATGCGTGATATTTTGGAGTGCGGCCTGAATGTTGATACGCATAAGTTGTTACATGGTGCTGATTCTCGTTTACACACAAACCATGACCGACATGAATCCGGTATGATTTCGGCAGCTTCATCGGTACCATTTACACCTCATCATATTGGCCTGGCAGAATTGTACAATGATGAAGTGGTACTTGATATCCTGATGGTTTACACACCGAAAGCGGCACAGTGGGCGTTGTTTAACGGTGGCGGCATACTACTTAACATCGCTAACGGGATGGCTCTGAACCAGATTCCGCTGGACAACAGCAATACCGGAATCCTGATGCGGGTGGTTCACATTGCTGAAGTTAATTATGACGAAGACGCGGATAGTGTTTCTACCATCACGTTAAGACGACTGACAGCACGTCCCGGGGGACCATTCGCTGATGATGTTGGTTTTTTTGATAATGTTCATACAATGAGGGAGCAGTATGGTGCCGACTTTGTTGCCATTCTTGCTTTGGTCAATGACACAGGAGGTTTGGGTTTTCTTCCAACTTCTGCAGCCGGCCGGCCGGATCTTGCTTTTTCCCTGACCAGAATACAGCAAATGGCCAATTCATATACATTTGTACACGAACTGGGGCATAATCTCGGTAATAACCACTCGCGAAATCAGACGTCAGCTGTTGCAGGTGAAATGGGGGGATTGTTTGATTACTCTACAGGTTGGGCCTGGCAGAACGGAGCAGGTGAGCGTACAGCAACGGTTATGGCATATCCGGAAGGTGGCACCCGGATTCCATTTTTTTCCAGCCCTGAGATGTTTTATGATAGCTTCCCTACCGGCAGTTACACCGGTACCGGCTCGCCTGCCGACAATGTTCGCAGCATGAGAGAAGTTAAGTATATAGCAGCGAATTATCGCCCAACACGGTTCGAACCACCCGCTGCCGCTCTTCCGGCGTTGAATTCAATAGAAGTTCAGACCGGCCTGGGGGCGTCTGACGTGGTAACGCTCGACATTGGTAATTCCGGAGTGTCGCCTCTGTTCTGGCAGATTGATTTCAGCGCTCCGGAAATGGGTAAGCCTGTTTTGAAAAGTAACCAATTCAATGCATTGGCAGCCGGCAAGGATATCGTGGATGGCGGCTATGTAACCGGAAGTGCTGGTATCAATTTTATTGAATCGGATTCAGACGGTATTGTCTATCAGACAACGTTTGGCAACAATGAAGGATTTTTGACTGGTTCATTCAATGCCGCCAATAACTGGAAATCAAATTTCAACGACTCTCGCATCAGGTTTATGATATCAAACATTAACCCGACAGTTGGTGCACAGCACCTGCGATTCAATAAAAGTGATAATTTTGCTCCAAATACAGGCCTGAGTATTAATGCACCATTTTTGGGACTCCGGCCTTACGGACATTATGAAGTTTCCATGGATCTCTACATGATTTCTGATGCTGGTAATGCGGATTACCGAATAATATTTAACGATGATCGAACCAATAACAATTCTGCGGAAATTGTTTTTGATAACCGGGGATTTGTATTTGTGAGGGCAATTAATCAATCAGGTGCTCCAGGATACATCTTTGCCGGAAATTTTAATTACAACACGCACTATAAATTAAAAGTTGTTATCAACCCTGAAACACATACACTATCGTATTACCTTAATGATGAGCTCAGGCTATCTTCCGGCCTGCTTAATGGCAGAATCATCAGCCAGTTCCGCATCTTTCATAATAATAAACAGACAGAAGGCGGATTTATCGATGTCGATAATGTTATCGTTCGGGTTCCTTATATTGGCTTCAGTTGGTTGTCAGCAAACCGTTATGCCGGATCTGTTGAGCCGGGCGAGAACAGTAATATTAATCTCACATTTGGCGGGCCCGATGTCGAACCCGGCACCTATTCAGGTACGCTCATTATTCGTACAAATGATGCCAATGCATCTGAACAGAGAATACCAATTACCTATACAATGGATAGTGTAGTTTCTATTGATCATGAAACGGGACTTCCCGGTGGATTTTCACTTGGTCAGAATTATCCAAATCCGTTCAACCCGTCAACGGAAATCAGGTTTTCGCTACCGGCCGACGGACCTGTGAATCTGGAAGTTTTTAGTATAGCGGGTCAGAAAATTGTGACACTTGTTGATGATACGATGCCCGCCGGTAGTCATACGGCATCATTCAATGCTTCGGGCCTTGCCAGCGGCCTCTACATTTACAGGCTAACCAGTGGCAACTGGAGCAAAACACGTAAAATGATGCTCATCAAATGACGAAATTTAAATTTAAACTACCACTCAAAGTTGTTGCAGCCATTGCATTCTTTTGGGCCGGCTGCAATGCAGATTCCAAACACGATAAAACTACCGAGAATGCGATTGAACAACCGGAGAATTCCACCGAAAATATGATTGATCAACACAAGTTTGGTATCCCCGGCGAATTGAGAAGATCAGACATTGATACAAGTCCTATCCTGACGCAGATGCAGGAGGCCGAAACCGGTAGTTCACTATCTATGGATCTGTTCGGTGATATCAGTATTCAGGCCCGTCTTATCGGCAAATCGAGAATGGTACCCGGAGTATTTAGCTACCGGTACGAAATCGATGAACCTGAATCCGGTATCCTTGTCATATCGGTTAACGGAGATGAAATGATTGCTCAGATTGACCTGCCAGCATCAAACAGAATATTTACGATTCTTCCGGTGCGGGAAACCAGTCGTCACATTGTGGTTGAACTGGATCCGTCTGCAATGGATGTACTCGAAGGCGGGGAACCAATATTCCCTGCCGATTTCTAGTAACAGACCGGATAGTTAAAAACGGATTCTACGTATGCCCAATGCCGGAAAACTGCTAAGACAACTCCATAACACCCCCGACGGTTATTTTTTCAATCCCTGGTATGATCATGATATCCACCACGACCGGTCGACAAGGAGCCCTGATATACGAAGGCGGCAACTTGATGCCTATCTGACCGACCGGATCGGAGCCGCAAAGTATGTGCTGGTGGCCGAAGCCCTTGGCTACCAGGGCGGGCATTTTACCGGTATAGCCATGACATCCGAAAGAATCCTGCTCGGGCACCATCAGCTTCCTAACGGACTGGGTCCCGGGCATGTATTTTCTGACCTGCGGCCGGAGCGGACAAGCCTCGAAAGTCTGAAAAGCAATGGCATGAATGAACCCACAGCAACTATTGTCTGGAATACGGTACTCTCTCAGGGTATCGATCCGTTTACGGTGGTTCACTGGAATGCCCTTGCCTGGCACCCCTATGATCCGGTACGCGGTTTATTGAGTAACCGAACACCGACTTTGAACGAGTTTCGGGCAGGGGAGCGTGTTCTCGATACATTTCTGGATCTGTATCCCTCGGCAAAAGTACTTGCGGTTGGCAGAAAATCGGAATCAACCCTGGCGCGTATGGGGGTTGCAGCAACCGCATTGCCGCACCCTGCTTACGGCGGGGCTCCGAAATTCCGTGCCAAAATGGCTGAAATCGTATCAGCAGACGGGCAGGTGCCGATTTAATCGGCTGCGGGAGAGGGCTTCCATGGGAAAAGGATGAAATCGTCACAGAATTTATCCAGGTTCTTCTGCATGTGGCTGGACAGCAGAATAGTACCGCCGTTTTTTTTGTATTCAATCAACAGCTCAATTGTTGACAGCCGCGTTGGTTCATCAAGGGCCCTGAAGGGTTCATCCAGAAAAAGGATTTCCGGTCGGGTAATGAGTGCGGCCGAGATCAGTATTTTTTGCATCATCCCGCTCGAATAGGTACCGATCAGGTTATAACGGCGTTCATCCATGCTCAGGCGTTCCAGAATCCTGTCTATCTCACCAGGAGATTGATCATTCCACATCGAACGGCTGCGAAGCACGGCTTCAAGCAGCTCAACGCCATTCACATACTGGGGCAGATCGTGAGCATCGAATGCGATGCCAACCCTCGCGAGAAATTTTGAAGGGGAATCGTGGATATTCAACGACCCGTAATGAACCGTTCCCGACGAGGGAAATGCGGCTGTGGTCAGTAATCTTAAAAGGGTTGTTTTCCCCGATCCGTTCGGCCCGATCAAACCGGTGGCTGATCCGGGCCTGAACGTAAGGCTGAAATTTTCTATGACCGGTTTTCCACTCCCATATCTTTTGGTAAGGGATTCGGCAGTCAGTGCGTCATGCATATATTCTCCTGTAGCGTAGTTCGTGCAACGTTGTGAAAACAACACTGAAAATGAGAGCAAACATCAAATGGATACCGGCCCAAAAGAGTACATCCGAAAGTACTATTGCAGTACTGACCCATGCAAGAAAAAGCAGGTTCAGTACCAGTGGGAAGAACCATCTCATGTTCACAAAGAATCGGGCGCCAAGCCAACCGGTTACCGGGAAGTGGTTAACCTGGAAGGAGAGAGGTGCGAATGCGGGAGTGATCAGCAAGTAGGATGCCGCATTCTGCAGAATTATGAAACCGCCCAGCCACAGGTTGATTAATGCCATTGCAGCATCGCTGTATATGAGTACCCAGAATATGAGGTGGCAAACGATCATTACGCGACCCAGAGGCAATTTGCGGTCGAACTGAAGCATGCTAAGCCATGCAGCTGCACGGAACGATTCCGGAATCCAGTAGAGCGCCCTGTATGGTACGGGCTCCCACTCTTCCCGGCCGCGGTTGCCCGGATCCTTGAATATTTCGAAATAAAAGGAATTGGTCTGATAGAAAAACCGGTCGAAAACCGGCATAGAGATTTTCAGCAGCCACAGGCCTGGAACAAGCAGTATTGCCGCAGCAACCCATTCAAGATAAATACCGGTAACAGCGGTAAGCCAGGTTGCCAGTACAACCGACAACATACCACCGGCCGTTAATATAATGGTAACTATGATGGTTGGCAGAGTGCCGGCGGGAGCCCCGGTACTTTTCCCCTGTTCGCCCAGGCTTTCCATAAATCGTTTGCCCCGTTTCCCTTCCTGCCACTCCTGCGACTGCCTGCCCAGCCTTACATAAAGCATAAGTGATAACAGTGATATAGCGAATGTGAATGAAAACCCGCTCACGGCCATTTTAATTTTATCGGGGCTTATGACAAAAGGATTGGCAGTATCAAAAAAAATGAGGATAAACTGACCGGTAAGAATAAGACCGATCCAGAAATAGAGCTGCCTGTACTGGATTCCGAAAAGGGTGGACTTTCCCGGATTCATCAACCTGAGCAGCGGCAGTTTTTTGTCCGGGTACAGCAGGTGTGGTGTTGCAAATGCAAAAAAACCACTCAGTATAAAATTGAAATAACGCAGGTAGAAAAAACGCTGACCCGTGTCGGCGCCCGATGTTATGCTTGTAAATGCATACAGAAGCATGGAAATCAAAAGCAGGGCTGTTACTACAGCCACCGGGTGATGTGGTTTTCGTTTAAGTATGCTTTCAGTCATCCCTGGTCTGTTATTCCTTACCTCCGCACAGCAGTTTCAGCTCTGGCCATCGATTAACCAGCGGCGTGGGCATGCGAAGATACGGGTATTCATCTCTCAACGGAACAGAGTTTCGCAGATTCCCGAACAGTTTGCCTTTCAGGTGGTCATCAGCTTTGCTGAGCTTGCGCATAGAATCGTGATACTTACCAACCGGGTGTAATTGCAACAAAAGCTGCCCCAGTGTTTCTGCCATAAATATTTCAGGCATTCCGCCTGCTGCTGGTTCGTTGTATTCACATAAATCAAAACCCAAAAATCCGGCGGCCTGCAGGCAAATCATCAGCGATGCATTGAATTTGGCCTGTACGGAATACCCGGCAATATGTGGTGAACACAGGAATGTACGGGAAGCTGTCTCATCGTTAACATGAGGTTCATTTTCCCACACATCGGCAATATAGTCCTGAACAGATCCCGCATCCATGGCATGTGCAATTGCATTTTCATCTACTACGCCGCCCCTGGATGCGTTAACTACGAGTGAAAAATCCCTGTTAAAAAGTTTACTGCTGTCAAGCCAGTGATGTGTTGAGTAAACACCCGTATGTGTTAATGGAACATGAAAACTCAGAATGTCGCAATTCAGAACTTCATCCAGGGTAGCGGATTGAAAATCAGAATCCCGGTGCTGCAAGGGGGGATCATATACGGTAATTTGTAAACCGAACCGGGCCATAATTTCCCGGACCGCAGTGCCGGTAAAACCGCAGCCGATTATACCAAGCGAAAGTGATGATGGGTTAATATGGTAGTGGTCACACCAGATCAGTATAACGGTTGCCACGTATTCTCCTACGGCATTCGCATTACATCCGGGTGCCCATGCAAAACGGACGTCAATTTTTTCCAGGTGATCTGTGTCTGCATGATCGAAACCGGCCGAGGCAGAAGCCAGCAGTTTGGTTCTGCCACGTTCAGGGAAGGTATGCGGGTTAATTTTGGATACAGTACGGATGAAAATGGCATCGGCATTTGATGCGAAATCCTTCGGTGGCATATCGCTGCTGAACCGGATAAGATCGACCTTATCTGCCGGCAGGAATAAATCAAGGAAAGGAATCTCCGAATCGGCTGCAATAGTGACCTTCGCCATTTTCATCAGAGCATATGATGCCTGCCGGGTCTTTTGCTGAGGGGCTTGTCGAGTATCTCTTTTACGATCATATGCCGCTGTAATTCACGGGTATCATCAAGACCAAGATACTTTCTGGTATCTTCGCTGTAATCCCTGTCCTCATCCTCCACAATCGCGCCCTCATCAAGCGGCTGATAAATAGGATTGTCTTCATCGAACATTTCATCAAAAATGGAATCGGATTTCAGTGTCTTCTCAAAGCGTTCCTGCAACTCGCGCTGCCGCCGCAACTGAACCGATTCTCGTGGTGCCGGGCTGCCTTTTCGCACTGGTTGATTACCGGTTGATGTTCTTGAACGTGAAGTAGGGGCAGTAGCCGGTTGTACTTCAGGTTCGGGTTCGGGTGCAGGGGCGGTGCGGGCGGTTTCGCCGGTAAATATACCTTCAAGTTCGCGGAGGGCATCATCCCATGAGTCGGTAGCCGTTCGGGATGGTTCCCGCTCGTAGTGGTCCCGTTGCTCTCCTGGTGTTGTTTGGCGGGGTTGCCGGTTATTCGCCGGTTTTTTCCCGCCCCCAAACAGTTTCTTGAGCAAAGGGTACAGAATAAAGAGTAAAATCAGGACCTGGAATAAATCCATGAGTAAGCTATTTCAAAATTGTATATTCAGGACGTAAAATAGAAATTCGTAAACTAATATTATAACGATTAAATAGACCTTCATTACCCGATACCAACGATGAGTGTACACAAATTGAATATTGTTTCGCTGATAAGAAAAAAAAGGGACAACGAAGAACTTTCACCCGATGAAATTAAAACGCTTATAAGCGCCTACGCAAAAGATCAGGTACCCGACTACCAGATGAGTGCAATGCTGATGGCGATGTTCATTAATGGGCTTAACGATGAAGAGTCGGCTGCTTTTACTTCGGCCATGCTCTATTCCGGCGAAGTACTTGACCTGGGTTCCATTCCTGGCCTGAAAGTAGACAAACACTCTACGGGCGGCGTGGGCGATAAAATTTCGCTGTTACTGGCACCGGTTGTGGCGGCCTGCGGCGTACCCGTTCCGATGATTTCGGGACGCGGACTTGGGCACACCGGCGGCACGCTCGACAAGCTTGAATCAATTACCGGATTTAATGTGAACCTGGATCTGGACCGCTACAGGGAGGTCCTTGCAAAGCACAACCTGGTACTGATTGGTCAGACCGAGGAAATTGCCCCGGCCGACAAGCGCCTGTATGCCCTTCGGGATGTTACCGCAACCGTTGAAAGCATTCCGCTAATTGCAGGCAGCATTATGAGCAAAAAACTTGCAGAGGGTATCGATGCACTGGTTTTGGATGTTAAGTACGGCAGCGGGGCATTTATGCGCGAAAAATCTGATGCCATAGCATTGGCTCAGAAACTGGTTAAAATCGGCGAAAGTTTTGGGAAAAGAACGCTGGCTTTCCTCACCAATATGGAGCAGCCATTGGGTTACAAGATCGGAAACTGGCTTGAAGTCGAGGAAAGCATTGATGGCCTGCGGGGTAAAGGCCCTGATGATATAATGGAGCTGACTTATGTTCTTTCCGGGGCCATGATTTATCTGGGTGGCAAAGCAGCATCTATATCAGAAGGTATAAAGCTGGCTGAACAAGCCGTGAGCAATGGTGATGCCCTCAGGAAATTCCGCGACATAGTTGAAGAACAGGGTGGGGATACATCCCTCATAGATCATCCCGAAAAATATAAAAAACCGGAAATCGTTCACGAAGTAAAAGCGCGTGACGATGGCTATGTATTCAGCATCGATGCCTACAGTGTTGGTATGGCAGCACTGGAACTCGGTGCCGGCCGGCGGTCGAAGGAAGACCGTATTGATCCTGTTTCAGGAATAGTTCTGGAAAAAAAACTTGGCGATCAGGTTAAAAAGGGTGAAACATTAGCCTTCCTGCATACGAACAACACTACATATCTGAATACAGCGGAAACACTTTTTCAAAAAGCTGTTGTAATAGCAAAGGATATTCCCAAAATTGAACCATTGCTGAACTGCAGAATTGATAAAGATGGCATACACGAATCAATAACCCAATAACAAGTCAGGTTTGAAATCGAGATCAGGTTATGTTGGTGTAACAGAAACCAATTGATCACGTGTAATTCATATGTAAACCTGTTAGATTAAGAACCAAGCGAATATCGATTAACCTAAGTAAACAGACTATGTGGAAAAGATTTGTCAGGGCAATAAAATCACTTTTTGGCGGAGTGGTATCTTCGCTGGAAGATCCCAAACTGATTCTTGAACAGAACATTAGGGAGTTGAACGACCAGGTTCCCAAAATGAATGAGAATATCGCCACCGTTAAAGCCAATCTGGTAATGCTCAAGAAGGAATCTGAGCGTACGGAAAAAAGAATTGTTGAACTCACATCTAAAATAAAATCAGCAATTAATGCCAATCGCGACGATATAGCAGAAACCTATGCGCTTCAGCTTGAAAAGACCCGTGAAACCGTACAGCACACCGCAGAGCAAATCCGTTTTGCCGAATCGGCCTACGAGAAAGCCCTTCAGGTAAAACGGGCATTTATGCGTGAAAAAGACCGGAAAATTCAGGAAGCCCGTGAAGCCCTCAGGGCCAGTGAAAGGGCTGCATGGCAGTCGAAAGTGGCCGATGCCCTTGAAAAATTCGAAGTGGGCGGACTTGATTCAACCCACTCGGAAATGATTACACGGCTCAATGAACAGACTGCAAGAAATGAAGCGCGCATAGAAATCGCACTCGAAAATGTGGATACCAAAACGCTTGAAATTGAGCTGGATGCCGAAAAACTCAGGGCTTCGGAACTGGTTGCCCAGTTTAAACGTGAAATGGGCAAAGCCGAAGATGTACCTGAAGAAAAACCCGTCAAAAAAATCGAAATCGAGGATGAGGCGGAAGCAGATAAGGATGCTGCCAAAACCATCGGCCGTACCCGCACCAGGTCCTGACATTATTACAGGAGTACAATTTGGATAGCAAAGAAGAAAGGGAACGACTTAAGGAAGAATATAAGGCCCACTACCGGCAGGTACTTGAGGCACGTAAACGCATCGAGGATATCAAGCGGAAGCAACGCATAGTGGATGCCCTCGACAAAATGAACGCTGGCGGCATTCTTGAATCCATGGAGAATATGCTGCACAAGATCCGCGAGAAAGTTGCCGTAACCGAGGCGAGGCTTGAAGTGGCCTCTGAAAAGGAAGAGCACACCCTTTCTGCCGAAGATGAAACTTTTATCGAAAAACACCGCGCCAGGGAAACCCTGAATCAGATGAAGCTCGAAATGGGACTTCTGCAGAACGAAATAGATGATCAGGTCAGGCAACTTCAATCCGATAAAACCGTAGGACGTGATGACAGTGAGGATACCGGCGGGACCGAAGAAACCGATATGAGAAACGTCAAAAAAACAATCGGTCCGGCAAAACAACAGTAAGTACAACATCATGAGTATCGAGAAACCAGTTAACTACACCAGGGAAGCTTTCCTGCACCCGATCAATCTTGGCTTCTTGTTTGTGGCTGCATTCACGGCATTCTTTATGACGGGCTCCGTAGTTGCCACACAGGTCATTTTCAGTGTGGTGTTTGGTCTGGAACTCGTTTACCTGGGTACGCTGCCCAGATCTGCTGCCTTCCAGAAACACGTTAATGTGAGAAAATTCCGTGAAAAAACAGATCAGTTCGAAGAAAAACGCATTTTCAGGGAACTCGATGGCAAATCACAAAAACGGTTCCTGGTTCTCAAGCATATTTCAGGTCTTGTAAAACAAAACTTCCAGAAAATGCCCTACGATTCGCAGGGCCTGCTCGACAATATCATCAACCGCATAGAAACACTGCTGAACAGTTATATGCTGCTTCTTGAGTCATACACACGCTACGAACAGTATATTGGCAGCAGTATACCAGAACGCCTGAAAAACGATATCGAAGAAACCCAAAAAGAGATTGACGAGACCAGTTCAGATAAACTTAAGCAGGTTCTTAAGAGAAGGCTGATCATCCTCAAAAAAAGAATCGACAAACATGGGGCCGCGCAGGAAAAATACCGTATTTGTATTTCACAACTCAAGACAATAGAAGATACAATTCGTTATATTTACGAGAAGTCTATGACCATGAACTCACTTGAGGAACTTGGTTATCAACTCGACAGCCTGCTGATGGACCTGGAAGATACCTCGGATATGTTTGAAGGCATCGACTCAGGCTACAGCATGACCACTCAGGATGAACTTGATGAACTCCAGAATCTGGAGCAGGAAACTGAGGCTACGAAAACCATATTAAACAGAATTAAAAATTAAAATATGAGTAATCAGGAGTTTGAAACTCTTCTTTTTACTGTTGATGATGATGGAATTGCAACACTGGTAATTAACCGGCCGGACAAACTGAATGCATTAAACAACCTGGTACTTGACGAGTTGCAGAAAGCTTTCAGATATATCCGTGAGAACAATTCTGTGAAAGGGGTTATTTTAACCGGACACGGGGAAAAAGCATTTGTAGCCGGAGCAGATATCAAAGAACTTTCGGTACTGGGTCCCAAATCGGGCAGGAAAGCATCGGAAAAAGGGCAGGATATCTTCAATTATATTGAAGAAACCCCGAAACCTGTAATTGCCCTTGTAAATGGTTACGCACTCGGTGGCGGTTGCGAACTTGCCATGGCATGCCATATCCGGATTGCAACTGACAATGCCATATTCGGGCTCCCCGAAGTCAGCCTCGGCCTTATTCCGGGTTATGGCGGCACTCAACGGCTTACAAGGCTTGTAGGTAAAGGCAGGGCAATGGAAATGATTCTTACAGGAACGCATATACAGGCACAGCGTGCTTTTGAAACCGGTCTCGCCAATCAGGTTGTACCGGCATCGGAAGGCTATCAAACCGCCACTGAAATGATGAGACTGATTTTAAAAAAGAGTCCTGTTGCTGTGAGTAAGGCAATTCATGCTGTTAATACGTGCGAGTACGACAGAGACGAGGGCTACAAACTTGAGGCCAGTCACTTCGGAACGCTATGTGGCACATCGGATTTCAAAGAAGGGGTATCTGCCTTTCTTGAGAAACGCAAAGCCAAATTCACCGGAAACTAAATTATCAGGTTTGGAACCTCCGTCCAGAAAAAGGAGCCATAGATGAACGAATGGCTCCTCATCATTATCATCATTCTGCTGAGTGGTTTTTTCTCAGGCGCGGAAATCAGTTTTGTTAGCGCAAACCGGTTACGTCTTGAGATCAGATCCAGGAAGAACTCCCTCTCATCAAGGTATCTGAATTACTTTATTCGTAATCCGGATACATTTTTGTCAACAACGCTCATTGGTAATAATATTGTAAATGTTGTTTATGCTACCCTGATGGCTCTGTTTCTCACCGGGCCCATCATTGGCTCTTACAATTCCCTGATCGGGTTGGACCCCTCACCGGGAGCTATCCTTATCATACAGACATTTGTGGCATCGATAGTGATCCTCATATTTGGTGAGATAATCCCGAAAAGCATATTCCGGCTGCATTCCGACCGGATCATGCCAATTATTGCCACACCATTTGGTTTGATCCGGATATTTTTGAAGCCCCTGATCTATATATCTAATAACGCGGCAGAAAAGCTTATCCGTTTTCTGCAGCCCAATTCCCAGACTGTTAAATCGTTTTTCGGCCGGGAAGATATTGAAATGCTGTTCAGGGAAATAGGCAACGATTCCCAGAGCGACATCGACCGCGACGACTCCGAAATCCTGACCAATGTGCTGGAATTATCCGGCAAAAGGGTGAAGGAGTCGATGGTGCCCCGTACAGATATTATTGCCGTTGAAAAAGGTTCTGAAATTCAAACGGTTCTCAAAACATTCATGTCTTCAGGATATTCCCGCCTGCCTGTATATGAAGATAATGTGGACAATATAATCGGCTTTGTTATTGCCTACGATCTGTTCAAAAATCCCAAAACTCTTGATGAACTCATCCGCCCGGTTAAACATGTACCATCTACACAGAAATCTACCGACCTGCTATCCGAATTTCGAAAGACCAACTCATCCGTAGCTATCGTAATTGATGAATATGGTGGAACAGCCGGCCTGGTAACCATCGAAGACCTGATTGAAGAGGTTGTGGGCGATATACAGGATGAATATGATGATGAAGAAGCACTGTTAAAAAAGCTGAAAGATGGCAGCTTTATTCTGAGCGGGAATGCCGAAATTGAAGATATCATCGAAAAATATCCTGAAATTCAACTGCCCGAATACAAGCAGGAGTATGAAACGGTGGCCGGTTATATCATCAATCAAACAGGGCGTATACCCAAAATGAATGAGGAAATAATCATCGATAATATAAAATTCATCATAACCAAAGCCACCAATTCCCGTATTGAAATCGTGAAATTGGTTCTTTTGGATTAACTAAAAACCATGTTTAAAAATTATCCTGTCTGGGCCCGGGAATTTGCCCGGAAATATCTCAGTAAAACTGTAAACCAGTTTGTTCTGCATGGTAACGTGAGAGATCTGGTACCGGTGAAACTTCAGTCTGGATATCAATTTCCGAGAATGAAGAATTTCCTTTCCGACGATCTGTTCGGGGCCAGGGATATTGTGATTTTCTATGACCGGTCATCCGGTATCACATTCAGGGATAAGAAAAGCCAGCAGGATTTTTCCCGCGCCATTTCAGGACTTGATACAGCATCAGGGTCGGAATTCTCAAAAAAGCTGCCAAGGGATCCTAACAGGGTATTTGCGTTGCTTGAAAGCTATGCCAGGCTCAGGGTGTCCGACAATAAAAGTGTGGCAATCATCATTGATTACGCCGAGACAATCGTACCGGTTAACGAAGGCGGAGCTGCAGGTGCCGAAGACAGGAATACACTTGTTTACCTGCTGAAATGGGCTCAGGACCCACTCTTCATGGCAGCCGACTATACCCTGGTACTGCTTACGGAAAATCTTTCTGATCTGAACCGCAGCCTGATTCAGAGCCCCTACAATTCAGCAATCAAAGTAGGGTTGCCTGCAGAGGAGCAAAGAGCTGCATTTATCCAGTCGTTTACCGACAGCAAGACGTTTAAAAAGCTGAGTGATGTTCCGGTAAAAACACTTAGCCAGCAAACCGCTGGATTGAATTTCATAAATTTGCAGGGTTTGCTGGCCAATGCTATGGAAAACAAGGCAAAGCTGACCTTTGACAGCCTGTCGAAAAACAAAAAAGAGCTAATCGAAGCGGAAGCTTACGGTCTTCTCGAGTTTGTCGAATCCAGGTTTACACTCGATGATGTTGCCGGTCACAGCAGGGTGAAAAAGCACCTGAGGGATGCAGCCAGCGCTATCCGGAACGGGCGGCCCGATGTTCTGCCCATGGGTTATCTTGTATGCGGCCCGGTAGGCACCGGCAAAACCTATATGGTAAATTCCTTTGCCGGTGAAGTTGGTGTGCCAATGGTTAAGTTGAAAAACTTCCGGTCTCAGTGGCAAGGGGTTACAGAGGGTAATCTCGAAAAAATATTGACACTTCTTGATGCTATGGCTCCTGTTGCCGTAATGATTGATGAGGCTGATGCCTATCTCGGCGACAGAAGCTCGTCGGGCGACAGCGGCGTGTCGAACCGTGTATTTGCCCAGATAGCCCAATTTATGAGCAACACTGAAAACAGGGGGCGAATAATCTGGTTTCTGATGACGGCCAGGCCCGATCTTATGCCTGTTGACCTCAAAAGGCAGGGCCGGGCCGAGGAACACATTGCCCTTTTCTATCCCTCAACCGAGGAGGAAAGGATCGAACTATTCCATGCGATGAAGAAAAAAACACGGCTTGAAATGACAAAGAATGTTATTCCCGAGATCATTCGCAGCGGTCACAAGATGTTCTCCGGTGCAGATATGGAAGCTGCACTGACCAGGGCCAAATTCCGGGCCGCATCAGAGGGCAAAAAGAGGGTAACACCCGAAATTCTGGATCTGACCCTGTCCGATTTTATTCCGCCAACCTACCCTGAAGAAATTGAACTGCAAACACTTAATGCGGTACTGGAATGCACCTCAAAAGAATTGCTGCCAGAGCCATACCGCAGTATGAGCCGCGATGAGGTATCAAGAAAAGTGGATGAACTGAAACTGGTAGTTCGGTAGCGCGGTAGTTCGGTAGCGCGGTAGTATGGTAGTGCGATAGTTTGGTAGTGAGTTTGTGAGGCAGATTAATCTCACCTGGCAATGTTACTATTCCTGAAAGCGGTTTATATTCTGCCGGTCAGATACTAAACCGGATGTTTTATTGGTTAACTAATGATTATGAAATCAGCAGCAGGCATTACGCTATTATTAGTGCTCATTACAGCTTCCTTGTCGCTTACAGCGAATGCCCAGAACTGTGATGAGGATGAAATGTTTACCGAACTTGATTACTGGGTTGGTGACTGGGAAGTATTCTCTACGCGAACCGGCGAGTTGGCGGGAACCAATGTAATAGAAAAAATTCTGGATGGTTGTGCATTATTTGAACAATGGATTGGCGAAGATGGTTACTCTGGTACCAGCCTGACCTATATTGATCCAATGAGCAACAGCTGGTCGCAATTATGGGTCGACAATACCGGCGGTTCGCAGTTCTACTGGAATGGCACTCTCCAAAACGGATCTGTCCGGTTTGATTACGAAACCGTCGATTTGAATAACGAAGAAGTTGATGGACGGATGCTGCTTATCAGGCTCAGTGCCACCGGCGTGCGTCAGTTAAACCAGATCAGCAGTGATGGTGGGCGGAACTGGCAAACGCTCTATGACCTCACATACATCAGGGTCAATTGATCCGGACTTTCCCGTCATGCCAGATTATTTCAAGGGGTGCGACGGAGTTTAAAGCGGTGCTTATCCTGATCCAATGCCCATCCTGCATAACACGCGTGAAGCCTCTTTTAAGCGGCGCGTCAGGATTCAGGGACTCAAGCCTGCTTTGCAGCAGTTGCAGGCGCTCACTGGCACGCAGGGTGCGCTGAGACATGTTCTGCACAAGGCGGTAGTGCAAATGACCGATCCTGTCCCTTCCGGTTCCTGTTTTGCTTTTCAGATACTGAAGCATCAGTACTTCAGTGTTTCTGAGGCGCTCCCTGGCGAAGCCAAGTTTACGTTCCAGTACCTGGAGGCCATGTGATCTGATAAGTCGCTGAACCAGGTCCTTGTTGCGCTGTATCATATCATCAAGTTTTCTCTGTATCAGGTTCCCGGCTTCATCCACAAACATCTTCAGTTCATTCAGGTCGGGTACTGCCAGAATAACGGCCTGTGTGGGTGTAGCTGCCCTTTCATCGGCAACAAAATCGGATATGCTGAAATCTGTTTCATGCCCTACAGCACTTATTACCGGAATGGTACACTCAAATATGGCCCTGGCCACAGCTTCTTCGTTAAATGGCCAGAGATCTTCAAGTGAACCGCCGCCGCGGGTAACTATAAGAACATCAACCGGGCTAACCTGAGAAAAAAAGCGTATTCCCTGAACAATTTCACCTGCTGCCGCTACACCCTGTACACTTGCGTGATACAAGCGGACTTCGACCATCGGAAACCGTTTCTGCAGCGTTGATACGATGTCGTGAAAAGCTGCGCCCGATTCGGAGGTAACTACACCAATGCTCTTCGGAAAAGCAGGAAGTTGCTTTTTATGTGCCGGACTGAAAAGCCCTTCATTTTCAAGCTTCTTCTTCAGCTCCTCAAAAGCCAGCTGCAGGGCACCGGCACCTGCCTGCATCACCGAACCTACAATAAGCTGGTATCGGCCTTGAGGAGCATATACCTGAATATCGCCTTCGGCAATTATTTGCTGCCCGTGTAACAGCCCTGCACCCATACGCTGGGCGCTGCTGCGCCACATAACGCATGAGAGCTGTGCGTTTTTGTCTTTTAAGGTGAAATAGATATGACCGTTTGCACTTTGTACAGGTTTGCTTACCTCTCCTTCAACACGTATCCCATTGAATTCCGACTCAAGAAGCATTTTAATACCGCCAGTAAGCTCGGAGACAGATGGCACATGTGTGGATGTAAATTTACCGGTCGTATTCATGCCTGAATATAGTGTGATTTATGCATCTCAGACAAAATTGAAAACGGCAAGCTTCTTCTATGAGTGAATGTCATCTTTACCTATCTTCAGTACGGATTTATACACCGAATTAACATGCTTTCATGAGTACTTCTCAAGATATTCTGCTTCGAAACGTTGTGCCGGTTGGCAGGGGACACACCGGAAAAGAGAAATCCGATATTCGTATCGTTAACGGTCAAATCTCAGAGATCGGGCCGGAACTTAAAAAAGGTGATGAACCCGAGCATGACTTCAACGGGGCACTGGTTTCAGCCGGATGGATGGATATGCATGTTCATTTGCGGGAGCCGGGTTTTGAACACAAAGAAACCATTGCTTCAGGTTGCAGGGCGGCTGCATTCGGCGGCTTTACTGCGGTCGCCTGCATGCCCAACACCAATCCTCCTGTACACACACGCGATGTGGTTGAATTTATCAGAAAAAAGGCGGAATCGCTTCCGGTAGATGTTTATCCTATAGCCTGTGTTACCAAAGAGCGCAAGGGCAGCAGCATAAGTGAAATGGCTGATCTGCAGGAGGGGGGAGCGGTCGCTTTCAGCGATGACGGCGATCCGGTTTTTGACAGCCGCATTATGAGAATAGCCCTTGAATATTCCTCGATGCTGGGCATGCCGGTCATCAATCATGAAGAGGACCTGGCCCTGAGCAGGCCCGGGCACATGCACGAGGGCAGGGTATCGACCAGGCTTGGCCTGGCAGGCACGCCCGGTATTGCCGAAGAGGTCATGATCGCCCGCGATATTATGCTTGCTGAACTGACCGGAGGCCATGTGCACGTTGCCCACATCAGTACCCGTAAGGGTGTGGACCTGGTCCGGCAGGCCAAAATAAAGGGCATTCGTGTTACAACTGAGGTGTGTACCCATCATTTCGACCTTACCGATGAGGAGATTGAACGAACAAATTTTGACACGAATTTCAAGATGCATCCGCCGCTCAGAACAGCCGATGACGTAGAAGCCATGATTGAGGGCCTTGTTGATGGTACAATTGATGCCATCTGTACCGACCATGCCCCGCATTCCATCGATGAGAAAGAGGTTGAGTTTATTTATGCCCCAAACGGCATACTGGGCCTTGAAACTGCCTGGGGTGTAACCGGCAGAATCCTTCTCAAATCAGGACGGATGAAACTGGACAGTGTGCTCGAAAAACTGGTTGAAAACCCCAGGACCATCCTCAATATTCCGGTACCGAAGCTGGCACCAGGGGAGCCTGCAAACCTGACCATATTCAACACAGATGAGGAGTGGATTTTTGAAAAAAAGCACATCAGATCAAAATCCCGGAATACCCCTTACCTGGGTCGTGAGATGACCGGGCGAGCCCTTGCCATTTATAACCGGGGCCAGTTTGTATTAAACACCTGATTTTTACTCAGCTTCAATCAGTTCTTCGATATCCAGCCCGGAATGCACGTCTGAAACGGATGCTTCCATGGCATTCAGTTCATCCTCATAGAAGAATTTCTCCTCGCCGAAGGCCGGCTGAAGATCGTCGAGCCAGACCGCATCGGGATTGTATTTGGCAAAGAAAGGCCGTTGCACCCAATCGGGATTGCGGCCCTGTATCATGCGGAGCACAAACACTTTTTCGCCCATTACTTCAGTAACGCCAAGAATCTGAACTTTACCGGGCTTAGCCGACATGCTGGGCCCGCGTACCGTCCGGCCGATGCCGCTTATATTCTTGTATGCATCCCTGAACATGTGCCAGGCTTTTTCGAGAGGGATATCAAAAAAGTGCTGAGCCCCGGTATTCCTTACCACAAACATATAGTATGGTGTAATACCCTGACGCACCTGTTCCTTCCACATATCAGACCAAACCACAGGTGAATCATTGATACCTCTGAGCAGGGGAGACTGGCTCCTGATTTCTGCCCCTGTGTTTCTGATACGTGCAACAGCCTTCTCTGCAGCGGGAGTCATTAGTTCTACACCATGTGAAAAATGCCCCATCAGTGCCAGGTGCTTGCCTGATCCGGTCACATTTTCGAACAGTCTGATCACATCATCTGCATCGGTATCGGTTGTAAATTTATAGGGCCAGTAAGAAAGTGCTTTGGTACCGATACGAATGTTTCGAAGATTTGGCAGGTCAGCGTCAAGAAGCGGTTGGATGTAACTTTTCAGCACCTTTGCTTTCATAATCATCGGATCGCCGCCTGTGAACAGCACATCAGTGACCTCGGGGTGCTCCCTGAGATAGTTAACCAGTAACTCAGATTCCCTCATGGCGAATTTGAGTTCATCAATTCCGACAAACTGTGGCCACCTGAAACAGAATGTACAGTAGGCATGACATGTCTGACCCTGGCTCGGGAAAAAAAGTACAGTCTCCCGGTATTTGTGCTGCATGCCTTCGAGCCGGGTGCCGCACGATAACTGGGGCTTGTTGAGTTCAACCTGCCCGGCCGGGTGCGGGTTCAATTGCCAGCGAATGGAATTAGCCGCTTGTTTGATGATTGATGTATCGGCCCCTGATTTCAACAATTCAGCCATTTCCGAATAATGGTCGGGCCTAAGCATATCTTTCTGCGGAAAAGTAAGTCTGAAAATCGGGTCGGCTGGTATGTTATCCCAGTCAATAAGCTGGTCAACTACATAGTTGTTTGCTTTGAAAGGCAGTACGTTCCCTACCACTTCCATTTCAAATTTAATATCATCCGGTAAATCCCTGATTTGTGGTATAGATTTGAAATTTCGCAGATTGTAGGATTTATACTTGACATATGTACCGCTTTGATCGAAACCGTTGCCGCTATTGATTTTCATTTTACTCAATATATCCTCCTTGTTATATATGCATTATGTATGCAATGAACTTATTATGTATGCTATGAACCATAAGGTTCTTGCAGGCTGAAGCCTTGCTAAGCATCCAATATTGCGTCACACAAATTGTGACATACCGGCATTATGCTGAACAGTAATATCAGGCCGGCAGATGAAGTCTTCATGGGATTCTCTGTGGCGAAAATCCTGACCGTTAACTACCCGGTTAAATGAGAGCACTCATTATTTTATATCAAGATATAAGATCAGCCGAAAAACACAAGTCTGAAGTACCAAATTCGGGCTAAAAGTGCTTAAATCCTGATTGGGCGTAGATTTAACCGCCCATGCCATTAAAATTACGAATCTAACCTGTACGGTTCTGCAGACTAATCCGCTATTCAGTTACATCACCGATAACTATACATCGCTATCCGTATTGATTTAATAACATAAAAAAAGCCCGGGCAGAAATACTCCGGGCTTTTTTGAAGTGGTATACTCCAGAAGACCGAATATTATTCGGCGCTGTGTGAGTTTGTGGTTATTGTACTGGCAATTTCCCCATCCTGTTTGTTAACGATTTTGTAGGCTACATTAACGCCATCAGAGAGTGTCCAGTTTTCATAAAACGTGTAGGTATCTGTATCACCTCCGGTGGCAGGATTAAAATTGGATACTTTTGAGGCAAAAGGCAGACCATTTTCCGGGTCGATATAGAAGGTGATATCTGCATCAGGACCAATGTGAATCTTCACAAGCTCTTTGCCTTCAATTTCATGCATGCCGAGATATTCGGCAGTCTGGTTGTTACGGTTCCGGGCAATATTTACGTAATCCTGGTTCAGTGAGCGTTTCATCTGGTCGGCCTGTTGTGCGGGTAAAGGCTGGCTCATCTGGCCCATTCTCATTGTACCCGAACCATCCCTGAATTCCATATTGATAAGCCCCTGGGGCGTATTAAGCTCCTGCAGGATGGTGCCCGGATATTCGTAGACTGTAGTTGACCGGATATTCATAGCGCCCATTGGAGTCTGCATGGCAATTTCAGATTGAATTGTGAGGCTGTTTATTTCGGCAGATTCCGGTATGATAGCTGATGCCATTTTGCCAAGCCATTCAGCTCCTTTCGCTTTGTCACCCGCAGCTTCCGTTCGTTGCTGGCCTGGCCGTGGTATGGTTATGTCGATGGAATTGACCTCGCCAAGGCGCTCAAGCTGATCCCCGATTTCATTGCCATTTCCAACTACAAGAATGTGAACATTTTCGGGTTGAATGTATTCTCTGGCAACCCGCTGAATATCGGCAACAGTAACCTTCCTCACCTCATCAATGTATCGGTCGAATGCATCCATTGGAAGCCCGTTGTAGGTATTGCTGACCTGTTCGTTCAGTATTTTGTTTTTGCTGTCGTAACGGAAAACAATGGAATTCAGCATACGGTCTTTGGTTGCAGCCAGTTCTTCTTCTGTTACCGGTTCGTTTTGCAGTCTCACTACCTCGTTCAATGACGCCTCAATGGCGCTGGCTGTGTTTTCACTGGCAGTGCTGAGCGTAATAAAGAAAACACCATCATAGTGAATGTTACTGATGTAGCTGCCGCCAACACTGTAGGCGTAACCCAGATTTGTCCTGACTTCCTGTAATAACCTGCCTGAAAATCCCCCGCTGAGAATCTGGTTCATAACCTGCAGTGCAGCGTAGTCCGGGTTGGCGCGGCGCCCCCCGATATGACCTATACGGATGTTGCTTTGGTTTACATCGGTTTTGTTAACGAAGTTTACACTTATGTCGAAGCTGTAATCAACCGGAGGGAAATCCAGCTCTCTTTTGGTACCTCTGGGGATATCGGTGAACGTCCTTTCTATTTTCCTTTTCATGTCGCGCGTTCTGAAATCACCGATAACGGCTATCATCAAATTGGCTCCGTTGTAGGCTTTTGCATGAAAATCGATCATATCTTCGCGGGTAATATTGTCGATATGTTCATACTCGGTGTAACGTGCATATACCGTGCCTTCACCATAAATCAGTTTATTGAACTCTCTTGCTGCAATAGGACCGGGGTTGTCATTCCGGCGTGAAATGGCTGAGCGGTTTTGAGTTTTTACCAGATCGATTTTATCCTGCGGGAATGCCGGGTTTAGCATTACGTCTTTAAAAACCGGCAGCAGGTCGTCAAAATCTTCCTTGAGCACACCCATAAACGCACTTCCCGATGCCATACCAAATCCGGTTTCTATGGATGCAGCCCTGGCTTCGAGCAATTCATTCAATTCGTCGCCCGGGTAGGTTTCAGTACCACCGGTACGCATTACAGTACCAGTCATTCCGGCCAGGCCGACCTTGTCGCCACTCTCCATAAAAGAACCTGCCCTTACCAGAACGGTCATATTTATAAGGGGCAGCTCGTTGTCTTCAACAAGAAACACTTTAATCCCGTTTTTAAGATCAAACGATTCCACATTTGGCAGATCAAACGACCTCAGATCGGGAAAGGTTAACTCATTATATCTTGTCTGGCCCATTATTGAAGCAGAGGCACAAACAAAAAGTAAAAGTGTGATAATCAGATTACGCATTTTCATAATAGGCTATAGTTTGATGAGATCGGTTTATTGGTTGGCCTCGGCCACTTCATCGCCTTCAGATTTTGTCCGTATCATACCTACAGTTCTGTTTTCTTTGAAGAAATAGGTATTAGCGACACGTTGAATATCGTCAAGGGTTATATCATTAAGCCGGTCAATATCACGGAAAACATTTCGCCAGTCGCCGGTAACGGCATGCGTTCCGGCAAAATTGAATGTAAGACCGGTATTATTTGCAAGGCTTCTTACGAGGCTTGCCCTGACCTGGGTTCTCACTCTGTCGAGTTCGTGCTGCTCAACTTCTCCGTTTTTAATTTTTGCAATTTCTTCCTCTATGGTTGCTTCAATCAAATCGAGAGAAACTCCCTGGTTCGGGAAAGCATAGATTATGAAAAGTCCCGGATACCTGCTCCCGGGAAAACCATTTATACCGGTTACAGCCAACGCCATTTTTTCATCTGTAACCATTCTTCTGAACAACCGCGATGTACGTCCCTGAAAAAGGATTGATGCCGTTAACTGTAGTGCTTTTGCATCAGCATGATCGTTGGCAACCGTTTTATAGCCTTTCAAAAAAATGGGCTGGGACTCTTCTTCAATGATGAACCGGCGTTCACCCCGTTGCGGTGGTTCTATAACAGTGAGAATAGGTGCTGGTTCACTCGCAGGCATACGGCCGAAATAGAGTTCGGCAAGCCGCTTCATCTCGGCGGGATCAACATCGCCGGCAATGGCAATTGTAATATTGGAGGGGACATAGAAACGCTCGTAAAACTCACGGGTTTCCCTGATCGTGGTCGCCATGATATCTGACGGCCAGCCGATTACGGGATTTTTGTAAGGGTGGGCAGAAAATGCGACAGACAGAAATTCCTCAAGCAGCCGCCCGAACGGACTTGAATCTGTTCGCATGCGCCGCTCTTCATAGATCACATCCTTTTCCACATAGAATTCGCGGAATACAGGATCAAGAAAGCGGTCTGATTCAAGGGTAAACCACAATTCAACTTTATTAGATGGGAGGCTGTAAAAATAACCGGTTGCATCGGCACTTGTGAATGCATTCAAGCCAACAGCGCCCTCCTGATCGAGTATGGTTGAGAACTCATTATTCACAACATACTTTTTCGCTTTTTCTTCAAGCTCCTGAAAAGTTTCCCATAGGTCTGCCAGTTTTTCTTCATCATGGTTTGTTTTAATTTTTTCATGTAGCCATTGCCTGTACGCATCATCAACAGCTTCTATTAACGGTTTTTCTTCTTCGTAGTTGGTTGTTCCGAGATAGCTGGTACCCTTAAAGGCCATATGTTCAAAAATATGGGCAATCCCGGTCTGACCAACCGGTTCATTGGCGGATCCCACATTTACATAGGTCATAAAAGATACCACGGGAGCTACATCGCGCTTTATAATGATGAACGTAAGTCCGTTTTCAAGGGTGAACTCAGTTACATTCTTTTCAAAAGACTCAAGACTTTGCGATTCAGCGTTTTGTACGGCTGCAAGCATCAGAATACCAACAGCCAGTGACAATAGTTTTTTCATCGTATAGTAGATTTGGTGTTTTATTAAGACATGACTACGTATTTAGAATACGGAAAGATACAAACCCTAACGTTTATTTATTCACCCATAGAGCTAAAGTGTGATTAACAGATGGGCAGGCAGCTGTCATTAACATAAGCTGTTATGCCGGCCTGTTAGATATGGAAAAAATCCAAAAACCACAATATGGAATTGCGAACGATCCCCTGGTCATTACAGCATTAACAGCACGGGCTTGGCAGGGATTCCTCCCGGAAACTGGCAATTATACATCATTTAATCATTATTTAATGAACCGGTGATGATATTCGGTATGTTTAAAGTTTGATAACAGTTGAGAATGAACATCAGTATATTTGTGCGACATAAATCTTGCCATGAATATACTCGCTATTGAAACAGCTACAGACTACTGCTCCGTAGCATTGATGCAAAAAAACGGGAATCAGACTGAATACACAGTGTACGGGAAAGGGGTCCATTCAGAAGCTGTTTTTTTGGGAATAAAAGAGGTACTGGAAAAAACAGGTTTTCCGGCATCTCAGGTTGATGCCGTGCTGCTGAGTGGCGGACCCGGATCCTATACCGGTTTACGTGTGGGCTACAGTGCTGTAAAGGGTTTTTTGTTTGGGCACAATACCCGCTTGTATATTGTCGATACAATGCTTTCTGTTGCAGCGGCAGTGTCGGCCATGGTTCCAAACACTGCTGATATACATATTGTACTTGATGCGCGGCGGAATCACCTGATACATCAGATGTTCAAACAGACTGATGGATTGCTTACCGTGGCTTCCGGAACTCAAATTGTTCCTGTTGGGGAGATCGGTGGTTTCCTGAAGCCGGGAGATGTACTTGCGGGTACGGGAATTGAAAGGATTGAAAGCGAATCGCTGAAAGAATTGCAGGTTTTCAATGATATTCCGGTCAAGGCAGCATACCTGTTCATGGTCTGGAAGATGCAGGTGCTGAACCCGGCTGCACCGCTGATCAGAGAAGCTGATCCTGAATCGGCTGAACCTGTATACCTCACTCCCGGAGTTTGAAAAAGAATCGGGAAAAAATTGTTATTATTACCAACTGAACGTACTTAATTAAACGAAAAAGCGACTTATTATGCCCTGGTTTCAACGCAAAGATTCCAATATTCAGACAGATACTCCCAAGGAGATGCCGGAAGGGGTATGGGTAAAGGTGCCAACCACCGGCGAAACATTGCACCGCAGGGAGCTTGAAGATAATATGTGGGTCTGCCCGCAGAGCAATTATCATTTCCCGATTGGGAGCAAGGAATACTTTAGCATTTTATTCGATGAGGAAGATATAATCGAATTGGGTCAGAACATCCTGCCAACTGACCCGCTGAAATTTGTGGACAGAAAAAAATATGATCAACGCCTGGTTGAAACCCAGAAAAAAACCGGTCTTACAGATGCCGTTCGGGTTGGCGTAGGGAAGATGAAAGGCGTCGATGTTGTGATTGCCTGCATGGATTTCCGGTTTATTGGCGGCAGTATGGGTTCTGTGGTGGGCGAAAGGATCGGTATTGCAATAGATTATTCCAGGAAGCACAGAATACCACTTATTATTATTTCACAATCGGGCGGCGCACGCATGATGGAAAGTGTTCTTTCGCTTATGCAGCTTGCAAAAACATCGGGGAAGCTGGCTTTGCTCAGTGAAGCAAAAGTGCCTTTCATCTCATTAATGACGAATCCGACTACGGGTGGTGTGACTGCAAGCTACGCTATGCTTGGTGATTTTAATATTGCCGAACCCGGTGCACTAATTGGTTTCGCCGGCCCAAGGGTTATTCGTCAGACAATCGGCCGCGACCTCCCTGAAGGTTTCCAGACCTCAGAGTACCTGCTCGAACACGGTTTTCTCGATTTTATCGTGGCCAGGCCATCGATGAAAAGTAAACTTGCCAGGCTTCTCAATGTGCTGCAGCATAAGTATGAAAAATAATTTTTTATAGCCGAACTGCGTACGCGAAATTATCCGGCGTACAGTATTCATTTACAATGGTTTATGAATACATGATCAGGTTCAATTACGACTGCTTATTGACAATTGTTCGGGTTAAATTTGAACCGATTGTAAGTTCAGCGCCATATTCATCTCTTAATAGATAAAGCAATGAGATTTGCCGATTATGCCAAACTATACCTCAGGGCCGGAGATGGCGGTTCCGGTTCCGTCCATTTTAGAAGGGAAAAATATGTGCCCAAGGGTGGTCCGGATGGAGGTGATGGTGGCAAGGGCGCCGATATTATTCTGAGGGGAAACAGCCATATGAATACGCTTTTGGATTTACGGTATCACAAGTATGTTAAAGCTCCAAAGGGGGAGCGCGGTGCCGGTGCGCTTAAAACCGGAAAAGATGGTGAAAATATTGTGATGGAAGTTCCTTTGGGTACTGTTGCCTATGTGGCAGACACCAGGCGAAGGATCGGTGAAGTGTTGCTGCATGGTGAGGAAGTGGTCATTGCGAAAGGGGGGATGGGAGGTAAGGGTAATGCATTCTTTAAATCCCCCACCAATCAGACACCCCGCGAGGCTCAGCCGGGAGAAGAAGGTGAAGAAGTGGTTGTTGAAATTGAGCTTAAACTGATAGCTGATGTTGGGCTTGTGGGTTTTCCGAATGCAGGCAAAAGTACACTTCTTTCGGTTGTATCGGCAGCAAAGCCAAAAATAGCCGATTATCCGTTCACAACTCTTGAACCCAACCTGGGAGTGGTACAGGTTGGAGACCATCGCAGTTTTGTGATGGCAGATATTCCCGGAATCATTGAGGACGCACATAAAGGCAAGGGGCTTGGAATCCGATTTCTCCGGCATATTGAAAGAAACAAAGTCCTTGTATTTGTAATCTCATGCCTGAATCCGGATATAAAAACAGAGTATGATATTCTGCTCGCAGAATTGAAAGCATATCGTGCCGACCTCATAGATAAACCCAGAATTGTAGCAGTAACAATGATGGATTTGCATCCGGGCCATGAACTGGACAGTTATATTACATTGGATGTTCCCATTGTCTCCGTTTCGGCAGTATCGGGTCACAATCTGAACGTGTTGAAGGAGCAAATCTGGAAACTGCTGGGTCATGAAAATTCGTGAGAATGTCAGATCTGTTATAGCCCTCAGCCTGATCCCGTCTGTGGGTGCTCAGCGAATTAAGCAGTTGCTCACACTGGCCGAAGATGCCGGCGATATATTCAAATTGAAGAAGCAGGATCTTATGGCACTGCCCGGAATTGGCCCTGTGTCAGCTTCAGGTATAAGGTCTTTTAATGCGTGGGAGCAGGTAGACAGGATACTTGAAAAAAGCAGTAGAATGGGCTATCACCTCATTACCATCGATGACCCGGAATACCCGCGACGGCTTAAAGAAATCTATGATCCGCCTGTTCTGTTATGGTGCCTTGGAAATATAGCGGCTTTGAATATGGATGCTATTTCAGTGATCGGCACTCGCAATCCAAGCCATTATGGCAGGCAAACGGCCAGGAGTTTTACCGGTGATCTGATTGACCATGGACTGTGCATCATAAGCGGGCTGGCATACGGCATTGACAGTATTGCACACCGCACAGCAGTTGACCGCAGAAGCAGTACCATTGCCGTACTTGGATCCGGGCTCGACAAAATATACCCGACTGAAAACATCCCCCTGGCAAATGCCATAATTGAACAGGGCGGTGCTATAATTACCGAGTTTCCACCTGGTACAAAACCGGATGCGGTGAATTTCCCGGTACGCAATCGCATTGTATCGGGATCTTCGCTTGGCACCCTTGTAATTGAAACAGCCAATGAAGGCGGGAGCATGATAACGGCAAATCTTGCCCTTGAACAGAACCGGGAAGTATTTGTAATACCGCATCCCGTAAACGCACCAAAAGGTTATGGCTGCAACGCACTAATTAAAAACGGTTGCGGTAAACTGGTGCAGAGTGTGCAAGATATTCTTGATGAGCTCCCATTCAGAATTCTGGAAAAGCATCAGAACAAAATCCATGTTCCGGTATGGGAATCTATCGAACTGACCGGGGATCAAAAGAAAATTTGTACTATTCTGGATGAATACGGTACCATGCATATTGACCAAATTTGCCGTATTGCTGATATACCGGTGAATAAATTACTGGGCAGTCTTCTTGAACTCGAAGTGACCGGATGTGTCAGATCGATTTCCGGGAAACAGTTTATGCTGGTTTGACTATAACTGGGTATATTGCGATTCTGTAATGTTTTTGTATTTAAATATCTGATTTTTACTATCCCACCAATGAAAAGCTGTGCTTCAATCTTAAAAGGTCAGATTATTCTGATATTCATCTTTCTTTGCACATCCGATGCGATAGCGAAGAATTACATCGTCAATGATGTTAAGACCGTAATTGGTGAACCCAATTATGCACCTGCGTTTCCTTACATAATTGCCTATTCGAAAACATCCGTAAATAAAAGAACACTTCATCTGATCAATCAGGAAACTCAGAGCGAATATGAATTATCACAGGTTGTGGTTTCGTCGAAAGGTGTTCTGAACAGGTTTTTCGACGGACGGTTCGATACTGGTAATAAAGATCTGGATTATTACAGCGGTGAACTGCACTGGAGACCACTACTTGATTCGAAGGGCAGGCAATGGTACACCTTTGTCTCCTCAACCGCTGCGGGTGAGCTAATTGTTAATTTCAACTACCTCGACCGGGATGGCTTGCCTTCGGGCAGTTCTCCCGTTCAATTTAATTTTCAAGGAGAAATCAGGAATCCGAAGTGGTCTCCCAATGGTCAGATGCTGACTTTTTCATCACGAAATCAACTATTTCTGCTTCACGATCTTACTGGTGTAATCAAGTCGGGTAATACCTCCGGGCTGGTGCCTATACGACTTACCCAGACCGGTGAACGAAATGTTTTTCCGGACTGGTCTCCATCTGGCCGACATATCGCCTTTCAGTCAACCGCTGTTGAAAGCGGGGTTACAAACAATGGTATCAGTGTTATTACAATCGACCTTCAGAACCCGCAGAGAATTTCGATCCCGGTTAGGGTTACATCACACCTTTACAACTTCAATGAGTTTTTGCCAGCCTGGTCGCCCGATGCAAATTTCATTGCGTACTATATCAGCCGCGAACCTTTGTATACGGTACAGACATCCGATAATCTTGATATAGGGATCACCCAGCTTTTTTCAAACCCGGGCACAGGCGAGATAATTGGCGGAAGAACCGGACAGGCGACAGGTCAACGTGTAGCACGGACGGTTGTACCCCGTGACTACAGGGGGCCGGAATGGATTTACCTTGATGAAGGCAACCCGGGCTCACTATCACTAATTTTCCTGGGTTTCGACACTAATGGCAATCAGAGAATACGGTATACCAGGCTCAATGAATTCCTTGCCAGCAGCGGTTCATCCAATTACTCTCTTGATGATGTATCATCGTTGGGCCCTGCGTACAACATTAAAAATTTCTCTACGGTAGCTATTGACAGAAAGTTAAGAGTTACCCAGGTCATAGAAGATAACCGCTCAAGGGGTTTTCACCATTTTGAGCGGTCTGCCAATTTTTCAACGCAAACTATTATGCAGGAAAGAAACAGGAATCAGGCCGTCTGGCGATCGGCATTAATTCCAGGTTTCGGTCAGTACTATAAAGGCCAGCACGCCAAAGGCGGCGTATTTTTCGGGGCCTCCGCACTGATTGCAGGAGCAAACCTTTATCTCTTTTTCATCGAACGACCCGGATTAAAAGACGACAGAGATAATATTGCCAGAGAACTATCTGCCCAGCCAGCAGGTTCGCCTGATCGTTTGAGGCTGCAGTCAAGGCTGGATGATAAAAGATCAAGTATCACTAATAACAAGAATATGATAGTCAGTGGAACGGTCCTCTTTACAGGTATCTGGGCGTTAAATGTTATCGACAGTTCACTGGGCTTTCCGGTAACTGTACAGAAAGAGGTAAGAAGCGGCACTATTCATGGTGAATTCGGCCCGCGTTTCACTCATGGAACCGGTGAAATCGGGTTCTATTTACGGTACGACTTCTGATGATTACCGGTATGATAACTTAGTAATGCCTATCTCTGTATTAAGCTATTAAGCCTGCCCCACTCTCATCTTCTCTATTGCCTTTCTCAGAGTAGATGAACAAATTTCCATGTATGCTTTTTGCAGCATTGCATTAGTCATCAATGCGTTAAAAGACTCACATAAATTAGAGTTTGTTTAGAAATCCGAACATTCATCGCGGATTTTGGTACTCTGTGTTATAATCATCTGCGAAGGACTAATTACTCTGAAAAACTATATGAATGGTCAAGCTAACAAACTGGTGAATTTAGATGATCTGCATCTCGTTTGGGACTCGCTTCTTTTTCTAATAGGAGAAGCCGATGTATTTCATGCATCAGTTCTCGAAAGATTGCATATAATTGAAACCACACTTAAGGGAACAGGCGGCGATGCCGTTCAACTTGGCAATGCCATTAACCGCAGGGCTGAAACAAGCGGGCTGGCAAAAGGACTTCTGCTACTGAACCAGGTTCTCTCAAACCCCGATAAAAGATATCTCCTTGGTGAACTGCAGGAATCTCAGAATGGGATTCTAAAGCGTTTACAAGACCTGAGAAAAACGTTCGCTAATCAGGAACAAAAGGTAACGGCCCCCAGTCAGAGCGAATGCAATGAACTGGCTGGTATGACCAACCCGGTTCGTGAAGCAATTGATGACCACTATGATATTCTCAGAAGTGCTGTCTATACTTTGGTATCAGACTCCATAAGCCTCGAGATGAATGAAGATCAGGCCAGGGAAGTCGAACAATATTATGAGGAGCTGATAAAAATCAGGGATAAGCAAAACTTCAGGCATGAGGCAACCGGAATTCTGTATGAAGACTGGATAAACTACATCGACACCAAACTGAAACCATCTGATGTTGAACAGATCAAGGAAATTGATCTCAAAGAGATGGGAGACAAGTACTCAGCATTAATGGATGAACCAGATGAAGATAATGTTGATGATTCCGGATTCTCCAGTAAGTCGTATTCCGGCATGGATCATTTTGATTTTGAAACAGAAGAGGACCTTATGATAGATCAGACCAGTGAAGAAGCAATAATCAATCGGGGCGATATTGCAGACTCATACCTGTCGGGAACTACAGATTCTCCAGAGAAGAAAAAGCATGAGTCTGAACTACAGGAAGCTTTGAAGGAATTGTCGGGTAAAGTGGTAATGCTTGATCAGGATTTGTCGAAAACACTCAACGATATCAATGTCCGCCTCGATATGATCACCTTCGGGGCAAAAGAGAAAAAGATCACTACTGTCTACAGAAATGAATCTGAAGTTATTGAGCGGCTTAACTCAACCGAAAAAAGACTTGAAGACCGTCTGAAAAAGATGGAGAAGAAACTTGAGGAATACAATGCAGATCTCGAGTTCAAAATGAAACGTACTAACCGCCAGTTCGACAAACAGATTTCTGATGTCATTAAATCGGAGGTTATGCTGACCGATAAAATTGACCGCCTCGAAGAGTTAATAAAAGAAGGTGTACTTGATGCTGATCAGAAGAAATCGCTGCAGACTTCAGACCGGAGATTTACCCTTGTCGAAAATCAATTAAATCAGATAGAGAAGAATTTTTCCATCTTTAAAAATCTCCTGGAAGCCAAATATAACCAGAGACTTGAGCAAGCTGAACAAAAATATGTAAGGATGCGGGAAACTTTAAAGGATGATGTTAATAATCTCAAGGAACAGTTCATCGATTCTGTGAAACGGACGGAGTATAAAAATTTTGAAATTGAAGAGGAAATTTCAAATAAACTTGATGAAATAAGAAAACTTATCTCTGAAAAGAGATAAGTACGCTCTTCCGATCTGCCGGTACAGTTATTGAAGTAAACAGGTCAGAAATTTCAGTCAGATACGATCAGAAGTTGATTGAAAAAGTCAGAACGTTGCCCTTGGGTGAATAGCTGACTTTGTCTGCGTATTGTCGGATCAAATATACCCCGCGGCCGCTGGTCTTTAGCAGGTTATCGGTTGCAAGAGGGTCAGGAACCGAATCCGGGTTAAATCCAATGCCCTGGTCTTCAACCGTCACAACTATCTTGTTATCCATTACTTCGCTCTTGATGAATACCTTTTTGCTTTCATCCATTTTGTTGCCGTGCATAATGGCATTTGTGCAAGCTTCAGACATTACAAGCTGAAATCTGGCTGCTGTATCTTCATCCAGCCCAGCTTTATCTATAATGTTATCAACGAATTGCTCCAAATCAGCAAGACTGTCAAGCGATGACTTCAGGATTAATTCCTGCTCCACATTAAATTTGTTTAAAATTCAAAAATTCTCAGTTAATAAGCGGGGTCAGGCAGAAATGTTCCGATTAACCATAAATACCACGTAAACGCAGTGTATCTGCTACCTTCCGGATAGCATATACGTAAGCAGCCTGCCGCAAGGTTATATTATACTGCTCTTTTACTTCAAATATCAGCTGAAATGCACTTCGCATCATGCGGTTCAGTCGTCTGTTTACACGCTCTTCTGTCCAGAAGTATCCCTGACGGTCCTGAACCCATTCAAAGTATGAAACGGTAACACCACCAGCATTTGCAAGTATATCAGGGATTATCAAAATGCCCATGCTATCAAGCATTTGGTCGGCACTTGCCGTGATAGGACCGTTGGCACCTTCGGCTATTATTTTGGCTTTTATATTGGGTGCGTTGTGGCGGTTGATCTGATCTTCTTTGGCTGCCGGTATCAGTACGTCGCATTCGAGTTCAAGAAGCCGTTCATTGGAAATTGGATCAGCATCTTTAAAACCTTCAAGAGAGCCTTTATTGGCAGTGGAATATTCAATGGCTTTGGGTATGTCAATTCCGTCCGGATTATAGTAGCCACCTGATATATCACTTATACCAATAATTCTGGAGCCTTGCTCATACAGTAATTTTGCTGAAATAGTACCTACATTCCCGAAACCCTGTATAACAACCTTGCAGCCAACCGGCGACATACCAAGTTTATTGAGGGCAGCAAGTACGAGTGTTACAACGCCACGTCCGGTAGCTTCTTTACGACCCCTTGACCCGCCGATCAGAAGGGGTTTGCCCGTAACAACGGCTGTATCAGATTTTCTGGAATGCATGCAGTATGTATCCATGATCCAGGCCATCACCTGCTCGTTGGTATTCATATCGGGAGCGGGGATGTCCTGCTCGGGGCCGAAAACTTCAAGCATATTGGCAGTGTACCTGCGTGTTACCCGCTCCAGTTCTTTCAGAGATAATTCTTTGGGGTTGCACTTGATTGCACCTTTTGCGCCTCCAAAAGGCACATTTACAACAGCACACTTCCAGGTCATCCACGCTGCCAGGGCATTAACTTCATCGAGGGTAACATCGGGTGAATACCGGAGCCCTCCCTTTGAGGGGCCAAGTACGTTATTGTGAATAACCCTGTAGCCTTCAAAAACCCTGATCTCCCCATTGTCCATTTCTACGGGGATAGATGTAATCACCTGCCGGGTTGGGCTCGAAAGATATTGGAACATCCCATCCTCAAGCTGAAGCAGTTCTGCCGCGAACCGGAATCGTTCCATCATCGATTCGAAAGGACTTTCTTTGTCCAGTTTGGGTCCGGGTTCTTTGTAGTATGGGGTACTGTAGAGATCTTTATTGTAAGGCATTATGGCTGGCTGTAAATATGATCAGTTCAGTGGATTCTGTTAACCGAAGCAAATATAAAAAGAACTTTCATCATCCTTAGCATATTCTGATGAACAGATTCAGAAAAGCCCTTACAAGCGCAGCGGCCCTGTTTCAGCTTCATTTTATTGGTCCGCATAATTGAGCAGATCGTTTGGAATTTTTTGCCCTGTAGTTACTGCTGATGTATCTGAGCCAGGCTGCAACCATAACAGTGCTGCATTTCTTCTGTAATAATTGAGATTGTAACCAATCCTGGTATTCGGGGGAACACTTTTAATTATGCTTTTTATGCATAACAGTTGAAAAAATGCCGGAAATAATGCATTTTTTCAAATTAGTTTACTGTCGTATGCCTTACGTGGCAAATGGCGACCTCTAAAACAGGATCAGTTTCATCCTGAAATCGCAGTTGACAGACGGCAGGAAATTTCAATAAAACGAAATTCAATAGATATGCTGAATGGGAATGTATTAGTTCTGAACCAGGATTACCAGCCACTCAGCGTATGCAACGTTAAAAAATCGCTGTTACTGCTGTTTCTTGACAAGGCTGAATTACTGCACGAAGATCCCCAGAAAAAAATAAAAACTGTGCGTTATAACTATGATTATCCATCTGTTATACGCCTGCGGCGGTATGCACGGATACCATTCAAGCATATAGTTCTCACAAGAAAAAACATTGTAAAAAGAGACGCCTATAAATGCCAGTATTGTGGGACTTCTGAAAACCTGACCATCGATCATGTGATACCTAAAAGTAAAGGCGGCAAAGATACCTGGGAAAACCTTGTAACGGCCTGTACAGTATGTAACCATAAAAAAGGCAACAGAACACCCAGAGAGGCCGGTATGCCGCTTCGGAGAACACCATTTCGCCCGAACCATATCATTTTTCTGAGAGATTTTCATGGCCAGGTTGATGATCACTGGAAACCCTATCTATACATGGCCTGATGCAGGTGCGCCAACACAGCAACGCTGATACCAGAAGCCATTTCCACCCGTTGATGAGTTTGTGCCGGTAAATCTTGCGAAAAATTCGTAAATTTACAGGTTATAAACCCATCGATTACAACACCAGATAATGAGCGGTAAAGGAAAAGTTTTAGTTGCAATGAGCGGGGGGGTCGACTCCTCCGTAGCTGCTGTGATGCTAAAAGAACAGGGCTATGAAGTTATTGGTATTACCATGAAAACATGGGATTACTCAACAGCAGGCGGGAATAACGGAAAAGAAACGGGCTGCTGCTCACTCGAGTCGATGAACGATGCGCGCCAGGTAGCCAATAAATACGGTTTCAGCCATTTTATTGTAGATATACGCGAAGAATTTGGAGACTGGGTAATTGATCGTTTTGTAGACGAGTATATGGCCGGCAGAACACCCAATCCCTGTGTTCTCTGTAATACGCACATCAAGTGGGAAGCCCTCATGAAAAGGGCAAATAACCTCGGGTGTGATTTTATCGCTACCGGTCATTATGCAAAGGTTAGGGAAGAAAACGGCCGTTTTGTGATCTCCCGCGGGCTTGATATGAATAAGGATCAGTCGTATGCGCTCTGGGGCGTATCTCAAAAGAATTTATCAAGAACAAGGTTCCCTCTTGGCGGGTACACAAAAACTGAAATACGTCAGATGGCTCACGATTTTGATCTGTTTAACGTAGCCAACAAGAAAGACTCCTACGAAATCTGCTTTGTGCCCGATAACGATTATCGCAGGTTTCTGAAAGACCGTGTTGAAGGCCTTGAAGAAAAAGTGGACGGCGGCCTGTTTGTTGACAAGCACGGGAATGTGGTGGGAAAACATAAAGGGTATCCTTTCTATACGATCGGCCAAAGAAGAGGGCTCCATCTGCCTATGGGCAAACCGGTATATGTTACAAACATCAATCCGCAAACCAATGTCATTACAGTGGGCGAGGAAGAGGAACTCGAAAACACATACTGCACTGCCCGGCAGATCAATATGGTGAAGTATGAAAAGATTTCGCAGGAAGAGATGCCCGTTATTGGTGCAATCCGTTATAATGATGATGGAGCCCCGGGTTTCCTCACACAAACCGGCGACGATGAACTCACCATCCGGTTTGCTGATGCGCGGCATGCCATTACCCCCGGCCAGGCTCTTGTCTGCTATGAAAACGATGATGTGATCGCCGGTGGATGGATCCATAAGGTAAGTCTGGATCAGTAACGGAGTATCGTGATACGCGTTTGCATTGATGTTCCGCCCCTCTTTTACCCCAAGGCGGAATATGCCTTCCGGAACCTGCTCACGATGCTGCGCCTGAAGATGGCTATAGTAAAGGCGGAGGAAATCGAAGCAGAAGGCGGTATATATTACGGGTTTAACTGTCTTATCAGTGATAAACAGTCCGGCAAGAATGTGGTTAGCATCAGTGCATCAACCGATGCCTTCGACTTTTTCAGCACCCGTAAACCGCTTGACATTTCGGGTGTTGCCACAATACAGGGGGTTCTAACAGATAAGATCCCGGTTCTGTTTCAAGGCCGGGCGACTCCGGATATAAACAAGTCTGGTTCAGAAAACAGGCCAGACATTATTGCATCAGTCTTTTTCTTTCTGAGCGACTGGCAGAACGGTACAGCGGGAGAACCTGATAAACACGGAAGATGCAGATTCTCTGACAGTCTCCAAAACAAGCTGGGCATTGACTATCCGATCGTTAATGAATACGCGCTACTACTTGGCAGATGGTTAGAGGCTGCCGGAATTAAACCAGGTAAAATGAACTGGAATGGTTCCGCCTTCGCACTGGCTCTGACACACGATATTGACCGGCTAAAGAAGAAAACAAAAGGTACCTGGGCCAGGGAATCTGTTGATTTTCTGCTTCTGAACAGGAACAAAAAATCGTTTCCTGAGCGCCTCGACCGCTGGCAGGCTTCCATACTCGATTTGCTGACTCCCGGTGACACTTATCAGGATTCAATACTGAAATTATTGGAGTTTTCCGGAAAAGCCGGTATCCGGCCCACGCTGTTCATCCAGTCGAATATCCACAAACACCCCAATGATTCGGCCAATTATCTTGACCTGCCATTTTTTGATAAAATGGTAGAAAGGATATCAGAAACAGGGGGAGAAATCGGGTTTCATCCCGGGTATGAAGCAGGGTATAACAGCGGGTTATTTGCCGAAGAACTCAATCAGCTGCAGCAGAAAACCGGAAACAGGATCAGGTCGGTCCGTTTCCATTACCTGCGTTTTGACCCGGAACAGCATGTGGAATTATTAGTGAAGCATTCCATTGAAAACGATTCCTCAGTTGCCTGGGCCGAACAAGCCGGCTCACGAACCGGCACCGTTTCGCCCCATACACTATTTGACCGCAACAAAAACAGCGATTCAAACGTAATTGAACTTCCAATGATAGCCATGGATGTTCAATTACTGAACTACATGAATCTAAATATTTCAGAGTCTGTTGCTTTGTTGAGAAAACAAGTAGATTTGGTTGAACGTTACAACGGGGTTGTTGTCTGGAATTACCACCATCACACATATGATCCGATCGAAGCACCCGGCTGGCACCGGATGTTCGGTCAGTCACTTAATTATGCAATTGAAAGGAAACCTTACAATGAAACATTTCAAGGCATTTCTAAAGCCTGGTCTGCGATATAGCCTGCTCATATTACTGATTAGTAGTCTTATTCCGGCCCACATTGCCATGAGCCAGGAGTATTTTGAAGGCACGCTGTTTTTTAAAGGCTACGAACTTGAAAACGGGCAAATGCAGGAGTCAGGTTCCTTTACACTTGTCTGCAATAAAGACAGGATGCGCATACTTACAGATGGAGATAAAACATCCACTGATATGCTTCCCGGTGTTGAATCCGATCAGATTCTAATCCGCCACGACAAGCAGGATTTTGTGATATTTACAAGTGAAATCGAAGCGCTTAGCATCACCAAAACCGATATTGAAGGAATTTTTGGAATGTTTAAAGCCTTTATGGGAGCTGAAGAATCAAAAACTGCACCTGAACCAACAGGAGATCTGAAGAAAACAGGAAAATCAGATACCTTTAGTGGATATAAAGCCAGCCAGTGGATCTACACCAATGATGACAACGAAGAGGTGCATCTATGGATGTCGGAGAGCATGAAGCTCAACTGGGGCATGTTCAAGGAACCCTGGTTCTCGAGTATGTCATCCGATTTCTCCGGTCCATTTTCAAAAATTATTGAAGACGGTTATGTTCCTCTAAGGGTAGAAGCCTATAAAGATGGTGAGCTTACCATGGTGCTGGAAACGGAACGGGTATTGAAGCAGAGAATACCCAACAGTGACCTCGATGTACCTTCCGGTGTTAAAATCAAAACACTTCAGCAGATGATGATGGAACAGTTCCAGGGTCGGAATTAAGGAATAATGTCAAAATACCGGTTGTTGTCTGTCAGGTATATCCTGTTACTCGTTTCATTCATGATGATCTCATGTTCGGCATCCAGAAATGGTGTTGAACACGAGCCCTACTATTTATCAGGATTTGAGTACTGGAACTACTCAATGGCCGACTTCATTGACGATGATGAAGTGATAGCCTCCATAATAGTTCCTTACAGAACCGACATTGAGGGTCAGCTGAGTACTGTTCTTACCAGAAGTACCGGAATCATCGAAAGGGGAAAACCCGAAGGCGCTCTCGGAAATCTGACAGCCGATATACTCCGTAACCGGGCAACCCGGGAGATAGACAGCACAGTACACATAGCAATTCTGAACAACGGTGGTCTGAGGGTACCCCTGCCCGAGGGACCGGTAAATATCGGGCATATTTTTGAACTGATGCCGTTTGAAAACCATATCACCATTCTGAAGCTCACCGGTGAACAAGTGATCAGCCTTGCCGACGAAATTGCTGCTGTTGGAGGTGAACCTGTTAGCGGCATCCGGTTCAGGATAAAAAATGGAAGGGCTGAGGATGTACTTGTGGGAAGCAGGTCTGTAGATCCGGATGAGAAATACTGGATTGCAACCAATAACTGGCTTGCTGATGGAGGTGGAGATATGCCAACGTTATGGTCGCCGCAGGAAAGACGGGACATGCAGGTACTCATCAGAGATGCATTCATTGAGTATCTGAAGTATATGCCGGTGATTGAACCTGTAACAGATTCGAGAATACGATAGGAATGGATAGAAAATATTTTATAAAAACACTGGGTACACTTGGTCTTGGAGCCGGTTTTATGGGCTTCAAACCTCTTGAATCGTTTGCTGCCCGTTTTCCCGATAAAAGACTTGTCATTCTGCACACAAACGATACTCATGCCCGGATTGATCCGTTTCCCGATGGATCACGCTACGAAGGTCTTGGAGGGGCGGCAAGAAGAGCAACTCTGATAAAGCAACTGAAATCATCAACACCAGGCACTACACTTCTGCTGGATGCCGGTGATGTTTTTCAGGGTACGCCTTATTTTAATTTCTATGGCGGTGCCCTTGATTTTAAACTGATGACCGAGATGGGTTATGACGCAAGTACTATCGGCAACCATGAGTTCGACAATGGGGTTGAGGGTTTTGCCAACGTTGCAGGTCATGCCGGTTTTCCATTTGTAAGCTCAAATTATGATTTTGGCAACTCGCCCATGGCTCCATATGTTCAGCCCAACCTGGTGAAAAGGGTAAATGGCATCAAAGTTGGTATTTTTGGCCTGGGGGTTGCATTTGAAAACCTGGTGCTGCCCCATCTTCACAAAGGTGTGGTTTATAATGATCCGCTTTTGAAAGCCAATCAAATGGTGAGTGTGCTGCGTCGGGGCTATGATTGCGATCTCGTGATATGTCTAAGCCACCTTGGCTACAACTACTCAGATGGACGCGTAAGCGACAGGGTGATAGCTCAGCAGATTGACGGAATAGATCTGATTATTGGCGGACATACACATACATTTCTCGATGAACCTGAAGTATTCGATAAACCGGACGGCCGGTCAACCATCGTAACACAAGTTGGATTTGCCGGGATGGTTCTCGGAAGCATAACGTTCGAATTCGACCGGCAGAACAGGCTCACTTCTGCCTATGCTGCGAATACACGGATAGATAACTCCATCCGGGAAAGTTAATCGTTATAGTATACCGGCGTGGTGCTTTCTGCGATCTTTCAGATGGTATGCCTGATACGCTATGAATGCTATGAATGCAAAAGGAAGAAACAGTCCAAATCCGAAAGTTGCCCATCCAAGTATGAGACCTGCCCACAGCACCAGGGGACTAAGCAACAGAATAATTGCACCTAGCCCATAATGCCCTTTGTAAATATGCCCGAGACCGGGTATAACACTTTGAATGGCAGCTATCCGGTTCCGGCGTTCTTCAATTGATACATTACCGTTCGTCATATGCCCTCCTTATTGGGTGGCTATCTGCAAATAATATAATATTCATCAGAGAATATATAAATATGCTTACAGTCTGCTTTGCAACTTAGAATCATTCAAAGTTACCGGAGCAAGAGATATTTTGTCATGCCTGGGCAGGCAGATATGACAAAGATACAGGTAT
>RECM01000022.1 GCA_007694035.1 Balneolaceae bacterium
TCACCCGCCTTCCTCACCGACCTCGAAAACAAACTGAAAAAGGCCCGCGATGCATCCGGTTTCCGGTTCCTTATGATCGACGGCCCATGCCCGCCGGGGCACAAGCACGATCCGGACATCTCCATACAGCTCGCCCGCCTTGCGGTTGAAACCAACTATTACCCCCTGTTTGAAGCCGAAAACGGCAGGTTCCGCATTACGCATATGCCGGAAGAAAACGTGCCGGTAAGCGAGTATATGAAGCTGCAGGGCCGGTTTGCCCAGCTGTTCAGCGATGACCCGTCGAACGGGCTCACCACCATTCAGCGGCAGGTCGACGAGCAGTGGCAGAGGCTTCTCGACAAGCAGCAGTACGAAAATGCCCGGACATAGAACCAACACGTTTCTCCAATCGCGGGTGGCCACCCTTGACCGGGTTTCCCGGCACACGGCCGGGAAATATTGAAAAAGGGATGGGACTGTTAATAAGCGCACAGATTTCTGCACACACCGTCTGTTACATGTTTTTAAAAATTATTTCGGTTTGCTGTAAATACCTATTTATCTGACACTATTTTTCTATACATTTCAAAATCGAATTGCTTGGTAAACAATGATCGGGTATTGCACGACAGGTATGTGGCGGATTCATGTTGATGGTTATGAACCGTACAGGTGGTATGCTTCCTTTCGTGTTATCTGTTATTGGTGAACAAACAATAGATGATGATTGGGTCCTCTTCTTTTCCAGGACCTCGGATAACAGAGACGGATATGTGAAAATGGTGCCGGGCACTACGATAACCGGCAGTATTTCCATGTTTCGTTCTGTTGCTCTAATACACTGAATACGTCACATTTCCCCTATAACACTTTATAAATAACGTTATGAAAACATGGAAACCGTTACAGAACATCACCGCCCCTATGTTCATGATTCTGCTTGCCTCACTGTTCTTTAACCAGACTGTGACGGCACAGATAGTGCTCACGCAAAACTCGTTTGACGCATTCCTGAACTCGGAGTTTTCCAATACCTCTTCGGTCAGTTCAGATGCAGAAAAAATCATCGCACTGCTGGAGATAAAGGGTGCCGATCGGACCTGGGATTTTACAACACTTACATTTGACGGAACATTTACGGGTTCCGGCAAATCTGAAACCACTTCAACAACAGCCGGCACACCGGGAGCAGGCGATGAACATTTCGATCAGGCCACGCATGTAAGCCGCAACCAGTTTTCTGTGAAGGGTATTATGAATGATGAAGAGGTTGAATTGGAGTTTCTCAGTTATGAATACAGCATTATCAATGATGATGCTTTCGTATCGCTCGGCTCAATCATTATGGATGACGAAAACCCCGAAGAAGTGTTCATTACCCAGTACAGCCGTCCGGGCCAGGTCTATTATACCTTCCCGGCCACATTCGAAAGTGCGTGGGACTATGAGTATGAAGACGAGTTCATCATTGGTGGGTTAGATAATACATCTGATTACAGTGTAAATGTTGTTATCGATGGCTGGGGAGAGCTGATCACCCCCAATGGCACGTTTAATGTGCTCAGAATTACCAAAACGGAAGCGCTGGATTTCGGCTTTTTTAAACTCGAGTCGATGGAAGTGGAATTCGTGAATGCGCAAGGGTTCCCAATTGCCATCCTGAACATCGAAAAAATTCCCTTTACTGAAGAATATGACGAGGAATCAGCTGAAGCCACACTGAACGAGTTCTCAACGGGTACATCCAACCCCCGCGAAATCTCCTCCGACCTGCCCGACCGTGCAACACTGCATCAGAACTACCCGAACCCGTTCAACCCGGCCACGTTTATTACGTACGACCTTGCCGAAGCTGCAACGGTATCACTTGATATATACAGCATTACCGGAATCAAAGTGATGCCTCTTGTGAACAACCGTGTTCAGCAGGCCGGCCGGCACTCCGTATCGGTGGATGCATCCGGCCTGGCCAGCGGTGTCTATATCTATCAGCTCCGCACCGGCACCCAGGTACTCACCCGGAAAATGACATTGATCAAGTAGTTCGCAGCTGCACTACGACCCAAACCAGTAGCTCACTTTAACCAGAAACACATTGGTCGGTCTGGTACGGAACAGTTCGCCCAGGTCACGGCCGGGATTGAACCCGCCATCGTGCGCCAGGTCGCTGCGCTGCTGTTGCCACACCAGGAAAATAGTCGAACCACGGGTATACTCCCACCGGAATACCGCGTTGCCCTGTATCGAGCGGAAGTTGAAATCGGGTGCATTGAAGCTGAAGGCCGATTCGCCGGAACCATCCGGTTCGACTGTGTACCGGCCATTGGCCCTGCTGATGGTGCCCGTATCGCGGCCATACACCGCGAAACGCCTGGTGCCCGGAGCTTGAAGCTCCTTGAAGTTCCGGTAGCGTCCCGTCGATATATAGGGACGTACATAGGTCTGCAGGCTCATGGAAGGGGAGAACGTCCAGTTCAGCCGGAAATTTCCGAGAAGCGTGGTCTGATCGATTTCGGAGAATACATATCGCCGGCCGAAGGTTTGGGATGCAGCCGCATCGGCCACCGTGGCGATGTATTGATACATGTTCCGCTGTAACATCAGTTCCGGGGCGAAGCTGAACTGCAGCCATGGTGTGGGCTGTACCCGGAATCCGGCCCAGAAATTGCGGTTGTAACCGCCTTCGGTATCCCGCCGCATAAAAGTGCCGGCATTATAGGCCAGTGATTTGTTCGGGTTGGAGCTGATGTTCATGTTCATATTGCCGTTAACCGGCAGTTCTACAAGTGGACCACCGCGGCTTATACGGTCGGAAAACTGCCGGCCGTTATAGTTCATGTTGTAATTGGCGTGCCACATATTTTTGAACCGGATAAACCCGCCTGTTCCAATATTTTTGTTGATCCGGTCGCCGTCGAAGTTCCATGTATGCGCACTGAACAGCCAGTATTCGTAGTACTGAACTTTTTCAGGACGGGTATTGCGGTAAACAACACCCCCGTTAACCGCCCTGTAATCGGCCCGGTTCTGAAATCCCAGATCGTTGGTCTCGTAACCCGGGCTCGCCTCGGCATAGGTGAGTGAACCCAGCCAGCGGTCCTCGCCTCCGCGTTTCTGAATGCTCATTTCGGTGGCATATCCCGAAAGGCTGGTACGGTCGGGATCAATCGAAAGCCGGCCGGAATCGACCCGGTTGTAGTAACGAACCGGTGAACGCTGGGCCAGCTGCATTGCCTCCGGGGTCCCGTTGATGGTCGTCCACGAGATCGTACCACTGGCAACCCAGTTTCGCTTCAGGAAATAGTGCTCGAAATCGCCTCCTGCGGTATAGGCAGACGACCGCAGGAAATTTTCGAAATAGGTGCCGCCTATGCGCCGGTTAACGGCACTGGCAAATCCGCCGATATATGTGCTGCCGCTGTTAAAATCCTTTTTGGCACGGGTAACCAGGTAATTGGTGGCCGGCTCAACCGCCACCGATTGTTCGCTGCCCGATGGTGTAGTGAACAGGGCCTTCTCCTGCAGGGTGATGGCGTCAAGAATACCGACCGACCATCCCGATGCGGTTTTCCCGCTCACCTTAACGGCCGTGGCGATGGTTGTCTGATCGGGCATATTGGTGAAATCGGCCTCAAGACCTGCACGGCCCGGACTGCCCTGGGGCGAACGGCCGATCCGTCTGGAATAAAATGTGGCGGGATTGCCATACCGGCTGAAGGTCCTTGTATCGCCGAATCTGAAGATGTCGCTGCCTTCAATAAAAAATGGCCTCCGCTCGGAGAAGAAATTTTCATTGGCCGTTAGGTTGATCATTGCCGGATCGGCTTCCACCTGCCCGAAATCGGGATTGATGGTGGCCGTAAGGGTAAAATCGGAGGTGAGTCCGTACCTGATGTCTCCTCCCAGGCTGCCTGAGAATTGATTCCGGTTATAGTAGGGATTGCCGTTTCCGGGATCGGGTGCCCTCAGTATGTTGGCGGCGGTATACGGGGCGATCTCGAGCCGCCGTGGCTCATTGAGGCCGCTTATGCCGTTCAGACGGCCGAACCTGGATACGTGCCTGTTGTCGGTCTGCGGCGTAGGGGCCCACATCGAAATTTC
>RECM01000092.1 GCA_007694035.1 Balneolaceae bacterium
TGTCAATCGCCAGCTTCGACCACTACGATTTTTCTTTCCTCTCCTTCGGAAGCGGACTTCGTTACCGTTTCGGGGACCACTGAAAACGAACCGGTTACAGGCACTCTGAATTGCCGGCCAGGCTGGTATCTGACGTGGCGTACTTTCGGTTTGATAGTGACGGCACTGGCTTAAGCTATCGAACGTAAGTGATCAAAGTTTGCCGGTTTTTCCGGATACCCAGCGTATGCAGCGGTGGAAAATGTCGACCGGCGGCACGAACTGCATGGGGCAGCTGCCGCTGATTATCGTGAGCCCGGCTTCACGCCCTTTTTGAACGGCGGCGGTATCTACGCTGCTTGCCGAACCCGGTTTGCCGTTTTTTACAATTCCCATCATATTGTGTATCCAGACCCGGGTGATGCCCAGGTGAATGCATTCGTCGATGAGATTCGCAGTGACCTCCGGACGGGTAACGATTACCACTCCATCGGGCCGGGGGTCAATGCTGCCGAGACCGGTGTAACAGGGATGCTCATCATAGGTCCCGCCTTTGGGGTTTACTGCGAATACGGTGTAGCCGGCTTTCTTCATTTTTTTGAAAATCATATTGGCGGGTGTTTCACGGCTGAGGGAGATGCCGGCTACCGCTATATTCTTCTGGGCCAGAAAATCGGCGATCAGTTTTTTGTTATCCTCCATTGGGGTGGTGATTGATTTTTTTTGATGTTTGCGGGGATTGGGGGTTTGTGTTCATATAACGGGCGGGCAATCGGGCAGTGAACCACTCTTCAGGGACCTCCGCTGCGCTCCGGACTCCTGAAGGAGGTTCACTGCCCGATTGATGCGGCCACGATATTGGCAATTAGGCTGCGGAGACGTACTACGTTGCCGCTTCCGTTGGGGTGAACACGGTTGGTTAGCAGAATGACGGCTGTTTCGGTATCGGGATCGATGATAAACGATGTGCCGGTGAAACCGGTATGGCCGTAGGTGCGGGGGCCGAACAGGTCGCCCTGGTTTGTGGCGAATGAGGAGTTCAGATCCCAGCCGAGGCCGCGTCCCTGCGATTCAAGGCCGTGAGGGATGCGGGTCATGGCATCTGCAGCGGCTTTGCTGAGAATGCGGGTTCCGTTCCAGTTGCCGCCGTTCAGCATCATTGCCGCGAAGATGGCCAGGTCGTCGGCGGTGGAGAACAGACCGGCATTGCCCGAATTGCCGCCCATAAGCTCCCGCGCGAATGGATCGTGTACTATGCAGATCATCTGTTCGCCATCGGCACCGGGCTCAGTGGGTGCTGTAAATTCCTTCCAGTCGTCGGGGGGCAGGTAACTTGTACGGCTCATCTGAAGAGGGCCGAATATATGCTTCCGGCTGTAGTCGGCCAGGGTTTCGCCGGTAACAACCTCCACAATCCGTTGAAGGGTCACGAAGTTGGGGCAGCTGTACAGAAACGATTCACCGGCCGCGAACTCGCGTTTGGCGGTATCGAGCCAGTTGTAAAGCACCTCAAGGCGAGAACCCGATCCGGGCCCCGTATCTGCCCCGGCAACCAGGTCGGCCACCGGCGGGTAGGCCGGCAACCCGGCGGAATGGGTGAGAAGGTGCACTACACGGATGATGCGCTCCCGGCCATCATCCGAGGGTACCCTGTCGTTGAAACCGGGCAGATAGTGCGATACGGGATCACTGAGCCGTATCATTCCGGCATCAACAAGCTGCATAATGGATGTGGCTGTCGCTACCGGCTTGGTTATGGAGGCCATGTCGAAGATTGTCTCTACGGTCATGGGAACGGGTTCGGGGCTTACCTGCCGGTCGCCATAGGCTTTGCGCCACACAATCCGGTTATTCCGCATCACCAGCAGCACCGCACCGGGAGTTTCTCCGCCGGCGATCGATTGACCGATTACCGTGTCGACCCGCGCAAGCACCGCCTCATCCATACCGGCCTCCTGTGGTGTGATCACGGGCAGGGGTTGGGCAGAGATGGTTGCCGGAAGGGATAACAGTGTGAGCGTGGCCATCAGGAGCAGCATCAAAATTGCAGGCGGTGTCAACAGTGCAGGCTGTGTGGGCAGCGTGGGCAGTGACACAAGTGCAGGCAGTGTGGGCAGCGTGGGCAGCGTGGGCCGATTATTAAAAAGAGAGGTTACTGATTTCATGATCGAAGTATATGTATATCGTGTTTATACCGAAAATGTGCGCATCCGGGTCAAACGGATAGGCTGCAGAACAAGTCTGAGATATCTGATCTGCCTTCAAAGGCATGATCAGTGCGTGAAAGGTCAATACTTACCAAGGGCCTCATCCACAATCGCCACGGCCTCCTGCTGTATCTGTTTCAGGTGGCTGCTGCCGAGAAAGCTTTCGGCGTAGATTTTGTAGATGTCTTCGGTGCCCGACGGCCGCGCGGCAAACCATCCGTTTTTGGTCTCGACCTTGAGCCCGCCTATCGGGGCATCATTGCCGGGCGCCCGGGTCAGTTTGCGGGTGATTGGTTCACCGGCCATCTCTTTGGCCTTTACCTGTTCAGGCGCGAGCGCGGCGAGAACTTTTTTCTCGGCGGATGTGGCCGGTGCATCGATCCGCTCATAGACGGGACTTCCGAACTCTTTTTCGAGGCCGGCATAGTGCATGGAAGGATCCTTACCTGTACGGGCCGTTATTTCTGCGGCCAGAAGGTTCAGGATGATGCCGTCTTTGTCGGTCGACCAGACCGTACCGTCCATTCTCAGGAAGGATGCGCCTGCACTCTCCTCGCCCCCGAAGCCGTAAGAGCCGTCGATCAGGCCATCCACAAACCATTTGAACCCTACCGGTACCTCGGCAAGCCTGCGGTCAAGCGATTTGGCCACCCGGTCGATCATGCTGCTGGAGACCAGTGTTTTGCCGATAGCCGCCGAAACGGGCCAGCCGGGCCTGTTGCGGAACAGGTAATTGACCGCAGCGGCGAGGTAGTGGTTCGGGTTCATCAGCCCCGCGCCGGGGGTCACAATTCCGTGGCGGTCGAAATCGGGATCGTTACCGAAAGCGATATCGTAGCGGTCTTTGAGGCCGATAAGGCTGGCCATGGCCCAGGGCGATGAGCAGTCCATGCGGATCTTGCCGTCGCGGTCTACCGTCATAAAGCTGAAGGTCGGGTCAACGCGCGGATTCACAACATCGATATTGAGCTTGTAGGCCTCGGCAATCGGTTCCCAGTAGGCGATGCCGGCACCTCCCATCGGATCGGCACCAATGCGCAGCCCCGACCGGCTGATCACATCCATGTCGACCACATTTTTGAGGTCATCCACATACGGGGTGATGAAATCGAAGGCCTGTGTGGTCTCCTTTTTCAGGGCTTCCTGCAACGTAATCCGTTTTACGCCTCTGAGGCCGTTCTGCAGGTAGCGGTTAGCGGCCGCCTGCATCTGATTGGTGATGTCGGTGCCGGCAGGCCCGCCGTTAACGGCATTGTATTTGAATCCGCCGTCGGCCGGGGGGTTGTGCGAGGGCGTGATCACCACACCGTCGGCTTTGGATGTGTTGCCGCTCCGGTTCCAGGCCAGAATGGCGCACGATACGGCGGGGGTTGGCGTATAGCCCATGCCGTGCTGGTAGCGGATGTTTACACCGTTGGCGGCCAGTACTTCAAGCGCGGTAATGAGCGCCGGCTCGGAAAGTGCGTGGGTGTCCATGCCGATATAAAGCGGACCGGTAATACCATTGCTATCACGGTAGTCGGCAACAGCCTGGCTGATGGCAAGGATATGATTTTCGTTGAATGATTCGGTCAGGGATGATCCGCGGTGCCCGGAAGTTCCGAACTGTATGGCATGCTGAGGGTCAGACGGATCGGGCCTGCGGCTGTAGTAGGCCGCAACAAGACCGGGGATGTTTTCGAGAAGGGTGTATGGTGCCGGTTTTCCGGCAAATTCATGGTTCGGCATGGCTGTTTTGGTTTCAGGCGGCAAAAAATGTTTGGTGATGACGGAATCGCAGGTTAACTGCTTTAAATGATCAAAAATCTACCCGGCATTACTCATCAGGCAATGCATTTATACCAGAATAAAGTAAACATCATCCGGCAGAGGTAAAAGAGTAAACATCATATGGTGAATAGTCGGGGGCGGCAGGATTTTCTTATATTTAATCACCATCAGCCGAATAAATACATGGATAATTCCGGGTACCTGATATGTATTGCAGATCGTTGTTGTCCGTTGTGTACATTAAGACTGAGGCGGGGCACTCCGCAAAGATACTGCCCCCGTAATGCTGAATAAAATGATAAATGCGAATGAAAATATCCGTACTTCTGCTGATCACTTTTTTCATGATCTCCTGTACGAAGAAGGGGGGAGAGATGATTGTTGAACCGTCGCCGGTAAACCTGGAAATAATACTTCCTGCCACACCCGGCGAGAACCGGGAATATGCCTTTACCGATAAAAAATCGGGCTACTTTTATGGTCATACCCATGGGCCGGGCACGGAGTGGTATTCCGGCTGGAATGTAAATACACGGCGTATTTTCAGCGATTACAGCCTGTTTGCTGATGATGTGGCCCTTGACAGAAGTACTGCGGATGTGACGATTATGCCGCATATGGTCCGGCGGGTTTTCCCGCTGGCAACAGAAGAGCTCTATCTGCTTGATGAGACCGAGGCCATTGGGATCAGAATGGAAACCGGGCAGGCAGAAATCGGCATCAGGCTGTTCGGCAGCGGGATGATATCTTCGCCGCAGATGCGTTACAATTATGCCGTTTACACGGCTGCCGAAGCCCCCGGCAAAACAGTGCTTCTGGCCCCCATCCACAATGCTGAACTGGCCCTGAAAGATCATGAGGAGATCAGGACTGTTGCCTCCGCATCCGGTTTTTACCTGGTTCTGGGCGATGACGAACAACATGCCCTGGGAATCGTTGAAAAACTTCGGAACAATGAAGAAGCCATGCTTGCCGGCAGGCGGGAACGTATGGAGAACCTGCACCGGGAGAACCGCTTCGAAACGGGTATTCCGGTCGCAGACCAGGCCCTGGCATGGAACCGGGTTTCGCTGGATGCCCTGATCATGAAACAGACCGGATGGGGCATTTATGCGGGGCTGCCCTGGTTCAACGATTACTGGGGGCGCGATATCTTCATCTCCCTGCCGGGTGCCGTGCTGGTTAATGGTAAGCTGGATGTAGCCGGCAACATACTCAGATCGTTTGCCGGTTATCAGAACACAGATGAAGACCATCCCGATTATGGCCGCATCCCCAACCGGCTCCGGCCCGATGAGGTGATCTACAACACCACCGATGGTACGCCCCGTTTTGTGGCCCAGATCTGCGCCTATCTCGATTACGGGGGTGATGAGTCGCTTGCCACCGACCTGTTCGATGTGGTGGTGAGGGCGACCGAAGGGCCGATCCGCCATCATGTGGATGAGCACGGCTACCTTACCCACGGCGATGCGGAAACATGGATGGATGCCCGTGAGGAGCCATCAAAGCGGGCCTACTCGCCGCGCGGTAACCGTGCCAACGACATTCAGGCACTCTGGTACAATCAGCTGCGGTGTGCCGCACGCCTTGCCCGGATGAACGATCAGCCCGATTATTCCGGAAAGTGGGACCAACTGGCCGAAAAATTGAGAAACCGGTTTATGGAAGACTTTTTTGATGACCAACATACCTATATGGCCGACCGGATCACAGCGCGCGGTGTACCCAGTTTCAGCATGCGTCCCAATCAGTTGTTTGCCCTCGATCTGGTTGATGATCCCAACAAGCGGTGGATAGTGACCAGGGAGGCCTGGGACCGGCTGGTGTATCCCTGGGGTACCGCCTCCCTCGATCAGGACGACCTCAATTTCCATCCATGGCACGAGGCCCCGGAATATTATCACAAGGATGCCGCCTACCACAACGGAACCGTCTGGGTGTGGACCAACGGTATCGCCATGCAGCGGATGATCGAAGCTGGCCAGCCCGATATCGCCTGGAATCTTTTCATGAACATGTCGGTGCAGACCATGAACGAGGGTGCACCGGGTATGCTCGCGGAAAATACCGACGCCCTGCCACGGCCGGGCGAAGAGTGGGTACGGCTGTCGGGCACATTTTCACAGGCCTGGTCGAGCGCAGAATTCCTGAGGGTGTGGTACCAGTATTTTCTCGGTGTGAGGCCACATGCGGCCAGCGGCAGGTTTATGATCAATCCGAACATCCCGAAAGCACTGGATGTGGTCAGGGCGGTTGTGCCTGTGCCGGGCGGCACACTCGGGTTCAATTACATCCGCCGGGGCGACAGTCATAAATACATTTGGAGATACGATGGCAGTGGCGACCTGGATATCATACTGGAGATTCCGGGTTTTCAGGGCACGCGGGTTGAACTGCCCGACGGGTATACCCTCAGCGCAGAGGCCGGAAACAGGGAAATGAACCTGTATTTCTATGACGGCAGCGGAGAGCTTCAGAGCAAACAGGAGATCTCGAAAGATCCCGGCCAGCGGCAGCTCAGGGAAGCATCGGATGCCCTGTTTGGGAATACGACCTTTGCCGAACCAAATCTGAGGGATGATCTCCGGTCGCTGGGTGGTACAAGGCGGGAATGACCGGATCGTGGAGCGGTAATCCGTTCATTTCATGCAACAAATCAGGTCTGACGGGGTAACATACCGGGGTAAACCTGTTTCCGATGAACTCACTGAATAACGATTGTGACAATTAATATGGCTGAACGCATCCTGATCATACTGGTGATGCTATTATTTCTCATTCCCGTTAACCGGGATAAACTGCATGCGCAGTCCGGAGAAGAAAACACCCTTCAGGTGAAAGTTGAACAGCCTGAACGTGGCAAATACGTTTTCTATGCCACGAGCCGGAATGCATCTCCCTATCAGGTTGAACTCAGGTTTTTTGACGGTAATTCCGAGGCCGAAATCCGGCCGGCAATCTACCGCATCGTTCCGGCGAATGCATCTGAATTCGAACTGGGAACGTTCAGAAGAAATGAAGGTGATCCTCAGTTCCGCTACCGTTACCGCTATTTTTTCGGCGATCCGGCGAATACCCGGCATCGCGACAGCCATGTTTACCTGCTTCCCTACCGGCACGGCGAAACGTACCCGGTACTGCAGGGCTATAACGGGCGGTTTTCACATCAGAACGAATATTCCATCGATTTCAGGATGCCTGAGGGCACCCCGGTCCACGCGGCGCGGGAGGGAACAGTAATTTTTGTAAAAGACGATTCAAACCGGGGCGGTCCCGATCCGCAGTACCGGGCCGACGGAAATTATATCTCCATCCTGCACGATGACGGTACATTTGCCGAATACGTCCACCTCCGTTTCAGGGGCAGCCGGGTGAAGACAGGCGACCGCGTAAGGGCCGGCGACCATATCGCCTACAGCGGGAATACGGGTTTCTCTACCACTCCCCACCTGCATTTCTCCGTAAAAGTACCTGCCCATATGCGCTATGATACCACCCCGACTCTGTTCCGCTTGGAGAATAACACAACCGGGCGGTTAACGGAGGGAAACAGCTATCGTTCGGTGCATTATTGAGTATATAAAAGCAAATAACCGGGTTTATTCATCCATGTAAAACCGAAAAATCCGGAGCTGGAATTGCAGGAGTTAAGGTCCCCTATGCTATTTAATGGATTAATCAGATGGGATGAAGTATTTTTTTATTGCCTGTTGACTTTTTTAGGGGGGGGTGTATAATACTGATAACCATTAACCTAATCCTAAGCAGATGAAAAAATATATTTTAATTGTATCAATAGCAATAGTAAGTATATTACTGCCGGCAGAATACGTAACTGCAGAACCTTTGGTTTACTATTGTAACAACGGTGATTGTACCACATATGTTTTTCAATATGAACAAAGTTGGTCAATGCATATCTACTGTGGCGACGAGTACAATCATTATGGTGGACTTGGATGCTATGAAGGTACCATCTGTGGTGGTATGCCCAACCCAATCTGGTGTGAGGTATGATCGTGTTATCCGCTTACAGGTTTTATACAGTTCTGGTATGTGTAACCTGTCTTGTTCTGGGCTGTACCGGGAAATATCCCGGTACAGCCTCTGAAATCAGCTATACTCTCGACCTGGACACTCACCCTGTTACCGAAATAGTAATCGGGGATGAACACAAAATCAACCTGATTGGCCAGGACGATCTGATAAGCGCGCCGTGGTATATTACGGTTACCGATCAGGTGATTTTTCTAAATGACATAGAGGCCTCACCGCTGAGGATTATAGACAAGGAAACACATGAAGTGGTCAGATCCTATGGCAAAGGAAGAGGGCCGGGGGAATTTAATTTCATAAGTGGGATATCGGCCAACAGCCGCCATGTGGTGGTTGCAGAGATGGGCAGCTCAATGAATACTTACTTTAATCACATGGGGGTAATCGATTCGATGGCTGTCACATCAGCAAACTATAAGTTTGGCTTTATTTCTGTATTTGCTGTGAACGATTCCATGTTCACATCAGGGGCTACCAACCCGGATTATCTGATTCAACTGAACAGCCTGTACAGGGATGAAGAACCCGTTTTTTTAAAAGAAAGAGTTATACCACTGGGGCATCAACCGGATGTCTATAACTGGCCTAGCATTACCCTATCCGATCAGTATCTGGCCTTCAGTATTACAGGTATTCCGGAAATAACCTTTGCCGACCTGTCTGGCAGGGAAAAGTTCAGCATAACAGTAACTTCAGAAGAAATAAGAAAAATAGAAAATCCTCCGGTTGAAGCCGTAGAGTCAAATGAACCGATGAGGGTTCAGTCAGTCTTTTCAGTTCTGAAGATCATCGGCAACAGGTTGTATATCTATAGTACCGGAAGCATACTAAATATCATAGAAATTGATTTTGAAGATCCGGCCCGATCCCGGATTATGGGTCGGTTCAGGTTTATGGAACAGAGCGAGAATGGGTACCTCAAGTTATTCGGACTTTTTAGTGATCTTGACCATGACGGGAAAGACCTATATTTCACCTTTAGGCGATCCAGCTCGATATACAGGTTACCGTTTGCATTAAATTAAACAGCCGGCCGATCTACCGGGCCTGTTGGCACAGTTCCACCAGCACCCCGGTACTGTCTTTGGGGTGCACAAAAGCGATAAGTTTGTTGTCGGCTCCCTGTTTTGGCTGCTCGTTCAGCAGGGTATAGCCTGCGGCTTTAAGGCGCCGGAGTTCGGCGTGGATGTCGTCAACTTCAAACGCCACATGATGCAGCCCCTGGCCCCTTTTTTCGATGTATTTACTGATCACCGACCCGGGGGATGTGGCCCCAAGCAGCTCCACCTTTGACTCGCCAGTCTGGAAAAAGGCGGTTTCAACATGCTCCGATTCAACGGTTTCGCGTTTATAACAGGAAGTCTGAAGCAGGGTTTCCCACATTGTGATTGCGGATTCGAGGTCGGATACGGCTATGCCGATGTGATCGATATGCATGATGGGGTAATTTATTGCCGGATAATGGTACTTTTGTTAAGTGGACTGTAATGGACTGTAATGGACTGTAATGGACTGTACCGGAACTGTACCGGAACTGTACCGGAACTGTACTGAACTGAATTGAACAGTACTGAACAGTACTGAACTTTGCTGAACTTTGCTGAAAAGCAGAAAAATTCAGCACACTTGCGGAATAGTATAAATTCCTTTCTTAAGAGGCAAAAATCAGTATCTGGAAATAAGTAGTGATACTTCGGTCGACAAGATTTTGCCTAATCCTGGTTTCCGTCCCTTTTAAAGAGCCGCGACACATTTTTTATACCCTGCCGTATCCGCTCGGAGTTTTCAACCAGGCTCATGCGCACATACCCCTCGCCGGCTTTTCCGAAAGCCGATCCGGGCGACACCAGGACCTCTGCTTCCTGCAGTAAAAGCTCTGAGAAGTCCATGGAGTTCAGATGGCGGAAGGGTTCGGGTATTCGCGCCCACATGAACATGGCGCCCCGGTTTTTCTCCACCGGCCACCCGGCGCGGTTCAGGCCTTCAACAAGTATGTCGCGCCGGTTCTGGTACTTCATTGCCACAGATTCGACCTCGCTGGCCGGAAGTTTAAGTGCTTCGATGGCGGCAACCTGTATGGGGGTGAATAGTCCGTAATCATAATACCCCTTTATCTGGCCCAGCAGGGCCACAGCCCGGGCATTTCCAACGCAGAATCCGATTCGCCAGCCGGCCATATTGTACGATTTGCTCATGGTCATGAATTCAACCGCAATACCGGCTGCGCCTTGCACCTGAAGAATACTGGGGGCTTTGTAACCGTCGAATGTGATATCCTTGTACGCAAAGTCGGATACGATAAACAGTTTCTCTTCCCGGCAGAAATCAACCACTTTCTCGTAGAAGGGGAGGTCAACACAGAGCGCGGTCGGGTTGTGGGGGAAGTTGAGATAGACCATTTTGGGCCGGATAACCGCATTGTTGATGGCCGTTTTCAGGCCTGATATAAAGGTATCGGCATCATTGGAAATCGGAAATGTGATGACCTGGGCCCCGGCAATGACCGCGCTCCAGATGTGGACCGGGAATGAGGGTTCGGGAACGAGGCAGGCATCGCCCGGGCCAAGCAGGGCGAGCGACAGGTGCGAAAGGCCCTCTTTTGAGCCGATGGTAGCGATCACCTGGGTGTCGGGATCAAGGTCGACACCGTAGTAATCCATGTAATGAACGGCCACGGCTTTTCTGAGGTGGGGGATGCCCTTCGCCACAGAATAGCGGTGCGATTTGTGGTCTTCGAGAACCAGCTTCATTTTGCGCACGATGGGATCGATGGTCGGCGAGTCGGGGTTTCCCATGCCGAAGTCGATTACATCGCGGCCTTCCTGCCGCATTTTCAGCTTGATGGCATTCAGCCGGCCGAAAACGTAATCGGGCAGTACGCGCATCCGGGCTGCCGGTTCCAGATTGTATGGTTCGCTTGTCATATATGATTGTAACAGATGTCCGCCGCCTTATTGATCGAATTTTCTGAAAATTACGATACCATTATGCCCGCCGAAGCCGAAGGTATTGCTCATGGCCACATTCACAGGATGCTCGATGGCCGAGCCGGTAACGATCTGCATATCGGCGGGAATCTGGTCATCCGGGTTATCGGTATTGATGGTTGCCGGGATCACACCATCGTGGATGGCCATGATGCTGGCAATTGCTTCGGCTGCCCCGGCGGCGCCCATCAGGTGGCCGGTCATCGATTTGGTGGAGCTTACCCTGACCTTGTTCAGCCCGGCCCCGAACAGCTTCTGCATGGCCTTTATTTCACTGATATCGCCTACGGGTGTTGAGGTGGCGTGCGCATTCATATAATCGACATCGCCTGTGTTCAGGCCGGCATCTTCAAGGGCCAGCTGCATGCCCCGTAGGGCTCCGAGACCTTCGGGGTGGGTTGCGGTCATGTGGTAGGCATCGGCGGTGGATGCGGCCCCAACCACTTCCGCATAGATTTTGGCCCCGCGTTTTGTGGCATGGCCGAGCTCTTCGAGAACCAGCGCACCGGCCCCCTCTCCCATCACAAATCCGTCGCGATCCCTGTCGAACGGCCGCGATGCGGCGGCGGGATCGTCGTTACGGGTCGACATCGCTTTGATGGCACTGAAACCGCCAAATGAAGCCTCGGTGATCGGGGCTTCGGATCCGCCGGAGATAATCACTTTAGCTTTGCCCCAGCGGATGTAGTTGAATGCATCCATCAGTGCGGTATTGGATGTGGAGCAGGCCGACACGGTTGTGTAATTGATGCCCATCAGGCTGTGGCGCATTGATATCATTCCCGAAGCCATATTGGTGATCAGCTTGGGGATGAAGAACGGGCTGAATCGCGGGTTGCGTCCTCCGTCGGCATATTCAATTACCTGCTCTTCGAAGGTGAGCATGCCACCCTGACCACTGCCCCAGATAACGCCGGTATCAAACGGATCCATTGTGCCGAAATCGATCCCCGAATCACGTATGGCTTCGTCGGAGGCGATCAGGGCGTATTGGGTAAAGGGATCGGTACGTTTGATGTCGCCCCGGTCGAGATAGGCGGTAACGTCAAAATCTTTCAGCTCACAGGCAAAATGGGTACGGAATGCCCCCGGATCGAATTTGGTGATCCGGGCAGCTCCGCTCTTACCTTCTTTCATGTTTGTCCAGAAGGATTCAAGAGTATTGCCGATGGGGGTGAGGGCGCCAAGGCCCGTAATAACTACTCGTTTCATGAATGTAAAAGCCGTTTAATGACAGGATAATAATAAAGTGACTGCAAGGCCGGGTACACCGGAATATCAGGGTAAAGAGTATAAAACATGGCGGCGCGATGCCGGGATAAGCACCCGTATCCCGGTTGTGAAAAATCAGGGTTTGATCGAACCCTTATTCCCCCTGTTTCTGGCTGATCGATTTCAACAGGTCTTCAGCTTCGGTGATGAGGTCTTCTGCCCGTTTCTGGGCATCCATCACAACTTTTTCACCCTTCGACTTGGCATCCGATACGATAAGTTTCTCATCGGTGAGTTCATCGAGCAGCTCGTTGAGTTCATCAAGGTATTTCTGCACTCTGTAGCTGATTTTGTCTCTTGTATTGCGCCCTTTGTCGGGTGCGAGAAGAAGGGCAGTCACGGCTCCTGTCAGGGCACCAGTGAACAAGCCGAAGGCAAATCCTTTGAAAAAATTATTCATAGTTCTGGTCTTTTTGTCTGATTCTTTATCCCAAATATAATGTACTATGATTTAATACCACATTTATCATCAGGATTAATCCACTTTTTTTAAATTTCCCCAGTATTCCATGATTATAGAACGGTCGAGTGCCTGCCGTTTTCTGGATGAGAAGGTAAGTGTGAGCACAGGAATGATATACAGGGTGAGCAGCGGCGACAACATCAGACCGCCGATTACTACAAGGGCCAGCGGGCTCCAGATCTCTGCCCCGGTACCAAGCCCGATAGCGAGTGGGATCATTGAGCAGATAGTTGTGAGCGACGTGAGCAATATGGGCCGTACCCGCCTTTTTGCACCTTTTATGAACTGATCCATGTAGGCTTCCTCTGGTATGCCGGTAGTATACTGTTTGACGTAGTCAAGAAGCACGATACCGTTGTTCACCACAATTCCGACCAGAACCACCATTCCGAGCCCGGCCACTACACTGAGCGCGGTACCGAGCACTTTAAGCAGTAAAAGTGCTCCAAGAAAGCCGAGCGGCACGGTTAGCATAATTACAAAGGGATCGGTGAGGTTTTCAAACTTGGCCGCCATCACCATATATGTAAGCAGCATGGCAAACAGCAGGGCATTGAAAAGGCTGCTCATGCTGCGCTGCTGATCCCTGAACGAGCCGGTAAATTCGTATCTGTACCCGTCGGGCAGCACAATCTCGTTTTCAAACAATTCAATAATTTGTTGCCGCTGCGCTTCCCCGCGACCTGCTGCCTGAATATTTACATCAAGAAGCGTCTCACGGTCGCGGCGGGTGATTGTATCGTACCCTTCAACCGCTTCAAAATAGCCGAGTGATGAAACCGGTACACGCTGGTCGCCGACCTGCAACAGTTCAATGCGGTTGAGTTGATCGCGGTCTGTTCGGAACATCTGATCGGTGCGCACCTCGATGGGGATTTCACGGCCGCCTTCACGGTAGTAGCCAGTAAGTGTGCCGCGTGTCTGGGTTTTCAGGGCATTGCCAACCTCGCTCAGGTTACTGCCAATGCGGCTCACGCGCTCACGGTCTACCCGGTAGACGAGTTCAGGTGTGGCGTTCACCCGGGGGTTGTCGACCGATATGACCAGGGTATCCTGCATCATGATCTCTTCGATCCGGTTGGATATGCCTTTCAGTACATCGATGTCTGCTCCGATCAGGGTAACCCTGATTGCACCGAGGCTTCCGCCGAATCCGCCGCCACCCCTGAAACCGCTGCCACCGCCCGAAGAAACCCGGATTGTGGCCCCGGGGTAGTCGAACTGCCGGCGCAGCTGAAGGGCAAACTGATCGGTAGTGACCGTACGTTCGTTGTCGGGCCTGAGGGTCAGGCTGATGCGCCCCAGGTTGTAATCGGAGCGCCATCCGCGGCTGCCAATATTGGTTACAACCGTTTCTACATTTTCGTTGGTTACGAGCTGTTCGCTCATTTCCCGGATCAGGCCGGCCGTCTGCACCAGGTTGGTGCCGGTTGGCATCTCGATACTGATGCTGATTTCGCCGGAATCACCTTCCGGGAAATTTTCGGTCGGGGTGATCGAAAAAAGGTACCAGGTTGAAAACAGTACGCCGATGAACAGAATGATACCGATACTACGGTGTGTTAACAGCCAGCGCAGGCTTTGAGCGTAGCGGTCTTCAAACCGGCTGAAAAGGCGAAGGGCCATGGTTTTCTTTTCAAACTCCTTTTCCCGCAGAAATAGGGTTGAAAATACGGGTACCAGCACAACAGCCGTAATAAAGCTGAAACTGATGGCAAGGGAAATGGTCCAGGCCAGGTCTTTGGCTATCATTCCGGTGAATCCCTCAACGAAAAGAATGGGGATGAACACGGCAAGGGTTGTGAGAGTGGCTCCGACAAGCGCACCCTTCACTTCGTTTGTACCCTCAAGTGCAGCCTGGAATTTCGATTTGCCCTCCTCCAGTTTGGCCGCTATTCCGTCGAGTACAACAATAGAATTGTCGACCAGTAACCCCACAGCGAGTGCCAGGCCGAAAATAGAGATTATGTTCAGCGTAATGCCGGTAAAGTACATGGCCGCGAACGTACCGGCCAGGCTGATGGGAATGCTGAGGGCGACCGTGACCGATGCCCGCCATCCTCCCAGGAAGATGATGAGTATAATCAGGACCAGGAAAAGAGCGTAAGTGGCCGACTGGGCCAGGTTGAAAATGGAGTTTTCGATGAACTGACCCGAGTTGGTGAGTACCTGAATAGTGGCACCGACCGGTAATTTGCCCTGAATCTCCTCAATCTCGTCGAGTACGGCGTAGGCCACATCAAGTGTATTGGCATCCGACTGTTTCTGCACTTCGATGGTTACACTGTTTTTGCCGTTAACCTCAACCAGGGTGGCTATGTCGGCAAAGCTGTCTTCAACCACGGCCAGATCGGATATGCGGACGGGGTTGCCGTCCGGGTTGCGGCGGACAATGGTATTGCTGATTTCATCGATTGAAGTGAACATGGCCTCGGCACGCACACTGTAACTTACACGGTCAACCACCATGTTGCCCACCGGTATCTGCACGTTGTTCTGGCGCAGGGCATTTTCAATTTCGGCCGTTGATACCCTGTACTGCGCAAGCCGCTGAGGGTTGATGTGAACAAAAACGGTACGTTGAAGCCCTCCACGGGTGTCGGCGGCGGCAACTCCGGGAAGGCGTTCCAGCATGGGTTCAACCATTTCCACGCTCAGGTTCCGGAGCTCATCGAGTGAGCGGTTTGAGGCCTGAAGGCTCAGCTGCATGATCGGTGCACTCTCGGGATCAAACTGGAAAATTACGGGCTGCGAGGCTTCTCTTGGCAACTGATTCCGGATGCGGTCGATCGCTTCGCGTACATCCAGTTCCACACGGCGGGCATCCGTTCCCGGGAAAAGGCTCAGCCTGATAAAAGCAGAACCACGCCTGGAATTCGAATCCATGGTTTCGATACCTTCCACACTGGAAATAGCGGCCTCGATCGGTTCAACCAGGATACGCTGAATGTCTTCGGGCGCCACATTTCTGTAACTGGTGGAGACGGCCACAATGGGTATGTCGAAACTCGGCCAGAGCGTAATCTTCAGGTTGCTGAGTGAAAACAGACCGAAACCAATCATCAGCAGGGTAATCATGATGATGGTTACCGGGCGCTTCAGCAGGTGCTCTACTATGCCTTTTTTTTTCATATCAGGCCTCCGGAATGTCATTGAGTTCGTTCAGGGGATCGGTTTTGTGGATGGAATCAAAACCAAGTTTTTCGACCATGGTATTCACCAGCATGTAGAGGCAGGGAACAACCAGCAGCATGAGCAGTGTCGACATGGTAAGGCCGCCAATAACCGTACGGGCCATCGGGCTCCATGTCTCGGAACCGGATCCGATCTCAAGGGCAAGCGGCACCATACAGAGAATGGTGGTGGCAGCGGTAATCAGGATCGGCCGCAGGCGGCGTCCGGCACCGGTGGCAATCGCTTCAACCCGGTTCAAACCACGCGACTGCAATATTTTGATGTAATCGATCATCACAATCCCGTTGTTCACAACAATGCCCGAAAGCAGGATCAGGCCCACCATGGAGGTTACACTGACCGGGGTGTTGGTGAGGTAGAGCATCACAATTACTCCGGAAAAAGCCAGTGGTATGGTGAGGATGATGATGAATGGCTCAACAAGGCTTTCAAACTGGGAGGCCATGACCATATAGGCGAGAATGGCCGCGATCATGAAGGCAATCATCAGATAGTAAAACGATGCCTGCTGCTCTTCGGCAGTACCACCGATTTCATAGCGGTAACCGTCGGGCCATTCCACGCGGTCGAGCCGTTCACGGGCCAGGTCGGATGCGGTTCTCAGATCGATTCCGGCCAGGTCGGCTTCAACCTCGGTCACGCGGTCCTGGTTTATGCGCAGAATGTTCGAAGGGCCGGTTACCCGCTCCACCCGGGCCAGGTTTTTCAGGGGCATCCAGTCGCCCGCCGGCGTCTGTATAAGTACATCCTCGAGCGCCTGTGAGCTGCTTCGTTCCTGTGCGGCCAGCTGAATGCGCACATCAAATTCAACGCCGCGGTCAACGAAGGTGGTGGCCCTGTTTCCCCTCACCGAGTTGCTGATCGCGTTGGCCACCTGCGAGGTAGAAAGCCCCACTCGGGATATGCGCTCACGGTCCATAACCACACGGAGTTCGGGGCGGCCCTCCTCGGCCGATGAGGTGGCGGTTAACACACCCGGTATCTGCAGCAGTTCGTTTCTTACACCCTGCGCCAGATCGCGCTTGGTCTCCAGGTCGAAACCGAAGATGTTCACAATCAGGCCTTCCTGGCCGTCGGGGTTGAGCGGATTGAGTTTGAACTCACGCACGGTAGCCCCGGGGATGTCCTCAAGCCTATCCAGCAGATTGGCCACAATGTCAAACTGGCTCCGGTCGCGCTGTGTTGTTGGGACCAGTTCAACGCGGATGAGGCCACGGTAGCCACCAGGATTATCGGCGCCCTCAACACCGCGCTTGTCGCCATAGTCGGAGACAATCAGCCGGGCTTCGGGTACCGCCTGTGTTACGATTTCTTCGGCCATGCGGATTGAACGCTGCAGTTCAAACAGGTTCACACCGGCCTCCCTGGTTACCTCAAGAGTGAATGAACTTTCATCCACAGCCGGGAAAAATTCCCCGCCAAGGCGGAAGAAAAACGGGGTGGTAACGATCATAAACAGAACGGCCGCACCCACAACCAGGCCGCTGCGGTCGAGCAGCGACCGCACAAGTACGGTGTACTTTTTGTCGAGGCGTTCGAAAAAACCATTTTCCCGGGGCTTTGCCGGTTCCTTGCCACCTGCGCCGAAAATCTGTGAACTCAGCAGCGGAATCAGGGAGAGGGCCACGAGGGTGGATATTACCAGGGCGAATGAGATGGTAAGGGCAAGGTCACGAAAAAGAAAACCGGCGATACCCGGTACGAACAGGATCGGCAGAAATACGACCAGTGTGGTCAGTGTGGATACCACAACCGGAACGCCGACCTCCTGGGCACCCAGAACGGCCGACTTTTTGTTATCGTGGCCGTCTTCCCGGAACCGGTAGATATTTTCGAGCACCACCACGGCATTGTCTACTACAAGACCAACGGCGAGAGTAAGCCCCGAGAGCGAAATAACATTCAGCGTTACATCGGCAAAATCCATGATACTGAAGGTGGAAATGATGGAGACGGGTATGGATATTGCGATGATGAGAGCGGATCGGGCGCTTCTTAGGAAGAACAGCAGGATGAGTACCACAAGCGTGATAGCCATCAGCCCGGTTATGTACAGGTTGTTGATCGACAGTTTGATGAAATCGGCTTCGTTGGCCAGTACCTCGAGGCGCATGTCGGGCGGGAGGGTAGCACGAATCCGGTCGAGATTGTTGATCACATTGTCGGCCGTGGTTACCACATTCACATCACTCTGCCGGTACAGGTTGATGATTACCCCTTCCTCGCCACGTATGTGTACGTTACCGATAGGCTGGGCAACACCGTCTTCCACATCGGCTATATCTGTTAGCCTTACCGGAACCCCGTTGTTGATGCCCACAATCGTATTGCGTATCTGATCAATATTCTGAAACTCACCGATCGTTCGCAGGGAGTAGACGCTGCGGCCCTCGATCAGCTCACCGGCCGGCACCTGAATGTTCTCCTGCCGTAACCGGTTGGCAAGGGTCCCGATATCGATATTGTAGCTGAGCATGCTGGCATTGTCGACCCAGATGTTGATCTGCCGCTCAAGGCCACCGGCCGTTTCTGCCGACGCAATGCCTTCTATACGCTCAAAACGTTGCTCAATCTGCTCGGTGGCGATGGTTCGAAGCTCCACAGGGCTCCGGGTCGCTGATGTAAGCGTGAGCACGATCACGGGCTCCTGATTGGGATCGTAGGTAAAAACAATGGGCGAATCGGCATCCTGCGGGATCGACCGCCTGGCGAAATCAATCTGCTTGCG
>RECM01000073.1 GCA_007694035.1 Balneolaceae bacterium
TGGTTGAAAGCCCCGGCATTCAAAAACATCCACCCCATATCTGTTACCGCTGATACGTCCCAATTGCCGATATCCTGGTTGAAAGAATTTGGATTGTAGATGTGTCCTGCAAACATGGCATACGTATTGGTTACGCTCGATACGTCCCAGCTGGCGATGTCCTGATTGAAGGCGTTCGCTCCGGAAAACATTCTCTCCATAGTGACTACGCTCGACACATCCCAGTGGCTGATGTCCTGATTGAAAGTTTGCATTTCCGAGAAAAGGGAACTCATATCCGTAATCCCGCTGGCACAGGTGGTGGCAGCGTTTTCAACGGTAATCTGATCGCGGGTGCGTTTGGTGTAGGTAACCCCATTTACTTCACCAGTATCGCCGACCTGAGCATTTTCACATTTTATGGTTATTCCGTTTCCGGCCAGGTAGAAATTCTGTGCTGAAACCGTTATGGCAAACAAAGAGATGAGTATGGAGGTGAGAATTACTTTTTTCATGGCAGTTCATTTTTATAATGCTGCGGTTTGCTCTCAGAAGTCCGTTTAAGCAAATCAGGAGAAAAGTAAAACAAACCAGATGGTACTGCCTTTTCTGTTCTGTATTCCCTAACCATTTCCCCCATTGGCCTCTGTTGAGTGTAGTATCAAATTAATTAATAAGTATGTTTAAATAAACTAATTATAATATTATAATATTAGATATTAAATATAATTTATTGATTAATCTATTCAGGTTACGAAAGATTTACTTACAAGTATTGTTAGCTTAATCAGAAACCGGCGTTACTGGAAGTGCTACTAATCTCAGGGATTGATACACCGGTTCATTTAACGCAGTGCATTGTCTTCCTGAGCGGAGCCCACTGCAGCGATAGCGGAATCGGGTTAAGCCGAAGAATTTCCTTATTCATGCTTTTGTCATTATATGGAGATTTCTCCGTTCCACCATTGCGTTCGTTCATTCGGGAAGACAGGGCAAATTGGTGGAAGGCGGCGGGCAACAGGTTTTTAATAGAATAATACTTGTTGCTGTCCGACGAATAAAGAAATGTTATTGAGCGTTAGAACCAGACTTTGTTTGCGCTCAATCTCACTACTTTCGTTCAATGATAGAAGGGTTCGAGAGGCTAACCAGGAATTAGAGTTGACCTAAAAAACGCTAAATAACATAGTGTTACGCGGTACGTTGCATCATTCTTCCGAAGTTCCTCAAACCATGCTGACGTGAATGCGTTTTTTTTTGCCCGACTTCAGAAATGATCGAAGCGCAACAGAAATGTCAAACCTTTCGAGCATAAAGATGTTTAAGACTCTTTACAATCATGGCTGTATGTACATCTCTCACAGCATGCGCCACAATAGTTAGCACGCGACGATCTCAGTGCCCCTGTGTATCGCTTCCGTCACTCAAGGCTTTTCGACCTCACCCTGCAATATCGCATAAAACTTGACGCAGTTGCTCAGTTCAGCTTCGTGGCTATCGCACGGAAAAGGATTTATATTGGGCAGAATATCGACTGATAGCTCTCTCAGGAAGACAAAGCTAAACAGGACGCACGTCGGGCCGATCCACCCGGTTATTTCATTCTCATAAAATAGAAGATGATCGCCGTAAGGATACTGAAAAAGAGCGCTGCAATGGTTCAGATTACTTTCTCGCCTGTGCCCATGGAGGGCTGATTGGCCCAAACCTGAAAGATTACAAATATCGCACAAATCAGTGCAAGAATGCCAAATAGAGCTTCCATAGTGATAAGTCTGGTTGGATGGTGTTGGTTATGCGTAATTTACCACTTGACTATTGATTAGCAAATCGAATTTCGATGGTTTATTTGCTCGTCAAGATTGAATGTCGCACGGCGCTGCTGAAGATACCGTTGCAGCAGGGCGATTACACCTTTTCGATAACCACCGAGATGCCCTGACCAACGCCGATGCACATGGTACACAGGGCCAGCTTGTGGCCGGAGCGTTTGAGCTGGTAGAAAGCGGTGGTGACGATGCGCGCACCGCTGGCCCCCAGCGGGTGTCCCAACGCAATGGCACCGCCGCACCTGTTTATTCTCGGGTCAAAATCATCGAGGCCGAGTTCGCGGATGCATCCCAGTGCCTGGGCGGCAAAGGCTTCGTTGAGTTCAATCAGGTCGAAGCGGTCGAGGGTCAGGTTCAGGCGCGGCAGCAGTTTGCTGGTGGCCGGAACGGGGCCCATGCCCATAATTCGGGGCGGCACCCCTGCCGTGGCCATGCCCATAACCCTGGCGACAGGTGCCAGCTTGTGTTTTTTCACCGCTTCTGCTGATGCGAGGATCACGGCGGCAGCCCCGTCGTTTACGCCGGAGGCATTGCCTGCGGTTATGGTCCCGTCCTTGCGGGAAACGGGCTTCAGGGATGCCAGCTTCTCCACGGAACTCAGGCGCGGATGCTCATCGGTATCCACCACAATCGGGTCGCCCTTGCGCTGCGGGATGGTGACGGGGATTATCTCCTCGCCCAGCCAGCCGTTCTTCTGCGCCGCCGCGGTTTTTTCCTGGCTCCAGTGTGCAAAGCGGTCCTGGTGCTCCCGGGAAATGTTGAAGTCATTGGCGATGTTCTCGGCGGTGATCATCAGCGGTTCGGTACCGTACATCTGATCCATCTTACTGTTGATGAACCGCCAGCCTATGGTGCTGTCATACAGGCCCACAGAGCGGGAGAACGCCTCGGCCGACTTGTCCATCACGAAAGGGGCGCGCGACATGCTTTCCACACCGCCGGCAATAATCAGGTCGGCCTCACCCGAACGGATCATGCGCGCGGCATTGCCGATGGCATCCAGGCCGGACCCGCAGAGCCGGTTAACGGTCATGCCGGGGATGGTCTCGGAGAGCCCGGCCAGCAGCAGCGACATGCGCGCGACATTGCGGTTGTCCTCGCCGGCCTGGTTGGTGCATCCCATGATCACATCGTCGAGCTCCAGCCAGTTCACGCCGGGGTTGCGGTCGACCAGCGCTTTGATGGGTATGGCACCCAGGTCGTCGGTGCGCACCTGCGAAAGGGATCCGCCGTATCGGCCAACGGGCGTTCGGATGGCATCACAAATATAGACGTCGCGCATAATTTATAATATGATCTGGTAATAGTTTTTAATTGTTCACTTCAGAATAATAACCAACAGCCTGATTCTGTATCATGCCGTCTTCGGTTCCTTCGCATGCAGTGCATCCAGCCCGGGCTTGATGTACCGGAAGCCATTGAGCATGGCCTCCGTCAGCCGGTCCACTTCGGTGCGGGTGATGGCCGTTGAGAGCATGCAGGTACCGGTGTTGATCATCATGATGTGCTGCTGAACGTGCATAAAGTCAAGGAATTCCTTCAGGATGGCCACCTCCTCTTTGGGCTGGTATGCCTCACGGTAACGGTTTGGCGCGGCCTCTCGGAAATGGATGCGGAACATCGATCCGGCGCCGGTCAGCGACAAGGGGATGCCTGCCTCCCGGCCCGCTTCGAGAATCTGGTAGCGGGCGATATCGGTCAGGGCATTCAGGGTCGTTACGGCTTCCCGGTCGAACAGCTCCATGGCCAGGCGTCCGGCGGTCATGGTGATCGGGTTGGCCGAAAAGGTACCCGAGTGCGGGAATAAAATGCGTTGTTCACGCGGATCAAGCACCTTCATGATATCGCTGCGACCGGCGAGTCCGCCCACGGGAAATCCGCCGCCAATGATCTTGCCGATGGAGGTCAGGTCCGGCTTCACCTGGTAGTTCTCCTGGGTACCGCCGTAATTGACGCGCAGTGTTACCACTTCGTCGAATGCCAGCAGTGCGCCGTTTCTGCGTGTCCAGGCATAGAGAGCATCCACATACGACTGGTCGGCCTCGAAAAGGCCGATGCGGTGGGCTACCGGGTCGATGATTACACAGGCGATCTGGTCGGCGTATTTGTCGAGCAGCGCCAGGGTGCGTTCGGTGTCGTTGTAGGGGAAGATCACCACGTTGTCCATCACGCCCTGCGGTGTGCCGTTTACCAGCGGGATCCGGTTGGGTTCGTCGATGTCGCCCCAGTTGTCGGGGTTGGCGGCCTGGCTGACCTCGGCGAAGTCGTAGGTGCCGTGATAGGAACCTTCGGCCTTGGCGATCATGGGTCGGCCGGTAAAAGCACGTGCCGCCTTGATGAGCGCCATTACAGCCTCGGTGCCTGAATTTACAAAACGGATGCGTTCGAACGAGGGCACCCGGTCGTGCAGAAGCTGGGCAAAAGCCACCTCAGATTCGGTGGCCATGGTGTAGGCCGTACCGCGCATAAGCTGTTCCACAACGGCACTCACGATGGCCGGGTGGGCGTGTCCGTGAATGAGCGAAGCCATGTTGTTGGCGAAGTCGATGTGCTCCACCCCGTCAATGTCGGTCACATAACATCCCGAGGCATGCGATGCATAGAAGGGATGGGGCCTGCGGAACACCGTATTCCGGCTCACGCCGCCGGTGATTACATCGCACGCCTGTTTGTAGATTTCCTCGCTGCTCCTTTTATATTTGGTCGGGTCTGCAGGCAGCATATTCAGAATGATTTAAGTGTTGGCTGAGGAAGTGAATCAGTAGTATACCGGGGTTTTACATACTATGTAGCTCAGTTGTCGCATTGGTATTAAGCAGGTATTATAAAGGTCTCGCAAGGGTGTCGCAAGGGTGGATAGGGATGAGGCAGATCGATGCCGGACCGTTTTCCACCCATGTAGGTCATTCAAGGGTACTGGTGCAGTTTCGCGCCGGTGCGCTCCTGCACATAGTCGAAAGTGACGCCGGGCGCCAGTTCCCGCACAAACAGGCCCTCATCCTTCACCTCGATGATGGCCAGATCGGTGTAGATGGTGTCAACCACCGCCTTTCCCGTGAGGGGGTAGGTGCACTTCTTCACGATTTTCGGCTCCCCTTCCCTGGTGGTGTGCCGGCTGATGACCAGGATGGTGATGTCGCCCGCCACCAGGTCCATGGCACCGCCAACGGCGGGAATGGTGCCCGGGGCCCCGGTCGACCAGTTGGCCAGATCGCCGTTCTCGGCCACCTGGAATGCGCCGAGCACACAGAAGTCGATGTGGTTACCGCGGATCATCGTAAAGCTGTCGGCGTGGTGAAAATAGCAGGCGCCCGGGATGGCGGTCACATACTTCTTGCCGGCATTGATCAGTTCGGAATCCTCCTGGCCCTCTGCGGGGGCGGGACCCATGCCCAGCAGGCCGTTTTCGGTGTGGTAGATAACCTCGCGTCCTACCGGAACATGTGTGGCCACCAGTTCGGGCATGCCGATGCCCAGGTTCACGTACGAACCGTTCGGGATGTCCATGGCCACGTTCCGGGCCATCTCACTCACACTCCATCCGATGTTCTCATCCTGGCTCACCATGGGTACCTCCTGCCTTCTGCTACAAGTTTCGATTCCTCTGCCGGATTGGCGACTTCAACCACTTTGCCTACGAAGATGCCCGGCGTTACCACGGCTTCGGGGTCCAGCTGGCCCAGATCCACAATCTGTTTCGCCTGTACGATGGTTGCTTCGGCGGCCATGCACATGATGGGCCCGAAATTGCGCGCAGTCTTGTTGTAGACCAGGTTGCCGTAACGGTCGGCCGCCCTGCACTTCACCAGCGAAAAATCGGCGCGGATGGTGCGCTCCAGCACGTAGGTTTTGCCGTCGAATGTGCGCGACTCCTTGCCCTCGGCCAGCGGGGTGCCGACCGAGGTCGGGGTGTAGAAGGCGGGGATACCGGCGCCGCCCGACCGTATCCGTTCGGCCAAAGTTCCCTGGGGTACGATTTCCAGCTCTATTTCGCCATTATTGTACAGCTCGGGGAATACCATCGAGTTGGCGGTCCGGGGAAAGGAGCAGATCATCTTTTTTACGCGCCGGTGGGCGATCAGAGCGGCAAGGCCAACATGACCGCTTCCCGTGTTGTTGCTGATAACCGTCAGGTCTTTTGCGCCCTGGTCGATAAGGGCATGTATGAGTTCAATGGGGCTCCCTGCTTCACCAAACCCGCTGATCATTACCACGGCACCATCAAATATATCCGCTACGGCCTCAGCAGGTGAAGCAACAATTTTATTAATCATGTGTCATGAACCACCTGTTATTGTGAGGGGGTTGTTATGTATGTGGTATTGTATTGTATGTGAAATACTACTGTTCGTCGATCTTTTGCTGAAGGTTCCGCTCCAGGGTCTGTTCGATCTCCCTGAGATCGTCTTCGTAGAAATACTTTTCAGTGTCGAATGGCTTCAGTTTTTCAATGGTATTCTCTTCTTCGTCGTATCTGGCCAGGTAGACGCGGTCCATCCATTCCATGTTCCGGCCTTCGTTGAACTTCAGAACAAACACCTTTTCGCCCTTCACCTCGGCGGTGCCGATCAGCGACACCTTGCCGGCCGAAGAGGTCATGGTGATGTAGCGCGACGGCCGGTTGATCGACGGCAGCGTACGGTAGACCTTGCTGAAGATTTTTTCGATATCGGCCAGCGGGGCAGTGAAGTAGTGGTGCTCGCCGGTTGGCCGGGCGCAGTACATCGAGTGGAAGCCGACGCCCAGCATGCCGAGTGCAAACCCGAGGTCGATCCAGTTCTGTGCCGACCGGTCCACATCCACCTTGCCCTGCTCATTCTTGAACAGGCTGATGTGGTTCATGATTGGGCTCTGGCTGCGGATGGTAACGCCGTTCGCCCGCAGGCGCCGGATGGCGGCGATGGTTGACGGGTTGAGCACCTCGCGCGGGGTGGAGAAGTGGGCCATCCACACGACCTGGATGCCGTTGTCGTACAGCGTGCGGTAGATTTCCAGGTACGGGTCGTAATCGCTGCTCAGCATCATTTCCGGGTGGAATGTGAGCGCGCGCGAACCCAGGCGAAGGGTCTTCACGTGCATCAGCTCGTCGTCGTGTATCAGCGGCATCACGTATTCGGCAAGCCGCTTGTGCGGGATGTACCCGGCGTCACCGCCCGTAATAAGCATGTCGGAGACTTCCCGGTGCTTTTTGAGGTACTCATGCACCTGGTTGATATCGTCCTGCACGAACATATCCTCATCGCCGCGCACCTGTGCATGGCGGAAGCAGTAGGTGCAGAAGGCGAAGCAGCTCTGCGTGGTTTTGTCGAAGATGAGCTGGCATGGAGGATACTTGTGCTGGCTTCCGCGCAGGATCTCCAGGTCGCCGTCCTCGTTTTGGTACCACGGCTTGTTGAGCAGTTGCTTGCCATCGTGCGGATTGATGCGCTGCTGATGTTCGCGTACCACCTGCTGGCGCTGTTCAGCGGTTTCAGCGGCAAGGTAAGCGCCGACCACATCCTCCCGGATCATGCCCGGCTGAGGGATGACCAGCTGGAAGAGCGGGTCCTTGTGGGGGTCGTTCCAGTTGATCTTGTTCAGTACGTGCCTGGTGGCCAGGAAGCGGTAGACGTCGATAAAAAGCTCGCGTTCCCTGATGTGGCCGATGTCGATCCCGTTCTGTTCCAGCACAGCGACAATTTCGCGGAAACCTTTCATGCCCGAGTAGTGCTGCTTGCCGGTGAACATGAATTCCCTGGTATCCAGGATGCCCGAATGCTGCGGGAAAGTGGAGTGGAGGCGGGTTAGCACACCGGCCGGCAGCAGGTTTTCCTTTTCGATAACAGACCGGGTATCGTTGGAGTAATGGTAACGGTCCATGATCATGGCGATGTCGGCCTTGCCTACGATCCGCCTTCCGTTGATTTCCGCTTTCCGGATGCGATCGTCTGCCACCAGCGTGTTTGCGTTTGGTTCACCCATGGCTTTGTTGGGGATTAGGATAGGTGGTTCTTGTGGGAAGATTATTCTATTGTAAATATCGCATAAAAAAAGCGCTTTTTAAATGTTTTTCACGTTTTATTTGGGTGGATCGGGCCACAAAATAACGTAACGGTCCGGTTGGGAAGAACGGCTGCAGAACGTATATAATAATAACACCGGTGTTTTCCGGTATCGCTTTGGGGACTCCGTACGGTAGAGACCATCTCTGCAATTATCTTACGGCCGACCGCAGGGAAATGGTTGATAAATCTGAAGATTGATATATATAAATGACTTGAAGAATAAGGTTGAAAATACCAAAGAACCTCCCGGGCAATGCCAGGGTATTTAGTATCAATTATTTCAATCATTATATAATATTAATATATATTTACCCATAATTACATGTCCTGAAAATTCCTGAAAAGTCCGGTTTGCCCTATTTTCTCCAGGACAGCCTTTTTGGTGCCGTTTCCCTGCTGGCTAAATTGACAGGCAGTGCCAAAAATAGTGCTCCCAAGCCCCGTTAAGACTGAAATCCTGAATCGGGTCCACAACCAACCATTCAGGTGCTTTTGTGTAAAGCCTGCACTTTACAGGGGCAGAAATGGAGTGACCGCTAATCCGGAACCGTCCAGTCCCACCCTTCGATTCCGCGGCTGTTCACGGCTTTTACTGCGATGGGCGAATCTTCGGCAACATCCCGCACAGTAATGTTGGTGTTCCGGGCTTGTACGGTGATATCATCTCCGTTCTGACCAGTGTACCGCACCAGGTAATGGTCAATATCGTTCTCGGGCGAGGCGTTCCAGCTGATTCGCCAGCTGTTCCTGTCCTGAGGGACTGTTTCAAGTCCTGTTATTTTGGATGGGGCATTGGCCAGCATCATCAGGGATGCGGTGGCCGATTTTGCCACTTCCCGAAGCAGGTTGTGATTGATGGTTTCAAGCCGGTCGGTGGGCTGATGGTAGTTCGGATTGCCCAGAATCGGGTAGGAACCGATGCCGCCGATCACATCACCATACACATCGAAAAACACATGGGCATCGGTGTTCCGGTAGTAGCGCGAGTCGTAGGTTATAAGGTCGCTGAACAGGATGGAGGCCGAATGCTGCACATCGCGGATGCCATAGTTGGAAAAGCGGATGGTATTGTCGAGGCGGTGGTGGCGTGTCCAGCCCATCATATCGTTGTTGATAACCCCCATTGCCCAAAGGCCGGTCTCTTCGGCCCTTCGCGTAAATTCACGGGCGCCCAGCAGGCCGGATTCCTCGGCTGTGAGCGATGCGAAAATGATGGTTGCAGGCTGCGGGTTTTGCGCAAGTATACGGGCTGCTTCGAGAAGCACGGCCGTACCGCTTGTGTTGTCATCCGCACCGGGGCTCAGCGGCACCGAATCAAAATGTGAGCTCAGAATATATACGACTTCCGGATGTGTGGTGCCCTTGAGCGTGGCAATCACATTGGCCGTTTCGATATCCGGCGACGGATTGAACCACTGCAGTTCCGGCTCATAGCCAAACGATTTCAGTGTTTCATAGATGTATTCTATCGCTTTGTGGTTGCCCGGCTGTGTGATGTGCTTGGAACCGAAATCATACATGGCTTTCTGGTACCGGTACATGCGCGACATATTCACGTCATCCACCGCAGCCTGTACCTCATCGCGGATCGGCTCAAACATCGCATGTGCTTTGGCGTGTAGTGCGCGTTCATCGGCCAGGTTTTTTTCGAGCAGGGACCGCAGATCCTCTTTCGAAATTTTGTGCCCGATACGCACCAGGTAAACCCCTCGGTCCGGATTGATGGTGTTGCCGTCGCGCTGGGCAACAACGAGCAGATAGTTCCCGTCGGCCGATGGTTCCCACTCATACTCCATCGAAACGGTGCGTATAGTGTTGTTATGGAGCATCCGGTAAAAATCTTTTGTGTTCACATCATAGATGTGCGACCGCCGGTGGCGCGATTCTCCCATCATGGCCAGCACGCGGTTTTCATCCAGGAAATGCGGAAAAAGCTCATGCTGGATGTCGTTCGTAAGGCGGTCATGTTCGCCGGTTTCTGTGTTCACGAGGCTGATATTCCAGCTGATGCCGCTGCGAACCATATATGCCAGTTTGGATCCATCCGGTGAAAGTGCGGGATTTTGAATGGGATCGGTTACAGCAACAAGGGTATCGGCTGCCAGGGCCGGTTCAGAAATTCCGGCGCTCAGAATCCGGTTGTTGCCCCCGGATGACGACAGAAATGCCACCCGGCTGCCATCGCGGGAAATGACAGGATTTTGTCCCTCCCGGCGGGCAATTTCGCCGTTCTGCAGGTGGTGCAGCACAACTGACAGTGCGGTGTCATACCGGTGTCGCTCGGTGCCCGGCGCAACCGGAAATGTTGATACAGGAGATGATGTATAGAGAACCATGGGAGTACCCGGCACAGGCAGCGGATTGTCGAAATAGCCGGCAGCAGCCGTGATTTTTTCCGGATGCTGACCGCTCAGTTTCATCATATAAATATCGCTTTGCTGCGGCCGGTCAGGATCGGCGCCGGCAAACCAGAGGGTTCCGTCTGCTCCGAATATCGGATTTCGGAACATCAGCCCGCCTGCAGGAATTTCAGCTTCAAGGCCGGTCTCCAGGTCAAACCGGTGAAGGGTGGTATTCAGCGCCTGCTCATACAACTGGTTGCTTCTGATTTGCCGCATCAGCTCGAAATTCCGATGTTCCCTTGCTTCAGTGAACTCCTGCTGCAGTTCCATCATGCGGGGTGTGATAACGGTGCGGAAAAAGATGCCGTATTTTCCATCCGGAGAAAAACGAAAATCGCTGCCCGCAATGGAATGAAGATGTTCAATTCCTTCAGAAGTGACCCGCGCAATGTTGATAACTCCACCGGATTCGCCGGATTCCTGCCAGGCGAAATGGCGGTTATCGGGACTGAATACCGGGTTGCTGCCATTGGTTGCGATATCATCAACACGATAGAGTTCACCGGTCAGCCGTGCAATGTCTTCGAAGTAGAGCCCGCTGTCGGGCCCGTCGAGGATGGCTATCATCTCCTCGAGGGAACTGGTATAATCGCCGGCATCCCACTTGAGCCATGCAGAGGTGAAGGGATCGGATTTGGTGAATCCGGTGGCGAAAAGCATGAGAAGGAATGCCGCAATAGTAAAACGTTTTAACATGGTAATGGATTGAGCTGGTTTTGTGTCAGGTCCCGGAAAATAGTTCAAACCCGGCACATTACGAATTTATGTGCTTGATAAGAGTGGGCAATCCCGCATTGAAGTTAAGAAAAAGAGTCAACTTTCAATGTGAGTAGTATCGGATCCGGCTGCCGGGACATGAACCCCGCCAGGCCACAAACTCCGCCACTGCTCTTTCTGTTCGTGAAATACTCCTTTCGCGATAAAATCCATCGGGTAGAATGGTTGCATGCCCTTCCGTTTTTACTATTTATCGCCGTGTTTCCGGGGTATTATTGGGCTGCTCCGGCATCTTTTGACCTGCGCTACGGGTTCATTGTTTTTGATGGCGAAGTATCAGAGCTACTGGCTGTTTACGGGCGTTACTTCGCAATTACCGCCGGTACCTATACGGTGCTGTCTTTCCTGCTCATCCGCCGCAAGAAAAAGTTGATTGAAGACTGTTTTTCCAACCAGTCGCGGATGGTGTACCGCTGGCTGGAACTCTGGCTGCCGGCTGCACTGATTTTTTTCCTGATCACCTGGGTAGTGGTTGAACTCACTATTTCTGCAGGCAGGATTGATTACTCGCTAACTTTCGGGATCATCAGTTTGTTTATGACCTGCTACATCTTTTTTGTCGGGTTTATGGGTGTCCGCTTTGCCCGCCTTTTTCAACAACCGATACCACAGCCATTTGTCAACAGCCCTCCCGGGGCAGCTGCCAATGAAGCCGCTATTCACAGTATTGCCGAAACGATTATCGACGTTCTTGACAACAGTACGTTATGTTTGAATCCTGATCTCACGCTGAACGATCTTGCCAAAGCCACGGGATATCCGGCACCGCAGATTTCGCGTGCCCTGAACCGTGTGATAGGGAAGAATTTCTATACGATTGTGAACGAGTACCGTACCCGGCTTTTCATTGAACGGATTAACCAACCAGGGTATGCGCATCTGAGCCTTATGGGTCTGGCTTATGAATGCGGATTCGGTGCCAAATCCACCTTCTACGACTTTTTTAAAAACTACACAGGAAAAAGCCCGGCCGAATTTAAAAAAATGAAAAAAAAAGAGTCCGGCTGAGTTTATCCGGACGACCCGAAAGGTTACCCCTCACAGAGTGGGGTAAAATCCCCTATGATTTGAGAATCGCCCATTTTTGGGGTCTGCATGCTATTCAAATATTTCCCATAACCGCATTCATATTTTTGAAAAAGAAAATCCCGCTGTCGTTCATTCACTTTGCCGTTTCTGTATACCTGCTTCTGCTGGTTATCCTCCTTATCTCGTGTTGGACTTCATAAGCCTTTTATTCCCTTTTATTTACTGCTTAAACCGGGGCGGTCATCTATAGACAAACGGGGTTTGCATTGCTTTTGCGGCAAATTCTGAACGAACGGTATCTGAATTCTGCCAGATTAATTTTTATTAAAAAACACATTCTGACGGGCAAAATTGGAGTTTGTTGTCTAAATTAGAACCAAATTATTCAATAAAGCTGTAACATTTTCGTGAAGGTGCAGCGGGTTTATTATGGCTCCTTCTGATCATCAATTCAGACCATTCCTCAAATGCCGGGTCGCGCCAGAACAGGCGTCAACTGAACCTGGCTGTGCACATTTCTGTCCCGTTGAGGAACCAAAATATCCACTATACTCGATTGGGTTATATTATGAAAAATCATCTGCCTATATATTGCTTTACCATAATCATGTTAATGATTGTTGAGGTCACCTCCGGTCAGCACCGGATCAATGATAACCAACCCGCGGATTTTAACACATCCGAAGCTGTTTATGAGCAGGGGCCCGAAATGCCAGCAGCCAGGATGTGGCACCATGCCGTTGTGCTGCCCAATGGCAATGTTGCCCTAATAGGTGGTATAACGACCGGTTTTACTTCTCTGGGCAGTGTTGAAATATACTTTCCAGCCGCAGATTCCTTCGCAACGTATCAGATGCGCCACACACATGCCTCACCCGCAATTGCCAAAATGCATGACGGCAGATACCTGATTGCGGGAGGATCGGCCAATATGGGGGTGCCACGGTACGCTCAAACCGAGATTTTTGATCCCGAACAGATGACTTTCACCGAGGTGGGGCAAATGGTACGATTCAGGGCGAGCGGGGGCTCTGCAGTACTCAGCAATGGCGAGGTAATGATCGCAAGCGCCTGGTGGAGGCACAACGATGCACATACCTATGGCGAAGTATTCGACCTGGAAACCAATTCATTCTCGGCTATCGGCCCGTTTTCCATAAGCAGGTCCCACGGCGTTGTGATCCCGACCAGCGATGCACAGGCCATGCTCATGGGTGGTTTTCGGCACAATGGAGAGTGGTCAAACATGCCGGTTGAACTTTACAATCCATCGAATGGTGAAATCAGTACCTTGCACACTTCCCTGGTGCCTGGCGAAGCCGCGTGGACAATTATGAATTCGGAAGCGCTCACGTCCAATCAGTTGCTGGCTAACGGCAGTTACCTGTGGATGGCGCTGCGGCCATGGCCTGGCGTAACATCCTTTAAGCTTGTGACCATTAACCCGGTGAGCAAAGAGATTGCAGCAGTTGAGCTCGACACAGAGTTGCCGGATTCCCATTCGTACTATTTCATAGGGCAGCCTGTTATTGACAATGTCAAAAACCGGGCATACTTGCTGGCAGTGGTTATGGGTACTGGTTCGTATCAAATTGCTGTTTTCACTGTGGATCTGGAGAACGGCTCACTCACCAAATCATCAAATTACCACACATTAAGTACGTATCAGCTCAGGAGTACCCCCGCCGTATTGCTTGAAGATGGACGAATTTTTGTGGCTGGTGGCTCTGTGAGCAATAATTTTGATGCGGTTAATAACACTTTGTTCATAACGCCACCTGAACCGGCACCATCTACATCATTGCCGTATTCCGGGTTACCATCTGGTTTGGCATTATATCCGAATTATCCCAATCCTTTCAACCCTGCAACTGTAATCCGCTATGAACTGCCCGAACCTGGTAATGTAATGCTGGAAGTTTATTCTGTAGCAGGTCAGCGTCTGTCGGTATTATTCGATGGCCACAAGGCAGCCGGGAATTACAGCCAGAGCTTCAATGCCGGAACCCTTGCCAGTGGTGTCTATTTGTACAGGCTTACAGTTGGCAGTCAGGTGCTTACACGTAAAATGATATTGATGAAATGAGCTGATTAAGGGAAAAATCCGGCAGTACCAGCACCTGCATCAAAGATGCCATACGTTGAATCCGGCATGCGGCAAGGTGCTTGTTATATTACTGTTATGACTGAAATATTACCGAAATTATGGGCTTAAACCGGTGATTTCAGATTTATCCCAATTCCTGTTATGTGCGTGTCGACGAGGCTTGAATTCAGAGGTTCATATTATCAATAATTTATAAGGAATATTTTTTGAATATGGGTAATGCGGGCTACATTCAGGCCATGTTTATTCGCAAAAACAAGAACCGAAGCGGGTCGGTTAGCATCCAGATATGTGAGAAAGTCAACCGCTCCAACCGCGTGCTAAAAACCATCGGAATGGCTACCACTTGCCGGGAGGAAGGGTTGCTGCTGATGCGTAAATTACTTTAAAAGCATCATCGACCGGTGTAGGGTTTGTCCACCCGCGGTTAGGGCGCTGATGTACATCCCGCTGGCCAGTCCTGTCGCATCCCATCGTACTTCGTGCGTTCCGGCCTGGTTCATTGCATTCACCAGTTCATGAACATGCTGCCCCGTGGCGTTGTATATCACCAGGTGTACATGCGTGCTCTCGGGGAGGTGGTAGCGCAGCCTGGTCTGATGATTGAACGGATTGGGGTAGTTGGGCTCAAGCCGTAAGGTAATGGGGCGCTGGCCCAGATTTGGCCCGGTCTCTATACTACTGGCTACTGGATCCAGCAAAAAAGTGAGAATTTCACCCATAAGCTCCTGTCGGGTACCCGCCGGATAGACGGTCTCGAAGGGGAATCCCAATACCAGGACTACACCTTCGGTACCCGCTGTACTGCCGGGAAAGCTCCCTTTGTACCCCGTGGCCGCACCATTGGGCGCCGGGGCGCCGGTGTACCGCATCAGGATCTCTCCGCCGCTGATTCCGCTCAGCACATCCGGCCAGCTCACGTTCCAGGTTCCCTGAGTACCATTGTCGAACATAATTGTGCTGAACGCAGAAAAGGGGCCATCGGCAGCGCCTTCTGCCTGGTACCAGGTGTCGCGCTGGTTGCCGGGCGCATCTGCCATATAGGCCGATTTCAGGTAATTGTGAATAAATGCCCGGTCAGCGGCAGATCCCCGGTGGTCAAGGTCCCATCCGATTTCCGAACCGCTCACAAACAGGCTCCCGCCCCCATCCAGATAGTGCTGAACACGCGCCTGTTCGGCCGATGAGAATGTTTCGTCTGCAGTACTTTCGGCCCCCAGAATCCAGAGTACGGCATCATAGGCATCCAGAAGGATGAGGCCATCTGCTACGGCTTCGTTGGTGGCGCTGTCAAATCCGTGGCCGTGTGCAATGACCTCAGGAATGTAATGCCGCACAAAATCCCGCGTATTTCCGGAGATGGGGCGGTCGAACCCGTTCACCAGCAGCAGCCGGGGAGGCGATGCGGAGGGGAATCCGGCAAGCACTTCGGAATAGGGTCCGGCATGGTCCGACACCACCTGCAGGCGCAGGTATACAGGGGTTTCCGGCTCGGATGCATCCAGAATAAATGCATCGCCGGGCTGGAAGTTCTGTACCCGGCTGAAGTTGCGGCCGTCATCGCCGAGGTGCACGCGGTAAGAGGTGGCATCCGGCACTTCGGGCATAACCAGTTGCAGATTGCCTTCTTGGGTGCGCCTGACCCCCCACGCATCCGGCGTTCGCAAAGTGGTCTCCAGCGGATAAAACGGAAATTCGATGGGCCCCTCGTCGCTCAGCAGTTCATGGAGTTCGGGGTGGCGGAGGATGTCTCTTATGGCAGCCGGTTCACCGTTTACAATCACCGTATCGCATACGGCCCGAATACCGTGACTGTAATCGGCATAGGTTTCAGAGTGGCCGCTGTATACGGGCTGGATGGGACTTCCGTTCGGGTTATGCCACCCATAGATCACAACACGTCCCGGCGGGGGCTGGTTGTAGATGCGGTTCGAAACAATCACATCCTTCTTATGACCGCCGACAAGGGTTCCCTGGGGATGCGCTTCGAGGACCCCCTCCCGCTGTTCCAGCACCATCTGATGATGCGTGTACATGACCGGGATGGTGGTCATCTGGTCGCTCGGCGGAATGGGCTGCGGTGAGAGTTTCAGTGGCGCGGCCTGCCAGATCTGGTCGACCATCCGCCTGGTGGGAAGGCTGCAGCTCAGCGCATTGCAGAGCCGCTGTGCCAGCAACGGGGTCATGGGCATCAGGAAGTAGTCGTCATTGCTGCCCAGGGCCAGGTAGTCGGGCAGCACATGGTACTGCAGGGTGTATCCGGTACCGTTGATGGTGCGCGTGGTGTTCACCTCAACCATTTCACGCAGAAAATCCGGGATGTTGCCCGACATGATTTCGCTATAGATGGCATTTTCACGGTTCTGCAGCGACAGGTTTCGCAGTTGCTGCTCAAGCTGGGAGCCGGTGGGGGCATCGGCAGGGCGCTCCGGAAGCGGCAGACCGCGCGGTTGTTCTTCGGATTGAAGGGATGATGGTGCTTCAGCCGCCCTTACAGTTGGCGGAAGGGCAGGAAACCATGCAAGGATTATTAATGAGATGAGGATTTTCATAATGCGGGAGAAGGTTGGGGGAAGTTCTTACAATCTATGAGTATATAATATGATCTGAATACTTTTCACGGTCATATTATACGGTCATATAATATTGGATTAGTTTAGTAGCTGTATATAATCAGGAATGAAAAGCTGGAAATCAATTAGTCCCGGTTTAACGTCAACTTAGATGATGGACAGTCATGAAATGGATGGTAGAACAAGCATAGCGTTTTGCGGTTCTGCGAGTAAAGCCGGTGTGTCGGAAACCACATTTTCCTGTTGCATTCAATCGTTTTCATCAGCACTTTGGTTACATTATGAACAACCAATAATTTTTACCCAAAAGTCTGGTGAAATATGGAATATCTGGAGATCGCATTAAAATTAATTGTCGGATTGAGCATTCTGAACGTCTGGCTCGTCCGGTCGCAAAAGGCAACACCCTGGCGGGGTGGTGATGCCAGATCAATTGTGGAGGAATTTAAAGCTTATGGCCTTCCAATTTGGGTTATGTGGGTGGTCGGCACCCTGAAGGTCATTCTTGCCCTTCTGCTTTTGTATTCGATTTACGATCCACAAATGGAACACTATGCAGCGTATGGAATCGCAATACTGATGCTCGGTGCCGTATCCATGCACTTCAAAATTGGTGACCCTCTGAAAAAGTCATTTCCCGCTTTCACCTTTTTGGTGTTGTCGCTGGTGATTACATTTCTGTAAAAGCGTCTGAATTATAGAAGACGGAAGAAAAACAGGGCCAGAAAGGCATTGATAAGCATAAAGACCAGCGAGGGGACCGACTGGGCCAGGCCGTCTTTTATCTTCATACGTACCGCAAAGGCAACCAGCATCATCATGGCTAACCCGGTTGATGCCAGTGCCCCGAGTGCAGGGACGATAAGGCCGGCTAGTAAACCGGCAGCGCCCAGAAGCTGAAGGACCCCGGTTAGGATACGCTGTGAATCGGGCAGACCAAAACGCCTGAACTCCTCAGCCATGAACGGCGAGGTGAAACACTGTAAGCCGTAGAATAAAAAAAACAGGGCGTTCAGGATTAAAACAATATGAAACAGGTAGTTCAATGGCTATTTGTAAGTGGTATGTTTCGCTGGCTTTCAGGTGTGCAGATCTGATGAACAGTATTGCAGGGCAATAAGTTGCCCAAAGCAACAGTATACCTGTTACAAAGCTGAATATCCATATTTTCGTTCGGTTTCCAGGTATTCGCCCGGGAAACCCCGTCGATAGTTAGGATCGCTGCCGGTTATCCATGATCTCTGCTTCTGAGCACCAGCCAGGCTACTTCACAAACATCATCAGCCGGCTTTCGGTATGGCCTGCTGCCTCAAGCCTGCAGATATACAGGCCGCTTGCCAGCCCGGTGGCGTTGAAGGTGGCGTGATGCAAACCGGGCGACCTGATTTCATCGACGAGCAGGGTCACGTGCTGGCCGATCACGTTGTACACGGCCAGCCTTATGTGTGTCTGCTCCGGCAATGAGAGCCGGATGTGTAATTCAGCCACTCCGCTGTTTGAGCGTGGAAAGGCAGATTTATTATTGTCATAAGCACGAAAATGCCAGCTGAGCAGACAAGGAAATTTTTCATAGCGGACTCAGTTCCTGTGATTCTGATTTCGGGCTGCGTAATTTGAGTAACTGAGAAGTGGCAGCACGTGCCGGTCCGAAGCTACTTACTAACAGAAACAGTAAATACTACATGCTCGCCTTCGTCACTGTGCGATATATCCAAACCGAGTTCAGATGTAATACCTGTTTCTATATATCGATAGAACGTTTTGTAACCCGATATTCCGTACCCAAACATTGTCTGATACGCCCCTTCCAATTCATCGCTGAATTGAATTCTATCCCGTCGCGCCTTCACATAATCATCTCCAACTTCCAGTACTTCCGTTCGCAAGTCAAACATTTGATGGTTACGATT
>RECM01000020.1 GCA_007694035.1 Balneolaceae bacterium
GAACAGGATCTGAAGAGTGCCTGAACAGAACCCGAACAGAATCCGTATAGTGCCTGAACAGGATCTGAAAAAGACCCGAACAGGATCCGAAGAGTGCCTGAAAAGAATCCGGATAGGACCCGGTTACAGGATGATCAGACAATTTCTGTTTGGGATTGAACGTAGAAATACAAAAATTGAGACCACTTATTAATTAGACCACCGATATGACCGCACTAGTACTTGCCCTTCTGCTGATTACCAATCCGCCGGTTATGGCCGCGCCGGCCGCCCTCAGCGGTACAACGGCAGAAATAACAACGGGGTCGACCGTTAACCGCGTAACAGTATATCCGTCGGGCGTACGGATTGAGCGCATCGCTTCAGTAAGGCTGGTCCGCGGCACAAATGAAGTGTTGATCACCCCGCTTCAGGGAAACATCGATCCGGAAAGCATCACTGTTTCGGTGGATGGAAATGTTACTGTGATGTCTGTCATTCCCGCCGTCAATTTTTTACAGTCGCCGGCAGCATCAGTGGAAACCGAAAGGCTCAACCGGCAGAAGAGGGATCTTGAGTTGAAAATTGCTTTTCAGGAAAACCTGGTATATGTACTGAATGAGGAAGAAGAGGCACTCAGGGAGAACAGGAGGATCGATGGCAGTTCCCAGCTCTCCGGAATTCTGTACCTGCGGGATGTGATGGATTTCTATCGGCAGCGGCTGACCGAAATCAGTACAAAACGGCTGGAGATACGCCGGGAAATAGCGGATCTGAACGAGGAACTGCTACGCGTGAATAACCAGCTTGCCGGCCAGCGGCGCACCCAACGCGAACCGGTGACCGAGGTGAAGGTGTTGCTCGATTCACCGGTAGAAATGACTGGCAATGTTCGGGTCAGTTATTTTTCTGGCGATGCACAGTGGCTGCCGGTCTATGACGTGCGGGTTCACGATGTCAACAGTCCGCTTAAACTTCAGTACAAGGCGGGCATTTCGCAACGGACCGGTGAGAGCTGGGACAACGTGGAAATCTATCTCTCCTCATCGGGCCCGCTTCAGGGGCAGCAGAGCCCTGTGCTCAATCCGTGGCGCATCGATTTCCCACGGACGTTGCGGGGAGCGGGTACACTCTCGTCGGTGCAGGAAACCCGCCGTCTGGTGAGGGACGGTACCGAAATGCGGCTGTCGGGTATTGTGGTGGATGCATCCACCAATGAACCGCTTACCGGGGCGAATGTCATTATACCCGGCACGAGCGGGGGCACAGTAACCAATGCTCAGGGATTTTTCAGCCTGCAGGTACCCTCTGCTGTTACGGAGCTGGAAGTGCGGTTCATAGGGTATGAAACACAGAGGGTACCGGTAAACAGCAATGTGCTCACCGTTGCGATGAATTCCGCGAATGTTGCCATGAATGAGGTTGTGGTGAGCGGCTTATCTTTAATCCAGCCCGCAAGGCCGGCACCGGTAGTGATGGATACACCGTTGTCGTTCAATTTTGAGGTTCCCGCACGCTACACGGTTACAGGCGACGGTGAGGAGCAGCAGGTGGTAATTACCGAATATGACCTGGATGCCCACTACACCTACCTGGCCATCCCGAAGATTGAGGAAAAAGTATGGCTTCAGGCCCGTATCAGCGACTGGGAGCGGCTGAATCTTCTCAATGGCAGGGCTAACCTGTTCCTGGGGAGTACCTACCTTGGCAACTCGCGTATCAATCCATCGGTACTTACCGATACGCTGGCACTGAACCTGGGGGTTGATGAGGGTATCATCATCGACCGGAAAAAAGTCGACCAGTATTCATCCCGCAGTTTCCTGGGCGGCCGGGTTACCCAGACACTGACCTGGGATATTGAGGTCCGAAATACCAAGCGCCATCCGGTAACCATCAGACTGACCGATCAGATACCGGTATCGAACAGGAGGGAGATTAGTGTGGATCTGTCGGATGCCGGCGGGGCTGCCTTGAATGCGGAGACGGGCGAACTGGTGTGGTTACTGGACGTCGGGTCTAACCAGTCGAAGACGGTCAGGTTCAGTTACCAGGTCCGCCACCCGAATGACGAGCGGGTTGTGCTGGAGTAAAGGAGACGCAAGACACAAGACATGAGACTTGATTTTGCTTCAAGTAATTGATTATACTAATAATACGATGAGGCGAGGCTTAAGCCTCGCCTCACTATCGGAATCAATTAATCTTTAACACAGTGCCCGCCCGATCGATGAGACTTTAAAGTCTCATCAAAAATTCCCATGGTCTGAGATCCCTGCCCACAGCAGAATCCCCGGTCTTGTGTCTTGTGTCTTGTATCTTGCGTCTAATGTCTTGCGTCACACTCCCACCTTCCCCCCATCAGAGGCTGATATACCTGACCTTCTCAACGCCCTCGATCTTATCAATTTCCTGAACATCCTGTGCTGTTAGTTTTTTATCAACGGTCACCACGGTAACGGCACGCGAATCTTTTTTCTCGCGTCCCAGGCTGAGAGAGGCGATGTTGATGTTTTTTGCAGCCAGCGCCGAACTGACGGCGGCCAGCATACCAGGCCGGTCTATATTGCTGTAGATGATCATCTCGCCGGCGAGTTGCTGCTCAATTTTAAAGCCGTCGATCTCTACTATCCGGAAATCACTCTCACCGAAAGGGGTTGCCGAGAAACGTCTGTAATCGGCAGGCTCACTTATGGTAATGGTGATCAGATCGTTGTACGTGCGGGTAGTCCTGCTGGAGGCTTCACGGATTTTTACACCCTTGTTGTCGGCCAGAAACCGTGCGTTGATCAGGTTTACCGGGCTCTCCGATGTATTGGTAAGGAAACCTTTCAGCACCGAGTCGGTGAGAACCTCAGAGTGTTCAGCGCATGTGCCTGAATATTCCACATCGAGGGCATTCGTATTTTCGGCCGCGATCTGGGAGGCGAAGTAGCCAAGTTTTTCGGCAACTATGAGGAAAGGCTGAACCTCTTTGTTCATGCTCAGGGCAATTGATTTGCCGTTGAGGCTGCCAATATAGCTTTTGTTTTCGAATGTGTCGGCCATCTGTTGAGCAATCTGCTCGGCCACTTTTCCCTGCGCTTCTTCGGTGGATGCACCCAGGTGAGGTGTGCAAATTACCGACCGGTGCTTCAAAATATTGTACAACTCTTCGGTTGGAGGTTCGGCGGTATAAACATCCAGCGCTACACCTCCGATTATACCCTCATCCAGCATCTGCACCAGGTCGGCCTCTTCGAAGATGCCGCCGCGGGCACAGTTCACCATGCGGACACCCTTTTTGAGTTTGTCTCTGTTGGCAAGGGAGACCAGCCCGCGGGTTTTTTCGGTGAGCGGTGTGTGTACGGTAAGGAAATCGGCTGCTTTGAGCACTTCATCGAGCTCATAGAGCTGTACATCCATCTCGGCCGCCTTTTCGTGCGTAGTGAACGGATCGTAAGCATAGATTTTCATGCCAAATGCCCTCATCCGCTTTGCGACAGTCGACCCGATTTTCCCCAGCCCGATTATGCCAAGGGTTTTGCCCTGGAGTTCAGAGCCCATATATTTTTTGCGGTCCCAGGCACCGTTTTTCAGTGACTGTACAGCATCCGGTATATTCCGGGCAAGCGACAGGATCAGTGCGCAGGTGTGTTCGGCCGTTGAAATGGTATTTCCGTCGGGGGTATTCATAACCAGGATACCCCGCCGGGTAGCTTCGTCAATGTCCACATTGTCGACACCGACGCCGGCCCGTCCTACAATCTTCAGCTCTGGCGCATGGTTGAGCAGATCAGCGGTCACTTTGGTGGCACTGCGAACGACGATGCCGTGGTATTTCGGGAGTTCTTTGAGCAGTTCCTCTCCCTTGAGAGTGGGTGCATTTACAGCTTCAATTCCACGCTCTTTAAAAATGGTTTCACAAACGGCATCCACACCGTCAAGCAACAATACTTTGTAATTCATGGGTTATTTTGGTTTAAAGAATATGATGTTCTGTATCTGTTTTTTTCGCAGAGTTGATCCAAGTAATATAATCTCATGTCTCATGTCTCATGTCTCATGTCTTGTGTCTCATGTCTTGTGTCTTGTGTCTTATGTCTTATG
>RECM01000019.1 GCA_007694035.1 Balneolaceae bacterium
GCGCAAGCCTGCGCAGCAGGCTGTAGTCGAAGGGCGGAGTCGAAGGGCGAGGAACGAAGTCGAACCACATGCGCAGTGTTCAACACTGCGCGCGTGGCAGACACAGTACGATGGGCACACTTTTTGGAGGCTTTCCAAGCCTCCACGTACTTCGACTTCGGCCTTCGCTTAGCTCAGGCCAGCGCTCAGTATGACATTTTTTTTTAGAATCGGCAAAATTTACAGGCAACAGTAATGGATCCCTCAATTAATATCGACCCCGGCGATGCTGAACAGGCTTATCGCGATAAAGTATCGACGATAACATCTGAGGGAAAACGCAACTGGCTCTATCCCCGGAAACCATCGGGAAGGCTCTACAACGCCCGTAAAATTCTAAGCTATGTTCTGCTCGGATTTCTGTTCGCAGCCCCTTTTATTAAAATCAACGGGCAGCCCATAATCCTGCTGAATATACTGGAGCGGAAATTTGTGCTGTTCGGGATGGTGTTCTGGCCACAGGACTTTTTCATCTTTGCCGCCGGAATGATTGCCCTGATCGTGTTTATCGTTCTTTTCACAGCTGTTTTCGGCCGGCTCTTCTGCGGCTGGGTCTGCCCGCAGACCATTTTTATGGAGATGCTGTTCCGCAGGATCGAGTACTGGATTGAGGGCGATACGCCGGATCAGAAACGGCTGGACCGCAGTCCCTGGAACCGAGAAAAAATCGTTAAAAAAACCCTGAAAACCGGCATATTCTTCGGCCTGTCCTTTCTCATTGCCAACGTTTTTCTGGCTTACATCATTGGTGCCGATGCCCTGTGGCAGATCGTTACCGACGACCCGCGTGAGCATATTCCCGGTTTGGCAGCCATCACCATCTTCAGTTTTGTGTTTTTCGGTGTGTTCGCCCGTTTCAGGGAGCAGGTATGTACGGTGGTTTGTCCCTACGGCCGGTTACAGTCGGTTCTTGTTGATGACAACAGCATCGCGGTTACGTACGATTTCAGCAGGGGTGAGGACCGTGCCCTGCTCAACAAGCGGAACCGGGAGAAACTCGACGATGGTTCGACCTTCTTCACGAATACCGATAAACTGGATCCGGCCAAATCGTACGGCGACTGCATCGACTGTTATCAGTGCGTAAAAGTTTGCCCGACCGGCATCGACATCCGCGACGGAATACAGCTCGAGTGCGTTAACTGTACGGCCTGTATCGACGCATGCGACGAGATAATGGTGAAAACGGGCCGGCCGAAGGGGCTGGTGCGGTATGCGTCGTACAACGGTGTGAAAGAGGGGGTGCAGAACAAACTGTTTACCCCGAGAATTGTCGGTTATTCGGTTATTTTCGCAATAGTATTCTCACTTTTCACCTATTTCCTCGTTACGCGTCATCAGGCCGAGGCCCTGATTCTTCGTGAACCCGGCCGCACATTCAATGAACTGCCCGATGGCGGCTATTCCAATTTTTACAACTATAAGGTGTTTAACAAAACCCTGCAGGATATACCCGTTGAAATCAGGCTTCTTGAACCGGCAGGCGATATCCATCTGCTTGGTGAACTGGTAAGTGTTGGCCCTCACGACAGAACGGAAGGGCGGTTCATGGTATTTCTGAACAGGAACGACATGGAACCAAACAGAACGCCCATCGAATTCGGGCTCTTCGCCAACGGGGAGCTGATCCATACCACCCGGTCCATGTTCATCGGGCCGCAGAATCCGTAACAGGGTCAATTAAATTTCAATCACACACATAAAACCGGTAACAGGATGAGTAACATCAACAGTAACACGAGCGAACCAAACAGCAGCGAGAAAAAAAACGCAGGCATGGCATGGCCGATTGGCATCATAATCGGATATCTTATTTTTGTGGGTGGCACCCTCGCTTTTGTCTTTTTTACCTTTACGGTGCCCGTTAACCTCGAGAAAGTGGATTATTATGAAAGTACACTTCAGTATCAGGACCAGATCGACCGCTTGTCGCGCACCATGGCGCTTGCGGAGCCTGTCCGTTTTGAATTGAGTTCCGACGGGGCGAAGCTGAACGTTTACTTTCCCGGTGAGCACGCAAGAAGTGGCATCAGCGGGCACATCCATCTGTTCCGGCCCTCCGATTTCCGCCTCGACCGGGAAGTGGAAATTGCTGCCGATTCCCTTGGATGGCAGTCGATTCACGTTCAGGGTATGCAGTACGGCCACTGGATCATGAAAGTACGCTGGGATGCCGGCGGCGAAGAGTACTACTGGCAGAATGAGCTCACCCTTTAGGCTTGCGGATAAGTGATCCGGATTTGCCGGAATCACCGGAGGGAGTAAATGGAAATCAGTTTACGAAAATGCATTGCCGGCAATTTGGCAGTACATGCGTCCGGATCCCGCCCCGGAACCGGCCGCCATACCTGCGATGATGCTTACAGGGCAGTGATTAAAAGATGTTGAGTTGTTCAAATTACATTGAGAGGTAGCACCTATGGATATTTTATGGACCGGGTTTCTGTTTGGCTTGCTGGGAAGTGCCCACTGTGCCGGAATGTGCGGGCCTATTGCCGTGGCTCTGCCGGGCAGCGACCGCAGGGGCCTGGCGCTCGTGTCCGGCCGTTTGTTGTACAACACCGGGCGCACCCTCACCTACATGCTGATGGGAGTGGCGGCGGGCCTGCTTGGCCTTGGGGCGGCGCTGGCCGGTTACCAGGGCGGGCTGTCGGTATTCGCCGGCACCGTAATCCTGCTGATGCTCATATTCAGAACGCGATTCTTTTCAACGAGTACGGTTTTCCGGTCCGGTTACTTCCGCAGCCTGTTCGGGCGCCTGCTGAAGTCGCCAGGCAACGGGTCGTTGTTTTCGCTTGGCCTGCTGAACGGCTTCCTGCCCTGCGGGCTCGTGTACCTGGCCCTGGCAGGATCGGCTGCGGCGGGTTCGCTGCTCAACAGCGTGCTCTACATGGGCCTGTTTGGCCTGGGCACCATCCCAATGATGATGGCCCTGTCGCTGGCACCCGGCTGGCTGAAACCTGAAGCCAGGCGCCGTCTCACGAAATTCATCCCGGTAGGTGCGGCATTGGTGGCCGTATTGCTCATTCTGAGGGGCCTGTCATTGGGTATCCCGTTCATCAGCCCCGACCTGACGGGTGGTGAGATGTGCCATTGATTTGTCAAATCCATTGAACCTACCAAACGTTTCGTGCCGGCCCGGTTGATGGCCGGGTGAAAAATGCCAGGCCGGCTGGTGTCATAAAGGCTCCATGGAATCGGTGTTGTTTCAATATGAGAGCCGGGTGGTTTCGACTACCGGATCGGGGCCTGCAATTGGGCCGGTCCCCCACGCAGGTACGTCAGCCGCCTCAATAATACCGTTAGGTAAGGATGCGGAATTGGGTAGACAGGTTTACGGCTGATCGGTCCACAAGCCAGAACAGTTCCCGAATCATCTGCTCATAAAGGTCAAAAAAAAGTGCCGGCGACGGGACCGGGTATCGACACTAACTGAGTATTAAATCCGTTCAAAATTAAAGTATTGGTAAGAAATGGAATAGGTATTTTTTAATTTGTATCAGTATAACTATCTCAAAAAGGTCTATTAGTACTTCTAAAAGATGTACTTTTCCCGTATATTACAAAGTGATGTTGCATCGATATATATTCAAATCGATCACTATTTAAATGGGTTTCAAAACGATCGGACGTTTAGCATCAGGCCGTTAAGCCCGACATTTTTGACTGTGCCGCTTAGCAGGTTTGCAGTTGAACTGGTACACATCCGACTGAAAAAAGGGAGAAATAGCTTATGCACCATCGCCGGTTTTCTTCCGGACCTGTCATCATTCCATAACATTAATACCTCACTGGATACCTAAATGCAAGTAACATATACAACCTTCAGAATAACCCTTCTCGCAATACTGTTTGCAGTTGGTGCCATGTCTTTAACGAATTGCGACAAATCAAATCCGGTTAATGTGCTGCCTGAAGATGTGGCCGGAACCTATGACTTTTTGCAGTTTGTATTCATTCCGGATGCTGCGGCACTGGAATCAGCAAATTTGCTGGATACGCTTGT
>RECM01000069.1 GCA_007694035.1 Balneolaceae bacterium
GGAAGTCTTCACAGGCTTGTTCGAGTTTGGCTGTTTTCAGTTGAGTAATGCTCATTGGTTATTGGAATCTGTACAGATGTAAATCCAACGTAGCTAAAAACGTCAATTTTTCAAAATGGAAGTAGTAGTCTGGCAAATCGAATACCCGGTCACCAGACTTGCTGTATCATATGTCATTGATGCTGTAATGATTGGTTATCAGGGGAGTTCGGGCTGTCGCTGTGGGTGATAGTTCGATAGCTGTATGTCATAAAAAAAATCATTGTATCCCGTCTTTTATATTGATATTATTGAGCTGACCTGAAGAGGTGCAGAAGTCAGGTACCCACCGGTAGGTGTCATGCTCTTGTTTTTTAAGAGTGCCGATGACCGGTGGCAATGGGACTTCCTGCCGAAACACAGACGGTGAATGACCGCTGTATGTGTTGGTTCCGTGGGCTGAATCCCCGGGACTGTCACGATTCGTCTTTCCTGTAAAGGCTTTCGTGGAGCGCTTTGGGTGATTGGCTCCTCAAAAGCTTTTCGCCTTCATTTTCTCCACAGAACCTTTCCGTGAGGGCGTATCCTGCTCCATCTTTTCGGGTAAACTGTTTTTACTGTACCTGAAAATTCCGGAGACGAATGCAAAAACCAGACCTTTTACCTGCCGGCGAATTACTTGCCGGCGAATATGCCGTGAGCGCACCCGTGATGCCCGGCCGGCGCAGCCGTGCGATCAGATCACACACCTTTCCGGGCGGGCCTGCGGGATTTAACATCATTTCTGGGGCAGGCTTATGAAAATAGCCCTGCTTGGAAAAGGAAAAACCGGCCGTCTTCTTATTGAGCTGGCGGAGAGCAGACCGGGCCATACCGTATCCGTTTTTGACCGGGCCCGCAGGCCGTCGGCATCGTTGCTTGAGCACCATGACTGCATCGTCAGTTTTCTGCCAGGCGACGCTTTTATGGCGTACATCCCCGATCTGATCGCCTCCGGTGTGCCGGTGGTAACGGGAAGCACCGGTTTCACCTGGCCGGGCGGGCGCACTGCTTTCTCGCGTGAGCTTGCCGGAAAAGGCCTGACCTGGATCAGCGGAAGCAATTTCAGCCTTGGTATGAACCTGGTGTACACCATGATTCATGCGCTGCGCGATGCGGAAGCACTGCTGCAAGGCGCCCGCTATGAACTGCACGAAGTTCATCACACATCAAAAAAGGACAGCCCCAGCGGCACAGCCCTGTCATGGAAGGAATGGCTGGGCAGGGAGGTACACATCACTTCAGAAAGGACCGGCGACGTGACCGGGCTGCATACGCTCACCCTTACCACATCCCATGAAAAAATAAGTCTCACGCATGAGGCACTCGACCGCAAACTGTTCGCTGAGGGGGCCTTATGGGCCGCAGAACAGTTGTGTACCGGCAAGCCGGATCTGGCCCCGGGCCTGCACGAATTCCGTGAAACCGTACAGCGCTACCTGATCACATCACCATTAAATGAAGAGAGACCATAATGACTACACCTATTCAACGACCCGATAATATACTGTGGACAGCCCTGATTACACCGCTCGATGACTATGGCCGGGTATCGGAGACTGACCTCCGACGCCTGCTGCTCGAACAGGAACAGGCCGGCAACGGCATCCTCATACTCGGAAGTACGGGGGAGGCATTGAACCTGACAGATGCGGAGAAGCGGCTTATTGTTGAATTCACGGCTTCCATGAAGCTGAACGTACCCGTTATGGCCGGTGTGGGCGGCCATAATATGGAGTCGGCATTGAACTGGATGGCTTTCCTGGAGACACAGCCTGTGGATGCATACCTGATGGTAACGCCGATTTATGCCAAGCCGGGCCCGAACGGGCAGTACCACTGGTTCAAAACCCTGATGGACAGGTCGACGCGGCCGGTGATGCTTTACAATGTGCCCGGCAGGAGTGCCTGTTCCCTGAGCCTTGAGGCGGTAGAGCGGCTGAATGACCATCCCGCATTCTGGGCGATAAAGGAGGCCAGCGGATCGCCGTCGCAATTCAGGCGGTACCGTGAAGCGGCCGGGAAAGGGCTGGTGTTCAGCGGTGATGATGCCATGATGCCCGAATTTGCCCCTCTGGGAGCAGCGGGCCTGGTTTCCGTTGCATCCAATGCCTGGCCCCGCGAAACCAGGCTGTACACCCGCATGGCACTCGATTTTCAGCTCAGGCAGCTCGATATCGGTATGTGGAGAACGGTGAGCGATTCGCTGTTCACGGCATCCAATCCGGTACCGGTAAAAAGCCTGCTGGCTTCACTCGGCCGGATCGGCTCGCCTGAGCTGAAGCCGCCGCTGCACCATTCAGATATGGGTTCATTACAGGAAATAACGGATGCATCTGAAAATGTGAGTACATGGTTTCAGGCCCACAGTGCGTATTTTGTGATGGAAACGGAAAAAGCATGAAAACACACGGAATGATCGGGCCTGACCGGAATCACTTCCATGCGATCAAGCCAATCGCGTTAACCCCGGCCGTTAAAATTTGATGATGTTATGAGTACCTGGGAAATAATTCTCAATAAGCTGGAAACGGGCGAAATTCGCAGCGCCCAAAAAGTTGACGGGCACTGGGCGGCCAACAGCGGGGTGAAAGAGGCCATACTGGACGCATTCAGGGCCGGAAAGCTGGTAGAACACAACGGTTTTGTTGACAAACACAACCTGCTGCCGCGCCGGTTCGCTGCCGGGCAAGGCATACGCGTTGTACCGGGCGGCACTTCGGTGAGGCGCGGATGCCATGTGGCGGAGGGCGTCATTATCATGCCCCCATCCTATATAAACATCGGCGCATTTGTGGATGAGGGTACCATGATCGATTCGCATGTTCTGGTAGGATCATGCGCCCAGATCGGCAAAAGGGTTCACCTGTCGGCAGGGGTGCAGATTGGCGGTGTGCTTGAGCCGGTTGGGCAGGTACCCGTTGTTGTTGAGGATGAGGCCTTTATTGGGGCCGGTACTGTAATTGTGGAGGGTGTTCAGGTATCGCGGAGGGCTGTTGTGGCCCCGGGCGTAGTGCTGTCGCGGGGCATACCCGTATACGATTGCGTACGTGAACGACGCCTGGCCCCGGGTGAGCCAATCCCCGAAAATGCAGTGGTTGTTGCGGGAAGCCGACCGTTAAACAGCCGATTAGCCTGGGCACGCGAAAACGGTCTGCAGGCGGCATGTGCCCTTATCGTGAAATACCGGGATGAAAAAAGCGACGCCTCCCTTGAGCTTGAAGATATACTGAGGTGATATGATCGTCTTAATATGCCGTGAATTATGTGCAGATTATTAATAATCAATTGCTTTCTTAAAAAGTTGAGGGCAGATATTTTTTTTTATCAGAAAACTATTCGTAACTTGATTGTTAAGATAGGCTTCCCAGTTTCTGTTCCGTGAATCTCTTTCCCGCCAGTGATCTGCCGTTAGCCGACTTCTTACAAACACAATCTCTAATAGACAATTATCTCAATGAAACTCTACGTAGGAAATCTCAGCTACCAGTGCAGAGAACAAGATCTGGAAGAACTTTTTTCACAATTTGGAACTGTTTCTTCTGTTAATGTAATCAGCGACAAATTCACCGGCCGTTCTAAAGGATTCGCTTTTATCGAATTCGATAACGACGATGAAGCAAACCGTGCGATTGAAGAACTGCATGAAACAGAATTCATGCAACGCAATCTCATAGTTAATGAAGCTCGTCCGCGCGAAGATCGCCCACAGCGTTCTTTCGACCGTAATCGTGGTGGCGGCGGTGGCGGCGGCGACCGTGACCGCGACCGTGGCGGATACCGCAGATAGTTCTGATACCATTTCGTTTATGACGAATTCACCCGGCATACAATGTGTGCCGGGTTTTTTTTTGGATTACCTGCCATTACCGGAACTTGTTTATCCGGAATACACATAAATAATACCAAACGGCTTTTCAGGGTATCAGCAATTCAGCCAGCCCGGGCCCCAGATGCTCTTCCATTATGCTGCGATAGGTTTCGCTGTTCAGAAAGCCCCCGTCGTGTGCAAAAAACTCGTGAAGAACAGGGCCCCAGTCACTGCCGTGCGGCAGGATGTAGCCGAACTGTTCGGCCGCTTCATCCCCGATTGTATGCCGCTTTAGCGGTGCACCAGCCTCAATGGCCCGCCAGTAGTTGTACACATCCACATAGGCCACATAGGTATCGCCTGATGCCGTTTTTTCGATGATTTCCGCATTGGAGTGCGCGTACTCAACCGGCATGCCGGGGTACCAGTCACCGGCAAGTTTCCGGAGCCTGGTCTCGTGCAGCGTACCTTCAAATGCAAGGGCGGTAAGCCCGGAGAAAACCACCCCGAAATCTTCTAAACGCTCAAGGGCCGGCCGGCTATCATGGCTGATAAGCACAGCAATATTGTGCATATAGGGCGGACTGAACTGCATGATCTCTTTCCGTTCTTCAGTTATGGTCACATTCGCGAATCCGATCACACCTTCGCCGGCGTCAACAACAGTCTGCATGAAAGTTCTGAAGTCATCTTCAGCCCGGAAATCGAGATCGACAGCCACGCCATAATGATCTTCAGCCCAGCCGGCGAATTTGCGGAGAATATCAACAGTAACGCCGGTCAGCCGCTCACCATCGTGCCAGGCAAATCCCCCGGCAGGCACATAGAATGCGGTAAGCTGCCCGCTTCCGTTCTTCAACGCCGCAGCCCACGATCCGCTTTCAGGCTCCGCCGTGGTATTCCGCTCACAGGCTGAAAGAATCAGTAAAATGGTGATGATCAATATAAAAGGCATTTTAGAATCGGGCATGGTTCAACTGTTTTGGGTTACAGGGTTAAAGTGGGAAGATAAATAAATAAGCCGCCTATATCGTATATTCGGTTCGATTATCAAATAAACCGAATACCCATGAATTTCCCCTACGCACGCGGCAGAAGGCTGCGAACGTCACCTTCGATAAGGGAGATGGTGGCCGAACACCGCCTGCATCCATCCGATTTTATCGCCCCGGTTTTTATAACCGAAGGGAAAAAGGTAAAAGAGCCAATCCTTTCCATGCCCGACTATTTCCGTTATTCGGTGGATCTGGCCATTGACGAGGTGAAATCTCTGCAGGATGCGGGGATCAGAAGCGTGCTGCTGTTCGTGAAGGTGCCCGATGAACTGAAAGACAACAGCGGCACCGAAGCCCTGAATTCCGGCGGACTCATGCAGCGGTCGGTACAGGCAATCCGCAAGGCAATACCGGAGATGGTTGTGATGACGGATGTGGCGCTCGATCCCTACTCGTCGTTCGGGCACGACGGTATTGTGGAGGACGGGCGCATTCTGAACGATGCCACGGTTGAGGTACTGGCCCGGATGTCGGTAAGTCATGCTGAGGCCGGTGCGAACTTCGTTGCCCCATCCGACATGATGGACGGGCGGATCGGTGCCATCAGGGAAGCCCTGGAGAATGGAGGTTTCCCCGATACGGGCATAATGGCCTACAGCGCCAAGTATGCATCTGTTTTTTACGGGCCGTTCCGCGACGCCCTCGATTCGGCACCGGGTTTCGGGGACAAGAAAACCTATCAGATGGATCCGCGCAATGTTCGGGAGGCCGTTCGTGAGGCCATGACCGATGAAGCCGAAGGGGCCGACATAGTGATGGTAAAACCGGGCCTGCCCTATCTGGATGTGGTGAGGGCTGTGCGCGAAGCGGTGGATGTACCCGTGGCCGTATACCATGTGAGCGGCGAATATGCCATGATCAAAGCGGCGGCAGAAAAAGGATGGCTGGACGAAGAACAGGCCATGCTCGAGAGCCTGATTGCGTTTAAAAGGGCGGGGGCGGATCTGATCGCGACCTATTTTGCCAGGAAAGCGGCACAAAAGCTTAAAAGCTCATAAGCTCTTGAGCTCTTGAGTACTTGGGGTCTTGGGGTGATGGGTGATGGGTGATGGGTGATGATTTTTTTTTTCGCTGTGTGATTTTATGTAACAATTTTTCGCAAATATCGTTGATTTCATTATTACCTGTTGCGCAGAAACTGTGAATAATTTTCTCGGGTTTGGCGCAAGGGTTAAAACAGGGGTTCTTCAATTTTCTACGACAATGTTTGCACAAGTCACATATAATCACTTCTCACAGATGCTCCCTTTAATGCTTGCAGGAGCGCTTTTCTTAACCGGTTGCACATCAACAAGAATGGTGATCCCGGAATCGGGTGATAAAACAGTGAGCTACCAGGTGAATGGACTGGAGGGATTTAAGTACAGCCAGGATGTTGAATTTGGCCCTTATGTTGCCAGTAACATCAGCTGGTGGTGGACAGGTGAGATCAAAAACGGCGACCCGGAAAGTAAACTGAATACCTATGGCCGCAGGTATGAGTTTCAGTTACAGGAACATGAGGATGGCATCTGGGATGTGACCTGCCGGCTTGAATCGAACCGGAGAGATTTTGAAGAAATTCTGGTGGGGGTAAAACCCGGTAACAGGTCTTATCTGAAATGTGAAATGAAGGCTGCCGACGGATCGGGCCGTGTGGCTTCCCTGTATCTGAATAATAGTGACAACAGACAAATGTCCGGCCGCATCGGTTTTGGCAGGGATATGATCGAGGTTAAGAGCAGCTCTGCCGGCAGTTTTCTGGGTGGCAGATCAAATACATCAGGATATCATATCCGCCTGAATCAGGAGCTGGTATCGGCCATTGATGTAATAAACAACAGATCTGTGTGGTTTGATGCATCTATCAGCAGTGACTATAAAAACCTGTTTTCGGCTACTGCTATGGCTCTGCTGCTTCATAACGAGCTCATTGCAATGAAATAGATGAAATAGACCCTACCGGATTGTACCCTGTAACACGGAAGCGTTGTATTTACCGAGTGAGTTTCGCAATTTGGACAGTGTTTTTTCCACTGAATAAAACTCAGAATGGGTGGCTTCTGCAGGAAGTGCTGACCTCAGTACACCTCAACAAATAGCCGTTCGCCGGTTTTGAGTCCTTTTTTGAATACTTCCCACGGCCATTTGGCTGGTTCAATCGCCTGCAGTGTTTCATCCGGTTTAAAGTATTCCACCAGGCCCTGAAGTACCATATTCTGATAGATACCGGCTTCCATGCCTTTCATACCGCAGATATAGATGAGCGTGTTTTTCTTCTTCAGAACGGGCATGAGTACGTCGGCCTTGTCGAGCAGGGTGGTCTGAACATAGGGTTTACTGCCATCGGGTCGCAGGTTTTCACGGGATACGGCCTTGATGTATTTAAAATTGGTGTGGGTTTTGGCGTAATCTTCAAACTGGGTATCGTAGAGATAGTCGGTGCGGTAGGCACAACCGAAAACAAGCAGGATATCGGACGTTACACCGGAATGCATTAAATCCATGATCATGGCGCGGAAGGGCGCGATTCCGGTCCCGGTTGCGAAAAAAACGTAGTTATAATCGGCCGGATTTTCAGGGAGAAGGAAACGTTTGCCGCTTGGCCCGGTCATGCGTACCATGTCGCCGGGTTTCCGGTCACAAAGAAAATTGGAGCAGGCACCCAAAAAGAGGGAATTGTCTTCCCAGTGTTCCTCGACCATGCGCTTAACAGTGGTTGAGATATGGCGTCCCTGCCCGTCTTCGCCCTCTGATGGACTGGCTATTGAATAGAGACGGACTTTGTGCGGTTTGCCATTATTATCAACACCATCTGCCAGAATACCGATACTTTGACCGGGGCGGACAATACCCTCAAGCTTTGTTCCGCTCACATCAAATACGATATGCCGGATGTAGTGAGGGCTCGCCGCGCGTGTTGCGATCCGGTTTTCGACTATTGGAACCAGAACCGGATCCGTCGGCTTGTAGAGATTGAGCTGTACTTCAGGAACTTTAATCTCCTGTTCTTTCTCATCCAATATCATTATTCAGTACTCCTTTTCCATAATTACAGCCAGCCTGTATACTGCTTTACAGTTAAACGACAGGCCCTTAAGATTCAGTTCAGTTTTTTTCAGGTTGGTTTACAGCAGCCGGAATTCCGGCTGGCAAATCATTAATGCCGTATTTCATCAATTTACCCTGCACATCAGAGCAGGGTAATAGTGACATAGAAACATGGAATGTGTAAAGATCGTTTTCAGGTTGAACAAAAGAGCTTGCAGAAAACCATTTCATCTGACTGGTTCCTGAAAGTCTGTATGCCGGTCTGGCGGGTTTAACGTTACTGGTACCTGATCTTAGGCCACCGGTAAAATCAGACTTTCCAATGATTTTTACAGCCGATAATATACGTTTTTTAACTTTCTGCCCAAGTAACAGGCAGAGCAGCGCCAATATACTATATATTCGAACCGATGTCATCTACCCCATAGTACGACTTTCCCGCACATTCAGGCCGGCGGGCTTCAGATATTGGCTTATAAAAGCAGAAGGCTGTACTGGCCAGAGATAGTCAGTACAGCCTTCAATCCGGTAATAAATTATGCTTCGACCAATTGCTGCTGGGTTTTCAGATGCACCTGGGCCAGTGCCAGGCGTGCAAGCGGCAGCCTGAATGGTGAGCAGGAAACATAATCGAGCCCTGTTTTATAGAAGAATGCGATACTATGGGGCTCCCCGCCGTGCTCGCCACAGATACCGACTTTCAGGTCCGGTTTAACAGCGCGGCCCTCACGGGTCGCGATTTCGACCAGCCGCCCTACACCCTCGGTATCGAGCACCTGGAACGGATCGTCGGGCAGGATTTTGTGGGTCACATAATGGATGAGGAATTTCCCGGCATCATCACGGCTGTAGGCGAATGTGGTCTGGGTGAGGTCGTTGGTACCGAAGGAGAAAAATTCGGCCTCGGCTGCAATTTTCCCGGCTGTAAGAGCGGCACGGGGCACTTCAATCATGGTTCCGACAAGATAGTCGACCTTTGCACCCATCTCTTTGAAAATCTGGCTGGCAACACGGTCGATTACTTCTCTCTGGTCGATGAACTCTTCGACAGTACCTATGAGGGGAATCATAATTTCGGGAGTCAGGTCGAGCCCCTCTTTTTTCAGGGTAACTGCGGCCTCAAGTATCGCCCGGGTCTGCATCTCGGTGATTTCAGGATAGACAATACCGAGGCGGCATCCGCGGTGACCCAGCATGGGGTTGAATTCCTTCAGGTTCTGGATTTTGTGCTTCAGTACCTTTGCGGGAATGTTCAATTCGTGGGCCACGTGAATGATCTCATCGTCTTCGTGGGGCAGAAACTCATGAAGCGGCGGATCCAGCAATCTCACGGTAACGGGCCTGTTGCCCATAAGCCTGAAAATTGCAAGAAAATCATCGCGCTGATAGGGCAGCAGAATGTTGAGGGCCTTCCGTCGTTCCTGCGGCGTTTCGGCAATGATCATCCGGCGCACGGCATTGATGCGCTTGTCGCCGAAAAACATGTGTTCGGTACGGGCCAGGCCGATGCCTTCGGCTCCGAACTCAAGGGCTTTGGCCGCATCGTCGGGTGTGTCGGCGTTGGCGCGCACTTTGGTGGTTCTGAACTTGTCGACCCATTTCATGAATTTGTGAAAATGATCGTCAAATTTGGGGTCGGTCAGTTCTTTTTTGCCTTTCACGACAATACCCATGGTACCGTCGATTGAAATCCATTCGCCTTCCTTGATGGTGATTTTACCGTTTGTGAAGGATTTTTTCTTGTAGTTGATAATGATATCGCCGCAGCCGGCAACGCAGGGTTTGCCCCAGCCTCTTGCAACAACGGCCGCATGGCTGGTCATACCGCCGCGGGAGGTTAGGATGCCTTTGGCTGCCGACATTCCGCCTACATCCTCGGGACTGGTTTCAACCCGTACAAGTATTACGCTTTCGCCGCGGGCAGCTGCTTTTTCAGCATTGTCGGCATCAAAGATGACCTTACCCACAGCCGCTCCGGGCGATGCGGGCAAGCCTGTGCCGAGTATATCTTTTGCGATGGGCTCATCGTCGGTAAACTGGGGGTGCAACAGCTGGTCGAGATGCTGCGGTTCAACCAGGTCTCTCACCGCCATTTCGGTGGTGATCAGTTTCTCGTCGACCATATCTGTGGCAATGCGTATGGCGGCCTGGCCGGTACGTTTGCCATTCCGGGTCTGCAGAATGAAAAGTTTGCCTGATTGAATGGTGAACTCGATATCCTGCATATTTTTGTAATGCTTCTCCAGATTGGTAGCGATCGTTTCAATCTCTTTGTAGGAGTCGGGCATTACCTTTTTTAAGGAAGTAATCGGTTCCGGGGTGCGGATACCGGCAACCACATCTTCGCCCTGTGCGTTGATGAGGTATTCGCCGTAAAGCTTGTTTTCGCCGGTTGATGGATTCCTGGTGAACAGAACACCGGTGGCGCAGTCGTCACCCATATTGCCGTAGACCATAGCCTGAACATTCACAGCGGTACCCAGGAGGCCTCTGATGCGGTTGATCTGGCGGTATTTAATGGCCCGGCTGCTGTTCCATGAGTTGAATACGGCATTGATGGAATAGCGGAGCTGTTCATAGGGATCTTCGGGGAACATAAACCCGGTATGACGCCGGTAAACGGCTTTATAGCGGTCTACCAGGTCGCGCAATTGCTCGCCATCCAGGTCAGAGTCGAGCTTCACATCAACTTCAGATTTCATGTTATGAATGCATTCTTCGAAATGTTCGTGATCAACGCCCATCACCACATCACCAAACATGTCGATGAAACGGCGGTAGCTGTCGAATGCAAAGCGTTCGTTTTTGGTCTTTTTGGCCAGGCCTTCAACCACCTGGTCGTTCATTCCCAGGTTGAGCACGGTATCCATCATGCCGGGCATTGACGATTTGGCACCGGAACGTACAGAAACCAGCAGCGGATTTTTCGCGTCGCCGAAACGGGCACCCATATTTTCTTCCAGGTGCACGATTCCGTCGAGCACCTGATCGTGCAGATGTTCCGGCCACTGATGATCATTGTCGTTATACCAGGCACAACTTTCTGTTGTGATGGTGAAACCGGCGGGCACAGGCAGACCGATTTTGCTCATTTCGGCCAGGTTGGCACCTTTGCCTCCGAGAAGTTCTTTCATTGACTGGTCACCGTCAGCTTTGCCACCGCCGAACAGGTATACGTATTTATTCCTTGCATGCATAATTAAGTCTCCAAGATTTGATGTTGCCGACTAAATAATAATCTAATTCGAATATTAAATATTATGGGCAAACAGTCAATAGCAAAGTTTACGCGTATTCGCCAAAAAAGCGGTTACATAGTGAAAGGCAGGGCATTGGAATGGAGGAAATGGTGGGCTGAAGCCGGCGGGGAGGGCTGGCGGATCAGTCTTTACGGAACAGGCCCCTGATCCTTTTGCCAAGCGAGCGCCGCTCTTTTTCAGGCTTCACTATCCTCGCATCATCGGCATCGCGGCCGGTAAAAAAGCTTCGTACCCGGTCGGTAAACCGGTCGTCGCGCTGGTCTTCGCAGGAGGTTGTGTACAGGGTCTGCTGATAGGGGTGAAAAACCGATGGCTGCGGCGGCAGGCCGGGTTGCCCTGCTATGTTGTTAAGAAAATAGCCGGCGATGGGCAATGCGGTCTGTGAAGCATACCCGGCACCACCGGTGAAACGCATGAGCGGGCTCCATCCTCCTACCCAGGTACCGAACACAAGGTCGGGTGTCATGCCCACGAACCAGCCGTCGGTATAGTTTTGCGTGGTACCGGTTTTACCGGCCAAGGCATGGCGTATGCCGAACCGGCTGCGAAGGGCCTGCCCCGTACCCTCATCCACCGCTTTGGCCAGCATGCCAACCATGGCGGCGGCGGCTTCAGGCGGGATGGCGTATTCTCGGGTTCCGGTTATGTTGGGATTGGAAAAATCGTAGATAAGGTCCCCATCCTTGTTGTAAATAGCTTTCAGATAGTAAGGAGAGGAGGGAATGCCCCGGTTGGCAAAGGTGGTGTAAGCAGAGGTGAGCTCAAGCAGGGATACCTCGGCTGTGCCCAGCGCAATTGAGGGTTCGGCAGGAATGGGAGAGGTGATGCCCATCCGGGCTGCAGCCTGCCGCACATTCGGGATGCCGGTTTCAAAAAGAACATCCACGGCAATGGTGTTCACCGAACGGGCCAGGGCGGCCTGCATGGAGTAGTAGCCGCCATATTCATCGTTGTTGTTCCGTGGAGTCCAGTCGTTGTAGGCGGCGTAGGTGGTGAGCTGGCTGCGCTGGTAATCGCAGGGACGCATGCCCTGTTCCATAGCAGCGGCGTAGATCACAGGCTTGAACGCTGATCCCGACTGCCTGCGCGATTTCACGTGATCGAACTGGAAATAGCGGTGGTTGATGCCGCCAACCCATGCAAGGATGCTGCCGTTCTGCGGACTCATGGCAAGAAAACCCGCATTGAGGAAATTCATGTAGTGGGCAATGGAATCGTGGGGCGATAGCTCGCGGTCCTTGTCGCCCTCCCAGGTGAATACGTTCATGGGCAGGGGCAGATGGAGAACCTCACTGATCTCCTGCTCCGACCGCCCTTCGGCAACCAGGCTTTTATAGTGGCTGGTCTGCTGCCAGCGCCTGATGATGTTCGGATCGTTTTTCCCGAATACCGGCCGGGCAGCGACCTGACGGTCGAATGCTGACTGGAGCCGGGCCATCTGGGTGGCTACCGCCTGTTCGGCCGCCGCCTGCACGCGTGAGTCGATGGTGGTTTCGATGCGCAGGCCGTCGGTGTACAGGTTATAGGTGTTGCCATCGAGGCCGGGGCCGGTATTCAGTATCCGCTGTACCTCCATACGCAGATGTTCACGGAAATAGGGCGCCGGACCATCGTTTTCGGTGATGCGGTTGTAGCGCACATCCAGCGGCAGCGCCACTACGCTGTCGGCCACGGCCGACGGGATCATTCCATAGTTTTCCATCTGCCTTATCACCACGTTGCGGCGCTGCAGAGATCGCTCCGGGAATCGCCGGGGGTTGTAGAGCGTGGGGCTGCGCAGCAGGCCCGCCAGTGTGGCAGACTCGTGGAGCGCAAGCCGGTCGGGCGTGGTGTCAAAAAAACGGCGTGCCGCCATCTCCAGGCCGAAGGTCTCTTCGCCCATCGAAACCGTATTCAGATAGAGTTCAAGGATTTCATCCTTGGTGTAAATATTCTCGAGGCGCCGGGCAAGGATGTTCTCGCGTACCTTGTCAACCAGCAGGCCGGCCCGGGAGGTTGTTTTACGAGGATAAAGATTTTTCGCCAGCTGCTGAGTTATCGTGCTCCCGCCCCCGCTGTCGCGGCCCATCAGTATGGATTTTACCAGCACCCGCACCATGGCGCGGTAATCGAGCCCGTTGTGGCTGTGGAAACGCACATCCTCGATTGAGAGCAGGGCATCAATGAAAACCGGTGATACTTCACCGAGGTCAATACTGGCGCGGTTCTGAACAAACCATGTTCCAAGCAGCTCACCGTCGGATGAGTAAACAGCCGATGCCTCATGGTGGCGAATGGTGCTGAGCGCGTCGGTGTCGGGTACCGGGCCAAAGACACCGGCCAGAACCAGCAGTACGAATGAGAAAAACAGGGCGAATGGTGCAATGATCACAGTGGCGGCAAAACCGTACAGATTCTTCCTCCTCATGCCGGATTTACGGGTATTGGCGGCGTTGCCGGATTTTCGGGACGTGCTGATGGACTTGCTGGGTTTTCGGGATTTGCCGGGCATGCGTGATGAACAGGTTGTAAATGGTGCCTGAAATTAAAGAATGTTATAAAGATACGGATTTCGTGCCATGGAAAGGGAAACGATGTTTGCGACGGGATATTACATCAAGGGGTAAGATGGGATCAGTTAAAAAACCCTGGGAATGATGGATCAGGCAGGCGTTTTGAACAGGAAAATGACCGGTAGTGAATGGCAGAAACAGTGAACAGAAGAAACCGGTATTGTCTGAAGCGGAAAAAATGGCCTGCAGGTTCAGCGCTGGCGCATTATGGTGTAACGGCAGACTGGTTTCTGATGCGGAATGAAAAATCGGGGGCATCCAGATCGGCGGCAATTTCTTCATCGACCCTGTACTGTTCACGGGCGGCAACAATGGGGAGGTCGCTGTTGATCAGGCCGAGCCGGTGGGCCAGATTGTCGGAATAACCGGGAAGGAAGATCCCGAGACTATAGGGAATCCGCTCGGTGGCTATGTGATTAACAGCATCCACAATATTGGTGGTGCAGTTGTTGGTGATGGTATTGTAGAACTCCGGATGCTGTTCCAGGTGCTGCGCCCGCGTGAGCATGGTTACAAACAACTCCCTCACCTGATCGGGAGTTGCCCGCATGGGGTAAAGATGCACGGGATCGTTCCAGGTAACAACGCGAAGCCCTATCAGGTCGCGTTCATCCCCGACCACGTACATCAGCTCGAACTGGTTCAGCGCCCCCTTTACGAATGAGTAATCCGATCCGGTAACCCGGCGTGTTTCAACGGAAATGCTTACATATTGGGAATCGGCAAAACCGAAGGAGAGAAAACTGTGGGCCGGACCGCGCCACTCGGCCAGAAACGGGGACAGCACAAACCACACACTTTCGATTTTGCCCAGATCGTAGGTGGCATCGTAGTAGCCGGGCAGGGGATCACCATCCGGCGGATAGCGGAAATCCCTCACATTCCGGATGTGTACCAGGCTGTCTTCAAAGATGACGGATGGAAGCACACGATGTTCGGTTCGCCAGTCGCGCTCGTTCGAAGGGCTCAGAAACAGGTAAGCCCACCCGATGATGATCAGGATGACCAGGAAAAGGCCGGGAATCAGATAAAGGAGGATTTTCATGGTTGCATTTTGCACTGTTCAATCCAGATTTCAGCATCCTGTTCCGGTACCGCCGGGTTCATGAAGGCCGGACCATGATATGCCGGGAGCCTAATCATCTTAACTGCACAATCGTTAAAAATTTCCGGAGAAGACGCTATTTCTTTTTATTCCGCACAAAAATATGACGAATGTTCGAATTCGGGGTTTTACGTTCATCAATATCGAAATGTTTGCCCAGCGATTTGATAAGTGGTGTAAGCTTCTGGAATCCGTAATTCCGCGGGTCAAAATCGGGCTTCTTTTTGTTGAGCAGGTTACCCACATCGGCCAGGAAAGCCCAGTCATCGTCGTCGGCCTGGTCTTCGATCGATGATTTGATCAGATTGATCGTCCGCCTGTCGATGCTGTCGACGGCGGGTTGCTGTGGTTTGGCTTTTCTGGCGGCCGCGGGAGATTTGGAAGCGGATGTGTCCGGTGCAATATCATCTGAATCCTGCTCTCTCTGCCCCATGATTTCGATATAGATGAACTTGTCGCAGGCCACGATGAATGGGCTGGGCGTTTTTTTCTCGCCGATGCCGATCACCAGCATGCCCGACTCCCTCAGCCGGGTAGCCAGCCGTGTAAAGTCGCTGTCGCTGGATACAATGCAGAACCCGTCGACCCTGCTGTTGTGCAGGATGTCCATGGCATCGATGATCATGGCCGAATCGGTCGAGTTTTTGCCCCTGGTATAACTGTACTGCTGAATGGGCGTTATGGCATGTTGCAGCAGGGCGGGCTTCCAGCCTGCTACCGTCTGGGTGGTCCAGTCGCCGTAGATGCGCTTGATGGTGGGCAGGCCCAGTTTCGCGATCTCATCAAGCATCCCTTTGATGCTTGAATGGGGAATGTTGTCGGCATCGATCAATACGGCCAGTTTCAGGTCGTTGCGGGGTTTCATAGAAAATGATTGGTTGGGATGAAAAAGCCCTGAGCCATTAAGCTGCCGGCTCCTGAACAAAAAAGGGTGCAGGCTGTTATTGTCAGCCTGCACCCTGAATATAAGCTTATCCCGAAGAAAATTGGTATCTGCAGTAAACTGATGAATGCTGCAGACCGCCTGCTATCACGCTGCAGCAATCTTCACTGCCCATAACCCCTCAGATACGTATGGGGATGGTAATCCGGAATAGATATAAGAGCCGGGATATAAAAGCAGTTACCGCACAACCTGTACAATCACATCCTCAATTTCAGAGGCGGCTTTCTGCATCACATCGTTGATTACACCGCCAAAGGGCTTTGCCATGAGCTCAGAGTCCATGCGGGTGATGTAGGTTTTGCCGTTGCTTTTTTCATAGATGGCGACCCGGCAGGGCATGAGCGGCGCTACAATTCTTTCGTCGTCCAGCTTGAGAATTTCAGCTGAATATTTGGATGAGCAAAGCTCGAAGATTTTTACGCCGAGCACATCGTGGCCGTGCCCGGTCAGTGTTTCCTGCATATCGTGGATTACCAGGATGCTCCAGCCTGCTTCTTTTACTTTCTCTTCAAAAACCTGAACCGTGGTTTCGAAATCGTATTTTGTTTCATCTTCGACCAGCATAAGCCCCGGGAGGCTGTAGAAACCGATGAATCCCATAATGATGGCGCCGGCAACCAGGCTGGCAAGTCCTGTTAAAATTGTTTTCATTGTTTTTTTGGTTGGTTATAGTTACTTGTATTTACATGTAATATACAATGAGAAACAATACAAGGCAAGTGCGGCGCAAATATCAGTTGAAAACAACAGGCGAAAACAACATCAGGCTGCTGTAGCCTATTCGCTCCTGAGTGCTTCGATGGGATCGAGCTGTGATGCTTTCCGGGCGGGATAAACACCAAAAAACAGCCCGATAGCGAAAGAGAATACAAATGCAAGGAGCAGGGGGTACAGCGACACGCTTGTGGCCCAGTCGGTTGCCATACCCACAGCCACCGATCCGGCGATGCCGAAGACGATGCCTGCAATACCACCGCCGAGGCTGAGCATGGATGCCTCCAGCAGAAACTGGATCAGCACATCCTTTTTCCGCGCCCCGACCGCCATCCTCAGCCCGATCTCGTTCACACGCTCACGCACCGATATGAGCATGATGGCAAGAATGCCGATCCCGCCAACAAACAGCGAAACCCCGGCAATACTGCCGATCAGCATGGTGAACGTATCGGTTGTTTCCCGCTGCGCATCGAGCAGTTCGAGCTGGGTGCTGATGGTGAAATCGTCGGGCTGATCCTGAATGTTCAGGCGGTGGCGTTCGCGAAGCATATCGCGGATACGGAATGCGGCCTCATCCATCACATCCCGGTTTTGTGCCCGGATGTAGATGTTGTTGATGTAGGCGACGTTGAACACCCTCCTCAGGGCGGTGTTAACAGGTATGAATATCTGATTGTCCTGGTCAACCCCGTCGAGATCAACCCCTTTCGGTTCCATGATTCCGATCACATCAAAAGGTACATTGCCGATTCGGATGGTTTCCCCGATGGCGTTCAGCCCCGCCGGATACCGCTCACCCGGGTACGATCCAACCGCAGAACGGCCGCCGTCAGAACCGTCACCGTTCGATGTGTTCTGCCCCCCGAACAACACCCGGTGGGCACCGGCGCCCAGTACGGCCACCCGTCTGAGCGCGATATTGTCGGTTTCATCAAAAAAACTGCCTGATGCTACGCGGAAATTCCGCACATCGGGGTAGTGCGGTGTTGTTCCGGTTATGGTTATGCCCGATGTGGTACCGCCATAGCGCACCTGCATGCGCCGGCCCTGAACGGGAGCAGCGGCGGCAACTTGGGGTACATCGCGGGAAATCGCTTCGGCATCCTGAACGGTGAGGGTGGTTACCGTGCCGCGGACCTGAAGCCGGCCGGGTGACCGCTGCACCTCGGCCGCGCTGACAACTATCAGGTTTGTACCCATCTGCTCGATTCTGCCCAGAACCTCCCGCTGTGCTCCGGTTCCGATGGCCACCATCACAATCACGGCCGACACCCCCACCACAATGCCCAGCAGGGCAAGGATGGTGCGCAGTTTATGAGCCAGAAGCTGCCTGCGCGAGATTGAAAGAGTTCTGATAATGTTCAAGATCTGAGCGAATCGACGGGTTGCAGCATGGCGGCACGTTTTGCAGGCTCAAGGCCGGCAATGATTCCCACCAGGGCCGAAAAAACCACACCAACAGCCACACTTATCCAGGAGATGGTGGCGGGGGTCTCCGTAACGGCCTCAAGAAGCAGGGATCCAGCGCCGCCCAAAACGATCCCAATCAGTCCTCCTGTAATTGTAACAGCGATGGCCTCCAGCAGAAACTGCGTGGTGATGTCTTTTTTCCGCGCGCCCACCGCTTTGCGGAGGCCGATCTCCCTTCGGCGTTCGTTCACCGAAATCAGCATAATGTTGGCTACGACGATGCCGCCGGTGATCAGCGAGATGCCGGCCACCAGTATCAGGAGGAGGTTGAATGTGCCGAGCATGCCCTCCACCATGGCCTGTACGTCGTCGGGGGTGCGCACGGTAAAGTCGTCGGGCACGCCGGGCGCGAGG
>RECM01000067.1 GCA_007694035.1 Balneolaceae bacterium
GTAACAGCAAAAGACCCAGCATTGTTTTAAAAAATGCCGTAAATGTTTGTTTTTCTATCATTAGGACGATTATTAATCAAAAATTGAAATAGTATATGTTTGCGGGAGCATGATAATCGCTGCCGGAGTTTACGATAACTGACGATACCGTATAGTAATTTTTGGTTGTTACACCCTGCAGACCGGCTCCGTTGGTAATACGCACTATGATCCGGATATCGTCAAAGGAGATACCGTTTGGAATATCGGCATATATATGGCTGGTTGATGCAATCATTCTGGGTGTGGAGTAATTGATCTGGTTTCTCCAGTCAAAACCTGTAATGGTTTGCCAGCTTACAAAACCGGTCGCAGAAACCAGCTTGCGTTCCAGTTTGTACTCAACCCTCCGGAAACCGGACTCCGGATCGTGAATATTTTCAACCTTGGCATAAAGCCAGTTGCCGCTCGGCCTGGTCATGGTTATGGTGGGTGTAAGCGGTGGAGTGGTATCCAGGTTGATAGGTCCCGTTACAGATACCGCAGAAGTCATATTTCTGTTGTTGACGCCCCGTACTGTAACATAAAGAGTTGGCCCTACAGGCAGAGTGGATTTGGGAATACTGAAATACGGTGCATTCGGCGTACCACACAAAAAGCATCCCAAAAGATAGGCTATATAATCATCGTCAGTAAAGGCATGATCAATGGTCCCGGTGGAAGGCCAGTTACGGATGTCTGTACCTCCAGGGGTGGTTCCAACGGCATACTGATACCCTTTTAACCGGGTTTCAGCATCCCATGAACCCATCGGCAAATAGATCCTGATATCGTTTAATGTAAGATATGCATTCACATCGGGTTTGGTCGGACTGGTTGGATCGGGCGCGAGCATGGGACCAATTGTTCTTACTTCACCCGGAGTACCTGCTTTATTGACTGCCCGCACATGGATATAACGCTCATCGCTGAATCCGAATGTAATATTGTTATGTGGGCTATGGCCACTTTTCACGGTAGCAGCCAGGTTGGTAGTGGTGTAAGGATCATCAAAATCACCCTGTCGTACATTCGCATACCGGCTGATGTTATACTCGTAATGAAGTATCCCTGATTGCTCATCTGTTGAAGCAGCCCAGATACCCTGAATCTGAGGTACGGTTGTGGGATTCGCCCATTCTATTAACAGCGACTCTGAGGGATATACCACCTTGGGTACTGTCTGAACGACCGGATTAACGGGAGGAGGCCCCATATACATAAGGAAAGGCATGGTTACCGCCATGTAAGCAACGCCTGGAATTGACGGTGGTGTATCATCGTAGACTACAGGAACGCTGTGCCGGTTTATGGGACTCATCAGCCCCGCACCGTTGTACGATCTCACACTTACATAGTAATTTTGCCCAGGTTGCATGTTCAGAATGCGCGTGCGGCCTTTGATCATAAATGCAGGTGCGTTTTGGGCAGTCCAGAACTCGATAGCCCCGGGCAGCTCCGTCCATTCAACCACGTCGGTACCGCCAACATTTGTACCCACCGCATACTCGAACCGGGATATTCCCGATTCAGGATCCCATGAAAGTATGTGCAGCTGAATACTGTTGGGATCGTTGGTTACGTACCTGTCTGCATAAATGGTTGGCCCGCCCGGTATATGGTACACATTCTGATGTTTATTGTAGAAGGCATCCAGATTAAGCATGATATTTTCGGGAGGCGTTATGTCGGGTGCAAGAATATTCTGCCCGGCCTGGGTAGATGTTCCCCCATTCCCAACATCCACGTTAAACACGGCCCGGCGATAGGCCACATTGCCGCCGGGACCGCGCACCCTCAAACCGATATTGAGTTGTTTTGTATTGTACTGTGCAAGCGGATTGAGCAGGTTCTGGCGGTCGAAATTTGACTTGTAGGCAGAGTAGGTAAAACGTTCAGGGTTGCCTATTGTCATGTAGCCCGTAACACCGGTTAACACACTGGTACCCTGCTCATATTCCTGTAAATCTACACTCACCTCCTGTATGTTCACCGGATGGCTTGCCGACCACTGCACCGATGTGGTATTGAAAAAAGTGCCGCTGGTACGTCGCGGGTCAACGGTGATCTGGGAAAGGACCGGTGGCTGCAGCATATCTGAAATTTCTGACAACCGCTGCTGATAGGCCAGGGTAACTTCGTCGGGTTCAGCAGCCAGGCTTCTCACTTCTACGTAAGAGTCAATAATGGAGTACAGGTTGGCCAGTATATTTGATTTAAGTGCATAGAACGTTTCGATGCCACGGGTTTGTGTTCTAAGGGGGCCCACAACATTAGAAAGAAGTGACGACTGCTGGTTAACGAGTTCATTGTTTACGGAGCGCGCGCTGGCAAGGGCGTAATTGTACAAACCGGCTTCGTGCATGGTGAACCAGTAATGCTGGATGTCCTCATTTCTGATGGTGCTCCAGGAGGGATTGGACGTTCCAAGCCCGTCATACATTTGCCTGACCTTCCCGCCCGGTATACTGTAGGAATTGTGTTGGCCGGGTGAACGTTTATTCCTGAGACTTTCAATCAGGTTTACCCGTTCCGTCATCATATTCCGTTGGTGGGTGAAATTGATAGTATTTGACGTCCGGTTCACATGCGCATTCTGAAGGTTCGATAACAGGGTATTCATGGCGGAACTGATCTGGCCCGAGCGGTTGTTAATCCAGCTTCGCCGGCCTTCGGCCCAGACCACTTCGGCCCACTGTTTGTTGGCCTGCCGTGCATAGTAGTTCCGGATACCCGAGATGGCGTTGGCATACAAAAGGGAAACGGCATTTACAGATGGTGCGATCGAAAACTGGCCGCTCATTGTGTATGATCCGGTTAACGGATTGTAAGTGACTTGCGGTACTGACGTGATTTGTAATTCGAGTATCCGGTTCATAGTGGTCAGATTCTCCTCAATGGCTTCAATCGCCGCTCTGATCTGGGCATCGAGTGCTTCGATGGCTTCCAGGGTTTGTGCACCCGCGGTATGGTGTGATGCAGCCGTATTGGTATCCACATCAAAATCGGGTTCGGTAATGTTTCCATTAGATGGCGGCGGCGGTGTATTGAACCGCCTGATTGGGGATTCGGCCATAATGTCGTACATATTGTCAAGGGCCTGGAAAGACTCCGAAGCGTAGATTTGGGCGAGGTCATTTCCGGTACCGATTCGTTGAAGCGTTTCTTCGGCATAATACTGAACCTGGTTCACCCAGTAGGCCACATCATCAAGCGCGGCCTGTGTGGAGGTGGCTTCCTGCTGCTCAAGTGTCTGTTGATATGTTCTGGCAGCCTCGACTACCTCGGTGAGTATCTGGTCGAGAACAGAAGGTATGGTATACGAGCCAAGCCGTTCATTTCCACGAATCTTGGATGCCCATTGCAGTCTGAGATTGTAGGCACTCTGGTAAAGATGATGGCCTGCTTTGCTTGCATCCTCGGCTGTGATCAACCCACCTTCGAATGGAGGAATTTCTTCCATAGCGTTTTTGAGACCTTCAAGCCGGCGCCTGGTCTCCTCAAGTTCAGCCGCAAACTGGTCGCGCAGATATTCGGCTTTATTAACCAGATCGGCATGTTTACCTGAACCTGTACCATAATCGAACACATTGGTACCGATCAGTATCCAACCGGACAGGCAAGAATCCCCAAATAACAGGTTTATACAGCCTCTTCCACTCCCGAAGAATTCAAAACCCCCGCTTTTTGTGGTAACAAATGCCGCCCGAAGCTCTGCGGTAACGGAGATTCCAAATGAGATATTTATTTCGGCCGTTACATACGCGCCAAATGGGAAATTAGACCCGCTTATAAACCAGATTCCTCCGCTTAGTGATCCGCTCGCGCTGATTATTGGAATCCGGTTCAGGAAATCGAGCCCGAGTGTGGCATCCAGCATAAAACCACGGTTTCCGGCCAGGATACTGGCCGAACCGGATATCAGCCCGCTGTACACACTCACCTGAACACCACCCATCACACCCCACAGGGTTTGACCGTTCTGCTTTCCGGCGAAGTACTGAATACCCTGGCCGGTTGTGCCGCCTTTGAGTATGAGCGGAATTTCGATATCGGCCCAGATATTGCCTATAAGGAAGAAATCGGGAGACGTGGTAATATCGAGGGTCATGCCGGCCAGCATTTTAAGGCCAGCCAGCTTGCTGCCATCAAGGCCCAGCATTGAACCGGTCACATCCATAAAAAAGGATGATCCAGAGATGGCAAAAAAGGTTTGGCCCTTCAGTACATTCATGCCACCGGCACCCGCAATCCCTACCTCGGCATAGAGCATCACGGTAAACGGTTTATTGGCATATTTGCCCGGATCAATCGGGGTGATCTGTCGGCCGCCAAAGGTGGTGCCGCGGAATGCGTTGATGGCATCGGTGGCAAATTTAATATCATCGCGCGAGGCTTTTACAAAAAATCCACCGCCGGCACCGGTCAGGTCAACTATTCCGGGAACTATAGGAATACCGACATCGGAACGCACAGCTGCGAAAATGCCGAAACTCAGCTCATCGCCAACGTTGGAGAATACACCGGCCACGACTGCGCCTACCTCCATGCCACCTGCCTTAAAGTTGCCGCCGCCTGCAACCCGCAGTTTCATGCCGTTATCGCCCTGACCTTCATAGTGCAATGCGGCAAACAGGTCGAATTGATCACCAAGGCTGGCGCGGAAACCGTCGATATAAAGTGTGACGTGGCCCTGAGTGGTGCGGTAGAACAGCACCTGCCCAAGGCTGCCGCTGAAACCGCCGCCGCCGCCCGTGTTGGATCCCCCCAGCGACAGGCTGAGCGCTGTACTGCCGCTGCCACCAAAATCGCTGCAGGGGCCGAAACAGAGCAGCTCGGTAACGGCTAATTGTTTGGTTGGTGCCTGCTGGCCGGCCCGTTGCTGCAGTTCACCCGGCTTTTCATTTGTGGCCTCGGTGATGCTGATGTTAAAACCGTTGTCATTCTTTTCGTGCACAAAGCTGCCGAGCTCAAGCGTTGCAATGCCCATCAGGATGAAACTGGCCGTGCCATCGAATTTGCCGATGTCCTCAATGCCGTTCCGGGTGATGATCATATCCTTGAATGGGGCGGTTAGCGAAACCCCGTCTATATTCAGGCCAGCCTGCCCGTTCAGCACAAGTCGGAATCGGTCGTTGGAACTGGCCGTGCTGTTTACATCCATGGTGAGCCTGAAAAAACTGTAACTGAAATCAAATGCGCCGTTGCCGGTCACGTTATACCTTACAGGAGTTGCGCTGCCGCCCTTAATGGCAATACCAGGTTTATTGCGGATGTCGCCGGCAACGCCCAGGGAAATGCGGCTCTCATCGTTGATCATCACCCGGCCGGCCACATATATACCGGTTTCGCTGATCGCCCGGGGATTGATGTCAACATCCACACAGTCGAGTTTGAAGGCAACGGATGGTCCGAGTGTGAATGTGTTGTCAAATGGGCAGGCAAGGGGGTTTTCGGTTGTTACTTTAACTTTGTTCTGGGAATCCCGGCCAACGAGAATGGTAATGTCGGTGCTGTAGTCTATCGGGTCAGGTACAAACACACCGAATGTGGACGACATTTTGAGGCCCTCATCATCAGTCCGCGAAAGCCCGAGCTGCTTCAGTACCAGGTAATTCTGTATGATCTGAATCTCATTGGTTTCTATTGCACCAATGTTGAAATTCCCATCAGTATCAACCGACAGATTGCTGTAATTAATTGTCTTGCCAAGGAGCTTAAGATCCCCCTGGGCTACACTTGCCGTTATCGTTCTGCCCTGAATGGCAAGGGAAGGATTGATCAGGCTTACCACAAGGGCATCTTCGAACAGGCTGAACGTCTGTTCCGGCAAACTGGCCGATGCCGCGCCCATGCTGAAATAGAGCCGGGGGTTATTGGGGAGCTGTTCAATGCCTACCTGCAGGTCGGCAAAGGAAAACTCAACGGGTTCGTTAAGAAATTCCTCGAAGGAAATAAGGCCGTTCATACCTATTCCGAAACGGCCCTGCTCCATGATAACACTGAACGGATTGTGCTCATCAAATTCAACGGTGGCCTGGCCAAGGCGGATTACCGGGCTGAAACCGGAATTTTCGATGGCAAAGTCCCAGTTGCCGTTGTTGTAACCGGCTTTGTAGAACAGAGGGAAGGGCTGGGTATTTTGCGCTGTGAACAGGGATGACTGCATGGTTCCAGAGATTCGCAGGCTGTTGGACTGGCCGAAATCAAGCCGTGCACCGAACAGGCTCACGGTGAACGATTCATTCTGCTGGCTGCCGGAAAGTGCGGAGATCAGCTCCCGCTCGTAAATTGGATTGATACGGTGATCATACGTTTCGCTGTGGTTCCCGATCTGCAGTGATCCCTGTACAAACCCGTTGCTGTTCAGGTAAACGGTTCCACGTGCAGTATGGTCGCCGAACGCTTCGGGGAGGTTAAGCTTCAGGCGGGCAGCAAGTTGGCCGGTATTGCCGAGGTCGATTCCCAGGGAATCAAGATGCAACGGCAGCCCGGTAAAGGGCTGAAGATCAAGTGCGGTTTGTACACTCAGGGTGCCGCCATTTGGCGTGTAGGTGTCGTCGGTGGAGAGTGAGAACGTAGCGGCAACCTGGGGTATGGTACCATCAGGAGCGGCGAGCGACGGGAATACGACCGGCAGGGGTGTAGCGCCGGTCTGCAGCAGATACCCGCCCTGCGGACCCGATTCAAGGTTTACAAGCAGGTCGCCCCGGGCATTTTTGATCACCACATAGGCGATGTTTTTGGATGGCAGCCCGATGGTGTCGGGCAGGGCGGCAAGAAGCCCGCCGCCGATACGTATCCCGAACTCATCGAGAATAGCAAGGGGCTCTTCGCCCGGCTGAGCCGTATCAAGGAAGAACAGGGCCTGACCGCGGCGTACACGTGGCATACTGGTGCGGAATGCGAAATTGTCTTCAAACTCGGCCCGGAGCGAGGCGAATGTCTCGCCCTGGAAAATCAGTCCGGCCGAACCGCTGCCGGTATAGTTGAGCCCGAGTGAATCGAGTACCACATCGGCCGATGCAGAAAAACGCAGCATGTCGTTGGCGGAAAAGGGTGCGTTTGCAGCCGTTAGAGTGGCTTTGAGCGGCGAAATGGTGAGGTCAACGCCGAAACCACCCGCGATCACAGTCCTGCCATCACGTATGCCGAAGTCGGGCAGGCCGAGCAGAAGGTTGTCGAACGTGGCATTTACCGACGCATTGCCGGCTTTCATGGAACCTGCACCGTTAATTCTGAATCCGTCCCGGTTCAGGAGGGCATTATTTACTGTGAACAACAGCATGGGATCTGTTGCGGAAGCGGGAATGGGAAGCAGGAAAGGCTCATTAATGGCCAGCTGGCCATCGGTGATGGTGGCTGCTATCAGATCGACCGTAAGGGTTCCGTCGGCTTTGATATCGGGTGCATTCTGTACCGGTGATGGTACCGATGCAGTGAAACTGCCCTGCAGGGACGCCTGCTGACGTTCACCGTCGAAAGCCAACAGAAGGGAACTGCTGCCGGCTGAAAGGGTAAGCGGTCCGTAGGTTTTCGACCCGCATGGAGCGACGTTGGCAACCGTACCTTCAAAGGCCCTTCCTTCGACTATGCGAAGAGTGTAAGTGCCGCCGACGGTGCAACCGGTTTCCGGTTTGTCGAAGAAGGGCAGTTCATGAAGCGCACCGCTCACTTCAAGGTTCACGACCTGCGAGATGATGCCGTCGATGTCAATCGTTTCGAGTGCTCCGGTGAGTTCATCAATGCGGATTACCGGTGGGTCGAGCTGGGGTGGACCGAGGGGAATGAGGATGCCCCCGAGTGGATTGTAGGGCGCCATGCTGCCGCTCAGAAGGCCATCGGCAAAGCCCACATCAAGGAAGGACATCCCGTCGGGTGGATTGATACCCGGGAGTTCAGGTAGCTGCACTTCAAAGTCAAAACGCGGGTCGATGGCGGGTAACTCACCCGTTAACCAGTTGAAGGTGACACCCGCCTGTGTTCTCAGGGCCAGGGGTTTGAAACTGAAACCGGCCAGGTCGAACGTAGGCAGGCTGAGCCCGGGGATTGAACTGCTGCTGATGTTCTGTGCCGGGATAGTGAAACCGTCGGTACCGAGCAATACCCCGCTCATCGGCAGCTGGAAGAATTCGCCGTCGGCCAGGTTTACCCTCAGGTCCACATCCAGATCTACGGTAATATCCCAGCCGTTGATGCGGTCGTATTCAAAAACGGGCAGCGACCGCATCTCGTTCAGTATGAAGCTGAACCCGCCCAGATCGATGGGGTAGGGTTCGGGCAGCACAATGGGATCGAACCGTTGAAGGCTGGTATGCCCGGGTCTCAGCTGCAAGGTGATGGCTGATGTGGCCGCGGCAGGGCTGGCCGCATTGATACGGAAGTTTCCGTCAATCTCCAGATCGATGTTTACAGATCCTCCGGTGAGCGCCGGCAGGGTTATATACCCATTGATGGCGTCGAGCTCAAGCTGAAACTTGTCGGTAAAATCGAGCATCGGGATGGAGATGCCGAGGTTTTGCAGGTCGAGATCGGCCATGAGAAGCCCGTCGTCGAAAACGGTAAAGGCCAGGTCGGTGGCACCTTCAATGATCCGGTCGAACAGCCTGAGGTCGCCAAGCAACCGCAATGCGGCCTGGTCGGGCGATTCCTGGGTTACTCCGTAGGCAATCCTGCGAAGTTTCAGCGGCAGGCCGCGTTCGTAGAGCAGGTCGGCAAGCGGGCCGTTCTCCGGCAGCAATACGTTTATCGAGCCGGATTTAACACTCATATTCCCCGGTGTTGCTGAAATCACAAAGTTGTTCAGCTCAACCCCGCCAAGCACCGGCGGGTTCGACGGATCAAGCAGCGGAATGACCAGCTCAAGGGGTGTCCCCTGGCGGGTTTGAAGGCGGATGGTTCCATCGCCGGGTTCCTGAATGTCGACCAGCAGTGCACCATTTTGATCACGAAGGGTAAGCCAGGCGATCTGAAGGGTTGGCAGTGGGAGCCTGTCCGGGAGAAATTCCTGTGCAAGCCCCGAAATAAGCGGGTGTAAGCCGCTCTGATCAAGCCATGCAACCATCACTTCATCATAATAAAAATCGGCCCGGCCGGAACTCACTTCAAAGGGTACAAGGCCCAGGGAAAAATCGTCACTGAAAACCACCTCAGCATTGCTGTACTTCAGATCGCCGAAAAGCAGGGATGCCGCGGCACTGCCGGAGGTTTTTATGCCGGCCGAATCGACAACAACGGCGCCGCCCAGTTCGAAATAGACACCGCGGGCGGGTGCGTTGGCAATATTGGCGGGAACGGCCCTGAAAGTCGGTGAATCACCGTCGAGGGTGAGTGACAGGGCAAAAGCCTCATCGAATATGATCCGCCCGCTTGTGATGCGCCGCTCATTCACATCCATCAGAAGCTCGTCGAAGGTCACATTCATGGTTGTGCCCCCGATTCGTGCCTGCTGGCGGCCATCCACATAGAGGCCCTCAAGGTTCAGCCGTGCACTGCTGATCACAAAACTCAGTACAGGCTGATTGGAGGGGAGGTCCCAGGTAAAGGGACGTTCGAGACGGAAATCGAGCGCGGTGAAACGGCCGGTCATCAGGTCGATGCCGAATGTGCCGCTCACCTGGTCCTGGGCAGACAGCCTGAGTGAGGCCGAGCCCTGCATTGCCGCCCCCTGTACACCGGAAGCGGATGAAAATACAATCGATGCCTGCGAAACCGACCCGGTAAACGGGCCAACCTGCAGGTCGCATCCGGGCTGTACACCGGTCAGTTCACCGCTGATGAGGCCGTTACGGATGCTCAGGGTGGCATCGGTGGTGTTCCCGGTGGTGCCGTTGCAGGTAAAGGGTTCACCGGCCTCAAAGCGGGTCCGCAGATCGATGTCGGCAGCCGGTTCCACGTTCTGCCCGTTGAAGGACGAGCGGATGGATCCGCTGATCTGCGTGAAGGAGAGAGCGTGACCTGACCCGAATCGAAGCCTGCACGATTCCAGGTTTTGTGTGTCGAACACAGCGCTGATTTCACCGTTACGCACCCGGCCGTCGGTTATACCAACCTCCCAGTTACCAAGGCAGACCGGTAATGTCTGGATATCGTCGAAGCGGGCCGTTGCGCTGAAATCGAGGTTCCATGGGCCGGCATCGGTCCCCTGCCATCTGAACCAGGGGAATGTGAAGGCATCCATGGCAAGCGTGTTCAGCCGAAGCCGAACCCCGTTGTGGTCATAGGCGGGAAGGTCGGCGGTAGTGAGGTCGATGCGCGGTATCTCTATCCCGTCTTTTGTGATCCGGAACGGATCGTCAGGGGTATAGGTCCAGTTATCGTAGGCGGGTACCTTCAGGCGGGCATCAAAACGGATGGCAAAATCCCATTCCCTGCTGGAAAGATTCCATACAAATCGTTCTGCCTGCATGTTCCGCAGCAGCAGATGGGCGAACCCGAGGTTCAGTTCCGGCTCGGGCACGGTACAGGTAGAACCGGAGAGTGAGAATTCGGGGTCGGAACCCGACTGCAGCCGGCTGTAGGCCCGTATTCCGCAAGGATCGCTGTTAACCGGCGAGAACGTGACCACGCCCGATGACTGCAGATCGTAGGTTACCGTTCTGTCGTCGCGGTTCAGCAAAAGGTAACCGGTGGTCCGGTTCAGGTTGAGGGTGAGGCGGTCTGCAACCGGCCCAAGCGGAAACAGCTGCGGCTGCTCACACCAGAAATTGGCGGATACATTTTCCTGGTTCAGATCAATGGCCGCGATCCGGCAGGGCGAGGGCTCTCCGAAAAACTCCACGCTGGCCCTGGCGAATATGCTCTGCTCCGGAAAGCGGGCAACGATTTCGTCGACCACGATGGAGATGATGTCGCCATCGTAGCGGATCAGGTCACGCCCTGAAGCCACAAGTTCACCGTACAGGCCGAATGCGGTAAGTGTGAGCCTGCCGCTGGCATCAAGCCGCCCGAAATCGTCGGTGGTAATTCGGCCGGTACCGGTTATTCCCGTTCCGAATTCATACTGTAAACGAGTAAGCTCGACCGGACTGCCGGGGGGGATCAACGCCTCATTCACCTCGGTTGCCCGGAATGAAACACCTCCACCGGTTATGGTCGGGTTTGACAGACCGGTTTTTTGAACAGACAGGTTATTGAGTGATGCAGAACTTTTTACCATGGTTCCAAGGCCGGTGAAATCCAGAACAATGGTTGCTGTACCGTTCAGCACGTAACGATCGGCCAGCTCCTCTGCTTCCAGATTTTCGAGGTCCACGATTTTCGCAAAGCCGGGTACGAGAACGATCTCCTTAATATCCCTGATCGTACGCGGATCAAATACCAAACCACCCCGGCGGAATGTGAAGGTATTGATCTCGCTTTTACCGTCATTTTTCAGTGGCAGTACATCGTTGGCATCCCGGGCGGTTACCTGCCATGCGTACATTTTGTCGTACTCAAAAGGCAGCAGGTCCTGTCTGTAGGGGAAAGTGGTAAGGTTGGTCAGCGTTTCCTGATGATGCGCCCGGTTACTCAGAAGGGCATCGCCGGGATTTTGCCGCGGGAATACCTCCACCAGCAGAAAATCATAATCGAGGGTTGTTCCGCCCGGGGCGAGCACCGGGGTCCATGAGAAGATGGTGTTCTGCATGCTTACTTCGCCCAGGTCGGGCGGGGTAAGCAGGATGGGGGGCTGCGGGTAGCGAACCATAAATGTGGCGATACCGGGCATGCTGCTCAGAATTACACCCGGATCTGCAGCTCTCACATCGATGGTTATGGTATAATTGCCTTCGGGAAGGGCACCCGACTGAAGCACCTGATTGCGAAGTGTGCGCTCAATATCACCGAAAATCTCCTCTTCGCTGCGTTCAAAAGTCACCTCATCGAAAAAAGGGGAAAGAACGTAAAAACCGGGATCATAAGTGATCGTTCTGGAGCGCTCATCTACTACAACCTGACCGTCTTTGGTCAACCGTAATGTGAAATAGATATCTATCGGTGTGGTGCCTCCCATGTAATTCAACTGTACCTGGTATACACCGGTCCGGAAATTTCTTTCCAGCTCACTTACAAAGGGTGACGAGAGGATGGGCGGAATTCCGGTAACTGAAACCTGTACAGACTGCTGGGCATTTGACTGCACGGGTGCGGCAGCAGCCAGAATGCCTGTGAGCAGGATAAAGGGTATAATTTTTCTGATCATGGTGCGCTTGATGCAGGTTGTCGGTTGAGATGTCATTGTATTCCCGGTCAGGAGTTAAAAACGGTGGTCGATCTGTATGCGGGCTTCAAGTTCCGAGAAACTCTGCCCGGCCCCGTCGAGCAGGGAATTGTTCAGGGTTCTGAGGTTGAAGCGCAGATTGTTGGTCGGTGTAAGGCGGTAGCTGGCGTTAAGATTACCGTTCAGCTGGCGGGACTTATTGGTGAAAACCTGGTCGCCGGCAGGCCGTGAAAAACTGTTCTGGGAGACACCAAAATTGACGTTTACATTCAGAGTCCGTTCAAAAAATGCATAACCGGTTCCGGCATTGATCCCCCAGGCATCAAATTCCGCACCCGTGGCCTCCCCTTTCATATAGTTGATACCGGTACTGATCGAAAAGCCGCTCTGGAATGATACGGCATGGTTCAGCATGGTATTGATGGTGCTCGACCCGGATGAGGCGACGCCGTATGCCGTCGGAAAACGGGCATCAAGGGTCTGGTAGATGCCGGCGAGCGAAAAACTGTGGCTGGTTGTAGTACCCATAAGGGTATAAGAGGGCATTATCTGGAAAACCTGGGCCGACTGCTGCTGCCCGCTCTCGGGCAACCCCTCTATGGTACCGGATGTCTCGGTTTTATTCAGGAAATTGGAATACCCCAGCCCCAATGAGAACGATGAGCTGATCATTGAGCGCAGGTTTACTGAAAAATCCTGCCTGTTCTGGGTAATCAGCCGGTTACCCAGCAGGTTGTCGTTCCCGAAACGGTAGGATCCGTCGAGTGCAAGCCTCTGGTTCAGGAAACTGACCCGGGGCTGTATATTCCAGGTCTGGTTGTCGTCCCGTACCTGGCGCTGCCCCATGGTTTCGAAGCCGGGTTGAATGCGCTCATAGCCCACACGAAGTTGAAACGGGTTGATATCCAGCTCGGTGGTGGCCGTGCCTGCAAAACTGATGCGGCTGCTTGATCTTGGCGTGTAGATGCCGGTGAGAAAGGCGGGTATGCCGATTTCATCCATGTCGAGGGCTTTGCTCCCCGTATCGCGCGTATAGGCGGAAAAGGTAGTTTGAGCCCCGATTTTAAAGGCTTTACTGAACAGTGATATCTGGAAATCGGGGGTGAGGGTCAGATTTTCGGCGGGAGTTGGCCTGGGCCGGGTAACCGGACTTATGGTATCCGAATCGTCCTGAAGGTCAACCGAGCCGGCTGAATCTTTTCCATATAGAGTAGACAGGTTAAAAAAGGATGTGCCCTGATTTCCGAAGCCGATTTTACCGGCATATATCCAGCGTTCATAGGCCGGCTCTCTCAGATCCTGTGGCCGTGCTATTCTTACAGCCCGGTTAACGCGACCCGCTGCAAGGTCAAAACTGACTGCTCCGGGAGTGAGTTCCAGCCGCCCGCCCCTGAAACTGGTGCCTGATAGGCCATAACGGGCATGTGAAGGGCTCACATCACCGGCAGTGAGTGAAATCCATCGCCAGCCGCCGCTGAAACTGATTTCATTCATCGACTGCCGGAACTGGTTGTCGTCTGTACTGTAACGGATGTTCAGGCCCGACTGAAATCCGAGAAGGGAATAATTCAGGTTTACCGTTGTGAGGGCACCCAGCGGCGCCCGGCGGTTGAAATCGCGGGTAGTGGTATAACCGTGGCCCTGAATGCCGATTGACCCGCCAATGGTATACGTGCGGATATTTGTGGAGCCGACAGTGCCCTGGGCATGGATTCCGGGTGCCGTAAACAGTATTCCTGTTACAAGTACCGTCCACATCTTCAGGCGGGAAGAAGTGTTTAAATGCATAGTGTTTGCACTCCGGTTTAGTTGGATTAAGAGAGAAAATGATTATTGAGGTAGAATGGAGCAGAAAATATTTCAGAGATGTGTCGGTGTACCCCGTTTTTCAGATGCGTGGTTCATGACCTATTGATGATCGATAAAGATCGCAAAATCGGCTCATCCCGTTGGAAAAATCTAATTATTGGAGGCCTTAACTATTCCGGAAAAATGATGGGCGGATGTGTCCGGAATCGTTATTCGAGTTGGTGGAAATGCGTGGGTTTATCGCTTACATGGCAACGGCATGTTATACCTTATTAACCGCACTGAACAAATAGCAATATTCGCGATTGTTGACAGGAAAAGGGAGAGCCCAGAGTTCATGCAGATCCGACCGTCAAGAAGCAGCCAATGGTTACATGTTCCTGTACCACCGGGCTTTTGCTCGGTCATTATGGTATTGATGAATGAGTCGATGCAGTGGAAAAACCCGCTGTGTGCTATACCTGACAGTCTGCGCTATTGCACGCTGATTGAGCGTGCCTCATCGACCCGGTCGGATTTGTGCAGGGCTTCAATCAGAAACTCACGCAGAACCGGATCGCGCCGGACATCGGTCCGGTAAAGGCTCAGCCACCGGTCGGCCAGGTCGTTCAGGCTCCCGGCCTGCCGGTGGAGTTCGATCAGCCGGCGATAAAGTGCAGGTGTGGGCTCCACGCCGAACGCCCGCTCGTACCATAACAGAGCCTCGCTGATCTCCCCGCGCCGCTGTGCCAGATCGCCAAGCTGTGCCAGGCTCTGCTGGTCGCCGGGTTTCAGCCGGATAGCCGAATGCAGGTCGGCCCCGGCTTCGTCGTAGCGTTCGTGTTCGATGTAGAGATTGGTGCGGAACCGGTAGGGATAGACCGATACAGGCATGCGCTGCCGGTACTCCGAAAAGATGGCAATGGCTGTGTCATACCGGAATACCCGGTTGATGAGGGCGGCAAGTTCGGTTAGCGCGTCCTCATGCCACCGGAACTCCGAGTCGATGATATGCAGCCGTGAGGCCTGCGACATCAGATCGCCCTGCAGCGAGCTGTAACCCTCTACTTCGGCCACCTGTCTGAGGCGGTCGATCTCGGTTGTTGCCCTCGTCAGCCCTTCTATGGCAAGAATCGCGGCTTCATCGACCGACCCCGAATCGACCAGATTTCGAACCCGATGGCTGTAGATTCCGGCATAGGGTGCCTCCAGAGAAAGGGCATGTTCCCAGCTGCCGGCCGGCGACTGTCCGTCTTTTGCCTGCGCCCTGCCCAGCCAGCTCCAGCCCGAAATGTCATCAGGGAATCGCTCTGTATATTCCTGAAACGGGGCGATGGCCCTGCTGTACTGTTCATTTTCCATGAAATAGAGGCCCATATCGAGCAGGGCCTCACCACGGGCCGGATATTCCCGTGCCGCCTGTTCAAGCAGGGCGAAACCGTCTTCTTCCATCTCATTGCGGATGTACATGAAGGCGGTCATCCGCTGGTAGAAAACAGGGTCGGACCCACTCTGAACGAGCTTCTTCAGTACCTCAATGCCCTCCAGCGGCCGGGCAGCGGCATCGTAGTGCAGGGCCAGCTGCAGCATGGCCTCTTCATCGGCGGGGAAGGCTATCACCATGCGCTCCAGAATATCGATGAGGTCACTGCGCGAGGCGGCTCTGTTGTAGTGCTCAAGAATTGCCGTGTACACATCCCGTTCGTGCGGGAAACGGTCGAGCAGTTCCCGGAATACGGCAAGGGCCTGTTCATTCTGCCCGGTCGAGGCCAGCGCCTGCCCGTATGTAAGACCGGCCGAATAATTTTCAGGGTGTTGCCGGTACAATCGCTTCAGTTTGGGAATGGCCTCATCGGTCCGACCCCGGGCCATCAGGGCGTAAGCGGTAATATTTTCTGCAAAAGGGTCGCTTCCGGGCAGTTTATCGCGCATGCCGATCACCTCATCGTATTGCCCGTCGAGAAACAGCACATAAGCCAGGCTGGTTCGCCAGGCACTGCTGTCGGGGGCCAGTTCAATGGCCCGGCGGTACTCCCTGGCGGCATCAGCATACAATCCGGCCTGGCTGTGACGGTCGCCGGCGAGCCTGCTCAGCAAAGCGCGGTAGACCCTGAGGGAAGACCGGTCGATGTTGTAGAGGCGCAGTTGCTCATCGGTGAGCTCCTGCTCGGTCTGCATCAGCCACGTTCGCGCCGCGGCCGGGTCGGTGGCGGCCATGGCATCCACCACAGAGAAGGTCAGGGGGATATGGCCCCTGAAACGATCTGAACCCAGCAGGGCAATGCGCTGCGCCTCATCGGGCTGGCCCGACCGCAACAGGGAGGTGGAGAGGTACAAGTACAGATCGGGATCGGTGCTGTCGGCACGCAAGGCGAGGCTGAAATCACGGATGGCCGCCTCATAGTCGCCCGTCTCAAGTGCGACCAGCCCCGAGGTGAAGTGCTCGTTAATTCCCTGGGCCATCAGCAGAACGGATGCCTGCCGCGGGAGGGCGGCTGACAGACAGAGCATCAGTGCCGCCAGCCACAGGAATTTATATCTATTGTTTGGATCCATGACCTCGGGTTATGTTAACGCCGGCTGATCGCCTGCCGGGCTGGTGACGGCCGGCCACGAGACCCGGCATCGTCGACAGCGACAATTCGGTACCAGTGTCCGGCCTGGCCGCCGGAGTCGGTCCACTCAACATCCGAAATCGCATCAGCCAGGGTTTCGAACTCGCCATTGGCCAGTTCCGATCGCATCACCCGGTAATGGTAGGTAAGTCCTTCTGCATCAGCAAGAGGCTCCCAGCGGATCATCACCCCGTCGGGGCCGGCAAGAGCCTGCAGGTTTCTGACCGGGGGAACCACGTTTGTACGCTGCACGCGAATTCCGAAACCGGGCGAGGGGGCACTCTCATTTCCTGCCGAGTCGACCGCAGTCACATGATAGATGTACGATGCCCCGGCCTCGGTCGAATCATCGATATAAAAGCGTTCATTGTTCGCCGGACTCGAAGCCAGTGCAGCCTGTGCCTGCCTCAGTTCACCGAGAGGCGGGGCCGGCAGGGGGAAGGGGAACGGGTCGTCCGGAATTTGCCCGGGTTCATCGGTCATGGATCCGTCGTGGGAGGTACCGGAGGTTCTGAACGGCACCGGCGAAATAAGCCTGTAGATCCGGTATTCGGTCACATCACCCGAGCCGGAGGCGTTCCAGTTCAGGCGAACCCTTAGCCCGTAGTCGATCCGGGCATCCACATAGCTTGGGGCGTTGGGCGGGGTGAGTACCGGTATGCGGATGTCGGCAAAAACGGTATCGCTGCGCATGGCATTGCGGTTGGCCGCGGCAACGCCGTAACGGTAGGTGGCGCCCTCCACAAAAACCTGGCCCCCTGCGCCGGTGTCGGTATGCGGACCGCCGGTTACCGTACTGTCGTTGATCTGTGTCCACGCTTCATCGAATTGCGGATGGATTTTTTTGCGGAGCAGTACAAAAGTGAGAAAGTTGTCTGTTTGCTCACCCGGCTGCCAGTTCAGGGTGATGTCGGTGGAGCTGGTATCGTATGAAACAGTAAGGGCAGAGGGGTTACCGGGCGGAGTCCAGTCTTCGATGAGCCGCGGGGCCGGGTTTCCTCTCGCACTTCTGATGCCGTGACGGGTTACATGGTACAGATAGTATAGATAGGTCTCGCCCGGCACCACATCCCTGTCGGTGAACCGGTTCTCCAGCAGGGGGATGGGTTCGGTATTCAGCATCAGGCTGTCGCCGTCGGAGTAGCGGATGCGTACCAGATCGTACCCCGCCACCTCCGGCTGAGGGCTGACCGGCCAGCTCAGTTCCACATGGCCGTCGGCATTCAGGGCCGAGTTGATTGTGAGTGCCGAAGCCGGAACGACCAGTTTGCCGGTCTCAACGGTAATGGGATCGGACGACGCGATGATAGTGCCGGTCACGTCGATGGCCTGCACCATCACATCGAAGCGTTCGCGGGCTGGGTCGTAGGGGAGATGGGCGCGGTATCGGGATACCTCATTCTGCCGCATGATCAGACCGGGACCTGTGGCGGAAAACCGTCCGTCACCTTCCATTTTTGCCAGCAGGCGGAAACGGATCATACGGTCATTGCCACTGAAATCGAGGCGGGGGTAGTCCCATAACACCTCGACCTGATCTTGTTCGTGGCTTGCCGACAAGTTTACTGGTGTTGCAGGGGTAAAATCCCGGATGGTGAGACGTTCCTCAATGGCAATACCCGTAGGGTTC
>RECM01000018.1 GCA_007694035.1 Balneolaceae bacterium
TATTTTTTTCTGCTTCTCTGGTTTGAATCATACTACATTTTCAACTGCTGTTTCTGCAAGAATGAGTTCTTTTACTTCCTTTTCGAGGTGTTTACGCAGGGATTCGACGGGAATATTTTCAATCACATCGAGAGCGTAGCCATGTATGAGAAGCTGCTGAGCCCGCTGAGTGGTAAGGCCGCGGCTTTTCATGTAGAACATTTCGTCCTGCGAGAGCTGACCTATGGTTGCACCATGGCTGCACTTCACATCGTCGGCAAAAATTTCGAGCTGGGGCTTGGTGAAGACCGTCGATTTTGGCGAAAGCTGCAGGTTCCGGTTTTCCTGGAATGCGTTGGTCTGCTGGGCATCTTTGCGCACAAAAATTTTGCCGTTGAAGATGGATTCGGCCGTACCGTTGGTGATGGTTTTATGCAGCTGGTGGCTCGTGCAATTCGGTTTTTTGTGATCGAGAATACTATGGGTATCGGTGATCTGTGAACCGTTCACCATCGCGAGCCCGTCGAGTGTGGCGTGGGCATTTTCGGCATCAATAAGGGCGAGCGGTTCGTTGCGGAACAGCGCTGCGCCGAGCGAAATGGTGTAGGAATTGAACGTGCTGCTTCTGCTCAGATAAGCGGCAACCCGGCTCATATGGGCGGCATTCAGGCTTTCTCTCTGTACTTTCACATGCAGTATGTGGGATTCATCGTGCAGATAGGCTTCGGTTACGGCGTTGTTGAAGTACAGGCCGTCGCCAATGCCCACATAATCTTCGATTACAGTGGTATCGCTGAACCTGTCGGCTACAATCAGGCATCTCGGTGATGCATGAAAAGCATTTGTATCGGTACTCAGATAGAGCAGATGTACAGGTACATCCGGCTTCATCTCTTTGGGGATGTAGATAAAAACGCCTTCCTCGAACGTAGCTGTGTTGAAGGGTACGAACACATCGTTTTGATATTTCGCCACTTTCCCGAGATGCTTGCTTACAAGATCGGGATGCTTTTCGGAGGCACCGGCAAGGGTGTCGATGATCATGCCGGCAGGCAGTGCACTGGTATCGGAAAGGGACGGAACATAGCGCCCGTTCACAAAGGTGAGGCGGCTCCCCTCTGCTTCGTCAAGCCTGTAAGCTTCGATATCTTCCATTGAAAGCGCCTCATTTGCAGCACGATCGAAGGTATTGCGGGTAATCTGCCTCAGGCTGGTAGTGCGCCAGTCTTCCACGCGGGTGTTTGGAAACGGAAGCTTTTGTACCATCGCGGCAGCATCCGCCCGTAACTGACCGACAAAGCCATCGGTATTTACCTCAGGCTTGTACCCGTTCAACAGATCTGCAAGGTAAGTTGATTCTGTTCTTTCACTCATTACTTCGCTTCTCCGTTTACCATGGTTTCTTCTCTGAGCCAGTCGTAACCCTGTGCCTCAAGTTCATGGGCAAGTTCCTTCGTGCCAGATTTTACAATCTTGCCCTTTACGAGCACATGTACATAATCGGGCGTGATATAATTGAGGATTCGCTGATAGTGTGTTACGAGCAGAACAGCTTTTTCGCCGGTTTTGATCTTGTTGATACCGTTCGAAACGATACGGAGCGCATCAATATCGAGACCGGAATCGGTTTCATCGAGCAGAGCCAGTTTCGGGTCCATGGCAGCCAGCTGCAGTATCTCATTACGCTTTTTCTCACCGCCAGAAAAACCGGCATTCACGCTTCTGTCGAGGAATTTGTCGTCCATCTCAACGAGATCGAGTTTATCACGGATAAAGTCATCGAATTCAAGAGGATCGAGTTCTTCCCCACCGCGCTCCCTGCGTACAGCGTTTACGGCTTCCCTCATAAGGGTTGCATTGGTAACGCCCGGAACTTCAACGGGGTATTGAAAAGCCATGAATACACCTTTACGGGCTCTTTCATCGGGATCCATTTCGAGCAGGTTTTCACCCTCGAACCAGATTTCGCCTTCGGTAACTTCGTATTCTGGGTGCCCGGCAATAACTTTTGCCAGGGTACTTTTGCCACTTCCGTTCGGGCCCATTACAGCATGAATTTCGCCGGCATTGATTTCGAGGTCTATACCCCTCAGTATTTCTTCGCCCTCAACAGAGGCATGCAGGTTAACAATCTTTAGCACAGTATTTTATCGTTTAGTCGTTCTGGTTTATAATTAAAATAATTCTTATCCAACGCTACCTTCAAGCTTGATAGCCAATAACTTGGATGCTTCAACAGCGAACTCCATCGGGAGCTCCTTAAACACTTCTTTGCAGAATCCGTTAATGATGAGCGAAATGGCCTGTTCTTCGTCAAGGCCCCGCTGCTGCAGGTAGAAAATCTGATCTTCTCCGATTTTTGAGGTGGTAGCCTCATGTTCTACCGACGAGGTATTGCTTTTGGATTCAATGTAGGGGAAGGTGTGAGCTCCGCACTGGTCGCCGATAAGCATGGAATCGCAGACCGAATAATTTCGTGAGTTGTCGGCTTTCGGGCCAATTTTCACCAGACCTCGGTAGCTGTTCTGTGATTTCCCGGCCGAGATGCCCTTCGACACGATCGTGCTGCGGGTATTCTTGCCCAGGTGAATCATCTTTGTGCCAGTATCGGCCTGCTGCATGTCGTTGGTAAGGGCTACCGAATAGAATTCGCCCACTGAATTGTCGCCCTGCAGAATTACGCTCGGGTACTTCCAGGTAATCGCCGAGCCGGTTTCGACCTGGGTCCATGAGATTTTGGAGTTCCTCCCCTTGCAGATACCGCGTTTGGTAACAAAATTATAGATACCGCCGATGCCATTTTCATCACCGGGGTACCAGTTCTGAACCGTTGAATACTTGATTTCGGCATCATCGAGCGCAACCAGTTCCACCACTGCAGCATGCAGCTGATTGGTATCGAACATGGGTGCGGTACAGCCCTCAAGGTAGCTCACATAACTGCCTTCTTCGGCAACGATCAGCGTTCTTTCGAACTGGCCGGAGTCCTGGTTATTGATTCGGAAATAGGTGGAGAGTTCCATAGGGCAGGTAACGCCCTTCGGCACGTAGCAGAAAGAACCGTCGGTAAACACCGCTGAATTCAGGGCTGCGAAGAAGTTATCGCCTGTAGGAACAACTGAGCCGATATATTTTTTTACCAGCTCGGGATATTTCTGGATGGCTTCCGATATCGAGCAAAAAATCACCCCGGCCTCTGCCAGTTTCGCCTTGTAAGTAGTGGCAACAGAAACACTGTCGAACACGGCATCAACGGCAACACCGGCAAGCATCTTCTGCTCTGATATGGGGATGCCGAGCTTTTCATATGTCCTCAGAATCTCGGGATCAACTTCATCGAGGCTGCCAAGTTTTTTCTTCTCTTTGGGGGCCGAATAGTAAACGATGTTGTCATAATCCATCGGTTTAATTTCGACGTTTGGCCATTTGGGTTCTGTCATGGTACGCCAGTGGCGGTAAGCTTTCAACCGGAATTCGAGCATGAATTCGGGTTCATTTTTTTTCGCCGATATCATGCGTACGATATCTTCGTTGAGGCCACGGGGGAAATCCTCATATTCGATATCGGTAACAAAACCGTATTTGTATTTTTTCGAGGAGGCAGTATCTACTGCCATTGCTTCATTCATTGTCTGCGACATAATTATTTATCGTTTAATATTCTGCCCGGTTAACAACTTACCACGCATTTGAGTTCATCCCTCTGCTATTTTATTCCTCTTCAGACTACCTGGATGGTGTATGAAAGCCATCCTTAAAATTATCCTGTAATATAGGGGTTTTAAGCCTTATCTGAAAATGGTCTAAATAAGAACAAGTACGTTATTACGGCTCCTCCGGCACACATAAAATCTAATGTTTTTATTAGATTATGGAGGTCTGTTGGCTTCCGATTTCCTATATTAGGGCATATCAATCTCTATACACAACATTCATGATCCGGTCTTAACTGGCCGGTGTAATAAATTATCCTGCACCGGCGATATGACCGCATGCCAAAAT
>RECM01000024.1 GCA_007694035.1 Balneolaceae bacterium
TCGATGGACGCGCGTCGTCTATACCGAACCCCTTACCCGCCAGGGTAGCTTCGTATACGCGGGTGTGCAGGTCGGTGAAGCCGCCGCTGAATTCGATCTCGCGTCCGTCAACGGTGATGGACCGGAAGGTGGTCTGCCCGGTCTCCTGCGCGTTCACGGGCAGGTCGGCGCGGTCGATGCCCAGGTACCACTCCACGTCGGCGTTATCGAGTTCCAGGAAGCCGGCCATCTTGTCGGGCTCGCTCAGGTGCAGCCAGGAATTGCGGACGCCCCCGAACAGCCAGATGAGCATGTCAAAAAAGTGGATGCCGATGTTGGTGGCGATGCCGCCCGATCTGGCCGCATCCCCTTTCCAGGAGAACCGGTACCAGGTGCCGCGGGAGGTGAGGTAGGTGAGGCGCACGCGGTGGCGTTTGCCCGAACCCGACGCGCGTTCGGCCAGCAGCTGTTCGCGCAGCCCGATCAGCGAGGGATGCACCCGCAGCTGCAGGATGGTCCACACCCGGCGATGGTACTCGCGCTCGAGGTCCGACAGCACATCGAGGTTCCAGGGGTTGAGCACGAGGGGCTTTTCGCAGAGGGCGTCGGCGCCAACGCGCAGTGCGGTGCGGATGTGGGCGTCGTGCAGGTTGTTGGGCGAGCAGATACTGATATAGTGTATGCGGTCGGACTCACTGCCCCGCTTGAGCTTCTCAAGATGGCGGTCGAACCGCTCATACTCGGTAAAAAAGGAAGCATCGGGGAAGTACCGGTCGAGTATGCCCACCGAATCGTGGGGATCGACCGCGGCCACCAAATTATTGCCGGTATCCCTTATGGCCTGCAGGTGACGGGGAGCGATGTATCCGGCCGCGCCGGTAAGTGCGAAGTTTTTCATAGATTTTGGAATAGACGTGAGACATGAGACACAAGACAGAAGACAACGTCATGCTGAGCGCAGGCCGGCGCGCAGCGACGGGCGAAGTCGAAGCACGTGGGGCGGGCCATTATAACAACCCTGAATATACTGCGCGTTTTTATCCCCTGATACAACTGAGCAGTGCACGGCACTGCTCAGCTTGCGCCCTTCGACTCCACTGCGTTGCGCTCAGGGCATGCTCAGGGTGACGTAGGGGAATTACACACGCGCGCTGGCCCTGAACCCGGTTTCGCTAAAGATTTCCCCAGTTGAACGGTGCATTTGTGCCGCGCGTTTAGCATATTGTACAGACAGCTCCGCCTCGTGAATCACAGCTTAATGAGCGATAATGATCACAAGCTGCTAATATAAGGCGGTACCCGATCAAGGGAAAGCAAATATTAAAAAATATTAATACAAAGTATCAATTTGGTGCAATATAAGTCCAATTGATCAGCCATAACAAACACAATGGAGGTTAAGATGGCCGTAAAAGAATCAACAACCGTAGTAATGGAAAAAAACGTACACATTGGGATATCCGAAGAGCACCGTTTCCAGATCGCCGAAGGGCTGTGCCGTGTGCTCGCCGACTCCTACATGCTGTACCTGAAGACCCACAACTTTCACTGGAACGTAACCGGACCGAGATTTCACTCCCTGCACAATATGTTCGAGGAGCAGTACACCGAGCTGGCAGCTGCCATCGATGAGATCGCCGAGCGGATCCGCGCCCTGGGCTTCTACGCCCCCGGATCGTTCACCGAGTACAAGGAACTGACAACAATCGAAGAAGCCGTTGGCGTGCGCGATGCCAATGCCATGGTCAGCCAGCTGGTGGTTTCCAACGAAAAGCTGATCGCAACCGTGCGCACTACGCTGCCCACCCTGAATGAAGCATCCGACGAGGCCACCCTCGACCTGATGACCCAGCGCCTGCACCAGCACTCAAAAGTGGCGTGGATGCTGAGGAGTACGTTGGAGTAGCGGGAGTTTTTTGGGTTCCGGGTTGTAGTGAGTTTTTGAATTAGGGAATTAGGGAACAATAGAACAATTGAACCGCGAAGTGTTTCCCTCCGTCATACTGAGCATGGCCTGAGCATGGCCTGAGCGCAAGCCTGCGAAACAGGCTGTAGTCGAAGGGCGCAGGTCGGCGCGTAGTGTTCCTCTCCGTCATACTGAGCATGGCCTGAGCGCAGTCCTGCGCAGCAGGCTGTAGTCGAAGGGCGTAGTCGAAGTACGTGTGCAGTGCTGCGCACTGCACACCGCACGCACAAAGTTCACAATCCTTGCTGCATGCCCCGGTACACCAGGCCGCACGATCGCCCGGCCATCATACTATCAAACAGATCCTAAACCCGGATTTATGAAATACACCCTTTTAAAACAGGTACCATTTCTCTGTTCAGCCTTTCTGATCCTGTTTTCTATGCCGCAGCTGGCACCGGCTCAACTTTCCTCTATTATACCTGAGGGGCTTGGTTTTGAAATAGGATTAGGCCACAATCAACTTTTCTGGAAGGCGGTAGATTTTGACGGGACAACCCTGAGAGGCAATCGCACCGCGTTATCTGTAATGCCTTCAGCCAGAATACACTATAAGGTATCAGTAACTCAAATGGCCGGGTTATACACCTTCTTTGGCTACAATGAATTCGGGGGCCGAAGTACAGAAGGCCCGCATCGTTCTTTTCTCGAACCCGATGTGTTGTATAAAGACCGCTTCCGGTTTCAAAATCTGGAAGCCGGTGTGTCAGGTTTATATCGCATTGCAGGCTTTAATGCCGGTTTGGGAGCAAAAGTGAATCACCATCTAAGAAAAACGCAACGCTATCATTTCAAAAACCACCCCATGGGGCGGGATGGATGGCAAACATCCGGATTCGACCTGTTCAAAGACTGGTCAGCAGACGCCGGTATCCGAATCGAATATGCATTGTTAAACGGTATTACCCTTGCCGGTGAAGGCTGGTTTGGCCTGACAGAATTATCAGATATGGAGGGATTTACAACTTATGTGCGACAAAATCACTACCGGTTTTTAATTGGATACCGCCTTTAAGTAGGCAAAAAGCAGAAAGCAGAAGGCGACGAAAAGGCAGAAAGCAGAAGGCAGAAGTTAGAAGGCGTGAGGCAAAAGGGGGGGGAGTCTGTCCTGACACTTCAAAACTCAGTTGCTCTATTACTCCCTGATTCCCTAACTCAAAGCAAACTATAACACCCCCACCGCCGTTACCCGACATCTGCTAACGCCCGGGCGCCTTGGCTACGCTTCAATCCACTTACGGATTTCGGTAACTTCTTTCTGCGTTAGGTTGTGCCCGGCTTCTTCCCAGGCCAGGGTTACTTCGCCGCCGAAGGTGCGCAGCATCTGAACGAGTTGCTGGGTGTTATCGGGCGGGATGAGCGGATCGTCGGTGCCGGCCGCCGCGTAGATTTTTTTGCCGATCAGGTTTGGCGCGATTTCCGGCTCGTAGGGCATCATGGGGCGCAGCAGCACGGCCCGGCTGAACAGTTCCGGATACTGCATCAGCAGTGAACATCCCATATTGGCCCCGTTCGAAAAGCCCACAACGATGAGGCCTTCCGCTTTGAACCCGTATACTTTCGCCGCCTCTTTGATGAAGCCGGCCAGCGCATGGGTCTGCTCCAGCAGGTTTTCGACATCGAACACGCCCTCTTCCAGGCGCCTGAAAAACCGCGGATACATCCCGTTTTCCAGGATTTTGCCCCGCGGACTGAGCAAACCCGCCCCGGGCGTGATCATCCGCCCCAGGTTCAGCAGATCGTGCTCGTTCGCCCCGGTGCCATGCAGCAGCAACGTCGTGCCCGCACCCGCATCCTCGGGCTCTATATATTGATGTATAAAGCTCAGTTCCTTGCTCATAATGTTCATCCCTTTCCTTAAATATAATAAAAAAATCACGTCATGCTGAGCATGCCCTGGCCCCACAAACGTCATGGTGAGCATGTACTGAGCGCAGGCTGAGCAGAGCGAAGCCGAAGTCGAAGTACGCAGCCCTGAGCGCAACGCAGTGGAGTCGAAGGGCGAAGTCGAACCACGTGGAGGCTTTTTAAAAA
>RECM01000183.1 GCA_007694035.1 Balneolaceae bacterium
GTTTAAGGGTTCGTTGAATACGAACAATCTCACCATTTCTATAGGAGAACAATTCTTCCCAATTTCCAATTGTGATCTTTACTACATTCCCATATTCATCTACGCTTATTTCAGGCTCAAATGTGGAATTAACAGATTGATGATCACGCCACAATGGTTCGATATGTTCTCGGTATATGCGTCTAGGGGAAAATATTCGCCATTTCCGTGATTGTTCAGCTGTGATGAAGCCAGAAGAGTTGTAATATTTTGTTATCACTTCTTGACTTCGGAAACGGCCTTTTCTGGAAATTTGAACTTTAATTTTTCCCAAAGGGTCTTGAGTCAAAAGTTGTTCAACAGATTGGTACTCAATCAATCTCTGATTTGCATGATTATTTAAGAAAAGATGAGCTAACGTTTGGGTCGAATAGTACTTGTCAAAAAGAGGCAAATAATCTGATTGGGCAACCACAGAGCAGGGAATCAATAGCACCAGAAAAAAGAGTATGGTCTTCATGTTTGATGTAACCATTTTGAGAAATTTTAGGGGCATAACTACTTATTAAGGGTCTCAGAAGTCACTTGACTAATTTGTCTCTTTTTTTGTAATTCTCCAACTTCTTGGGACTTAAACGTCTACTATTGATGGCTGTTCACTCATATTGAGACGGAAATGTCCCATGCCTGACCATATCTTTGTGGACTTTGATTTCTGGATCTATAGCCCAAATTACTCAATGTAATAGCTGATATTGAACCTGGGATCCAACTATCTGATCAGTCTTAACGCATCCCCTCCCGCTATCCCCGATACCGTGCTGCGTACCACATAATGGTCTCCTCCAGGGCTTCCCGGAATTCCATCTCATGCCGCCATCCCAGTTCATTTTCAATTTTCGATGCGTCGATGGCATAGCGGAAATCATGACCGGGACGGTCGGTAACAAAGGTGATGAGGTTGTTGTAATCGCCATCGGGTCCGTTACCAATCTGTTCATTGAGAATGGAGCAGATTTCCCTTACCAGATCGAGGTTTTTCCACTCGTTGCGCCCGCCGATGTTATACGTCTGACCGCTTAACCCGTCATGATACGCAAGATCGAGCGCACGGCAGTGATCGAGTACGTACAACCAGTCGCGTACATTCTGCCCCCTGCCATACACCGGAATGGGCTTGCCGGCGAGGGCTGTGCGGATGACCGTGGGGATCAGCTTTTCTTCGTGCTGATGCGGGCCGAAATTGTTGGAGCAGTTTGTAGTAACCACATTCATGCCATAGGTATGGTGGTAGGCCCGTACCAGGAAATCGCTGCCTGCCTTGGTGGCGGAATAGGGTGAATTCGGGGCATAGGGTGTCGACTCGGTAAAGAACCCCTCATCGCCGAGCTGGCCGTATACCTCATCGGTCGAAACATGGTGAAAGCGGCCCAGTTGAATCCTTTTCTGTGCGGTCCAGAGCTGCCGGCACTCTTCGAGGATGTTGAAGGTGCCGACTATGTTCGAGAAAACAAACGGTTCGGGACCAGTAATGGAGTTGTCGACATGGCTTTCGGCGGCAAGGTGGATTACCCCGTCGGGGTTGAAACGCTGAACTACATTTTTAACAGCGGGCCGGTCTACAAGGTCTGTTTTGCTGAAGGTATACCTGTCGCGGTCTTTCACCCCTTCCAGGTATTTAAGATCTGACGCGTATGTGAGCTTGTCGATGTTCAGGATGTGCAGATGGTCATATTTCTGCAGCATATGCAGGATCAGGTTCGATCCGATAAACCCCGCTCCTCCTGTGATTATTAACCGCATATCTGGTCCTCGTTCAATTTAAATTGCTCCGGCCGGATATTCGCCGGCATTCGGGCAAATGTTACTGCAAATTATATCATAAACAACTTCTATAAAACAATAATGGCGGATTCTGGCATTTGCAAGCTGTTTCATGAATTAATTTACTCTGACAGACAAAAAAATACATGGTTTTCCGGATTTCAGTCAGGCCATAACAGCTGAATTCTCCGGCCGGTGACATCATATACCGGAAGAGATTTTCTGGTCGTAAACCGGCAAATCGCGTTCATCCATGTCTTTAAGTCGTGGCAGCTGCCTGTCTCTGTCAGACAGTACCGGATCGGTTACCGGCCATTTGATACCGATGTCGGGATCATTCCAGGCGATACCCCGCTCCCCATCCGGGTTGTAGTAATCGCTGCATTTGTAGTAAAAATCGGCCTCATCGCTCAGTACGCAAAATCCATGAGCGAGGCCAACAGGGACGTAGAGCATCCATTTGTTCTCGCTGGTAAGCTCCTCGGCCACGTAACGGCCGAAAGTAGGCGAGCCTTTGCGCACATCCACCACCACATCGAGCACCCTGCCGCGGGTTACGGAAACCAGTTTGGCCTGCGGGTTGATGAGCTGATAGTGCAGACCACGGATGGTTCCACGGGATGAACGGGAGAGGTTGTCCTGCACAAAATCGTGGTCGATACCGTTTTCGCGGTAATATGACTTCCGGTAAGATTCGGCAAAAAAGCCCCTCTGGTCGCTGAACACCTTTGGTTTGATCACAATCACATCCGGTATGTCGGTTTTAACAAACTGCATGGTCATGCGCTGCCTTTACCGGGTTTGCCGGCGCTGGTTTCTGTTACGGGTTTATCATGTTCCGCATTTTTATTAGCCTTGCGCAGTTTATCCAGCAGTTCCCTCAGGCCTTCGCTCCAGCTCACCAGCCGGGTTCCGTGTACATCCTCGAGGCTGCGTGTACTCAGTTTGGTATAAAAGGGTCGGAACGCCCGTACTGGAAATTCTGAAGTCGGAATAGGGACAATTCCGGCGCCGAGCCCGGTCTGCCGCATAATCTCGACCGCAAAATCGTACCAGGTGATGGTGCCCCGGCTGGTAATATGCCAGAGACCTTTTTCACCGGCCGCAAGAAGGGCCATGGTATTAGTGATCACATTACCGGTATAGCTCGGGCTGCCGAACTGGTCGTTCACCACACTGATCTCCTCCTTTACGGCGCCAAGTCGGAGCATGGTTTTAACAAAATTGTGCCCTGATGCCCCGCAAAGCCAGGATGTTCTGATGATCAGATGTTCGCATGAACTTCCCCTGATCGCCCTTTCGCCCGCATATTTGGAGTGGGCATATACATTGGCCGGATTGGGGGTGTGACCTTCATCAAAACCGGAAGGGTATCGCACCATGTCGGCTTCACTGCCGGAAAAAACATAATCGGTGGAGTAGTGTACCAGTAAGGCCCCGGCATCCGCGGCCAGCTCTGCAAGATGCCCAACGGCATCGTGGTTAACCCGATGGGCGGTTTCGGGCTCATCTTCGGCTGCGTCGACACCGGTAAATGCCGCACAGTTGATGATCAGATCGGGCCTCACCTCACCTACAACGGTGGCCAGTCTCCGGGCATCGGTAATATCCAAATCGGCCGATGTAAAGACGGCCGCATCCGTTTTCTTCTTACGGAGAAATGAGCGCCAGTCTGTACCCAGCTGCCCGTCAGCTCCCAGTAACATCACCTTACGGTAGTTCATCCGCGCTTTTCAAGTTGAATGCTCAGTTCATTAGCCAGCCAGTATGAATCGGGCGTGCCGGCGTCGGTCCACCACCCGTCGAGTATATCGTAGGTCATTGAGCCGGAACGGATGTAGAAATTGTTCACATCCGTGATCTCAAGCTCTCCCCTTTTGGAGGGTTTCAGGGTCCGGATCAGGTCAAATACCCGGCTGTCGTAGATGTAAATTCCGGTGACACAGAAAGAAGATTTCGGGACTTCCGGTTTCTCCTCAATGCCTACAATTTTGTCGCCCTGAATCTCGGCAACACCGAACCGCGTGGGATCATCCACCTCCTTTAGCATAATTTTGGCGCCGGTGCCGGGATAACTGCCTGCAACGGACCTGAGATCGCTGCTGAAGATGTTGTCGCCGAGAATCACCATCATGCTGTCGCCGCCTGCAAAATTTTCGGCAAGACCAAGGGCCTGGGCAATGCCGCCCGCGGTATCCTGGACCTTATAGGTGAACCGGCACCCGAATTCCTGGCCTGAACCAAGCAGGTTCACCACATCCCCCATATGTTCGGTTCCGGTCACGATCAGGATCTCTTCAATGCCAGCCCCGGTCAGTTTTTCAATGGGATGGTAAATCATAGGCTTATTACCCACCGGAAGCAGGTGTTTGTTGGTCACCTTGGTGAGGGGAAACAAGCGTGAGCCAGTACCCCCGGCGAGTATGATGCCTTTCATTGAAGTAATCAGGTTAAGGGTTTGAATTTCAGTACCTTAAGCTCTTGAGCTCATTAGCTGTTGAGCTGTTGAGCCCCCTGGCTCTTGAGCTAAAGGTTTCCGGATACTGCAGGGGTAATATATAGCAGGTGACAGAGGAGTATGAAATTATGTAAAGGTGGAACCTTAATTTACTGCCTGCTCCAACAGTGTACTTTAACCAGCTTTAATTCCGGTTTTTGTTACAGCAGCATGGTGGTCGGGTTTTCGATAAAGTTGCGTACGCTGTTCAGGAATTCAGCGGCGGTGGCTCCGTCAACAACCCGGTGGTCGCTGGAGAGTGTAACCTTCATGCGTTTTCCGGGTACCACCATGCCATTTTCCACAACAGGTACATCGCGGATGGCGCCAACGGCCAGTATGGCGGCGTTCGGCGGGTTGATGATGGCGGTGAATTCCTCGATACCGAACATACCGAGGTTGCTGATGGTGAACGTGCTTCCCTCAAATTCATCGGGCTGCAGCTTTTTGTCGCGGGCACGCCCGGCAAGGTCCTTTGTCTCCCTGGAGATCTGTGCCAGGCCCTTCTTGTCGGCATGTTTTATTACCGGGGTGATAAGGCCATCGTCGATGGCTACGGCCACAGCTACGTGTACATCCCCGTGCTGCACGATCTTGTCGCCAAGCCAGGAGCTGTTGATCCCCGGATGGCGACGGAGTGCGGCCGCACAGGCTTTCACTACGAAATCGTTGAAGCTGATCTTCACATCGCTGAGCTCGTTCAGGGCACCGCGGGCTTCAATGGACCGCTTCATGTCGATATCGATGGTTTCGTAGAAGTGCGGGCTGGTAAATTTGCTTTCGGCCAGGCGGCGGGCGATGGCTTTTCGCATCTGCGATACCTTGAGCTCTTTGGATTCGCCCGACGGGATCATTTCGGCGGCCGGAGCGGCGGCTTTCGAGGGTTTTGCCGCCTCTTTGTCGAATTCTTCAATATCCTTCTTCACAATTCTGCCCTGTGGTCCGGAGCCTTTAACATCGGAGAGGGATATGCCCTGCTCTTCGGCCATTTTCCGGGCCAGCGGAGATGCCTTAACGCGCCCATCATCATCGGCATCAGCCATTGCCTTGCCATCTTTCGGTTTCTCGTCCCCGTTCAGGTCGCCAAAAAGCGGGTCAAAATCCTTTTTCTTTTTATCAGCTCCACTCTCATCCGGTTTCTCACCGGAATCTTTGGATTCCTTGCCGTTGTCCTTGCCATCTTTCTCTTTGGACTCTTTGTCATCGCCCTTGTCATCTTTTCCCTTGGACTCTTTGCCGTCGTCCTTGTCTTCTTTGTCTTTGGACTCCTTCTCAGGCTTTTTGGCCCCGGCATCATCACCGCTGTCTCCATCAAGCAGATCGCTGATGTCTTCGCCCTCTTCGCCGATGATGGCCATTGGTTTGCCCAGGGGCACGGCATCGCCTTCTTTAGCGACGATCTTGAGTACAACCCCGTCGTCGTACACCTCCACATCCATTGTTGCTTTATCGGTTTCAACCTCGGCGATGATGTCGCCGGATTTTACCTTATCGCCTTCTTTCACATTCCATTTGGAGATGACACCTTCTTCCATGGTGTCGCTCAGTTTCGGCATATCGATAACAATGGCCATAGTGTTCTGCTGCTTATTGGTTGGACGTTAATTCAATGTACGACGATTTATCATTTAAGACCGGTAAGTTACGGCATTTACAGCTTCGATTACCTGTTTCGGGCCCGGAAGCCAGAGATCGAACAGGTTTTTTGCAAACGGAGCGGGTACATCCGGTACGGTTACACGCTGAACAGGCGCGTCGAGATAGTCAAACGCGTCGCGCTGCAGCTGGAAACCGACTTCCGAGGCGATCCCACAGAAGGGATGTGTTTCGTCGACGATCACGCACCGGTTCGTTTTTTTCACCGATTCGATCACGGTTTTCATGTCGAACGGCTTGATGGTGCGCGGGTCTATGATTTCCGCTTCGATGCCGTCTTTGGCAAGTTCTTTTGCGGCCTGTTGAGCCACATGATACATTTTGCCATGGGCAACGATGGTCACATCACTGCCCTCCCGCTTTATTTTGGCCACGCCAAACGGGATGGTGTAATCATCATCGTCGGGCACATCGCCTTTAAGGCCGTACATCTGCTCCGATTCGAGGAAGATAACGGGGTTATCGTCGCGAATGGAGGTTTTGAGCAGGCCCTTGGCATCGCCCGGTTCGGATGGATAGACCACCTTAAGACCGGGAACGTGTCCGTAAAGCGCTTCGAATGCCACAGAGTGTGTGGCGCCGAGCTGGCCGGCCGAAGCGTTCGGGCCCCGGAACACGATGGGAATCTTGATCTGCCCACCGCTCATATACCGGAGCTTGGCGGCATTGTTGATAATCTGATCGATGCCCACAACGGCAAAGTTGAAGGTCATGAATTCGACGATCGGCCGCAGGCCGTTCATCGCCGCGCCCACACCAATACCGGAGAATCCGAGTTCGGAGATCGGCGTATCGATCACCCTTTTAAACCCGAATTCTTCGAGCATACCCTGTGTAACCTTATAGGCGCCATCGTATTCCGCAACTTCCTCGCCCATGATGAAAACGGATTCATCGCGGCGCATTTCTTCGACCATAGCGGCCCGGAGTGCTTCTCTGAATTGTAGTTCTGCCATCTATAATATTCCTTGGTTCTATAATCTGATCTTACTTTACGAAGGGGAAGTCGTCTTCTACATACACGTGCTGGAAGAGTGCTTCCGGCTCGGGAAAGTCGCTTTCTTCGGCGAAGTCGATTGCGTCGAGCACTTCCTTATCGATCTTCTTGTTGATTTCATCGAGCTCTTCCTGCTTTACGAGCTTTTTATCGAGCACATAGGTCTTGAGGCGCTCAATGGGATCGCTTTGCTTGAATTCCTCAAGCTCATCCTTCGTGCGGTAGTTACCCGGATCGCTCATGGAGTGGCCGCGGTAGCGGTAAGTGCGGATTTCCAGAAACCAGGGTTCCTGGTTTTTACGGACATCCTTCGCCACTTCCTGAAATTTTTCGATAATGGTAAAAACGTCCATGCCGTTTACTATATCGTTCTTCATGCCATAGGCATCGCCGCGCTTGTGCAGATCGCCGGCACTATGGCGCTCTACGGCCGTGCCCATCGAGTAGCCGTTGTTTTCGACCACAAAAATGACCGGAAGCTTCCACAACTGGGCCATGTTGAAAGTTTCGTTGAGGGCCCCCTGGTCTACAGCTCCGTCGCCGAAAAAACAGACGGCAACACGGTCGCTGTCGTTGTATTTATTGGCAAATGCAAGGCCTGCGGCCAGCGGAATATGCGCTCCCACGATGGCGTGTCCGCCCCAGAAATGCTTTTCCAGTTTGAAGTAGTGCATTGAACCGCCTTTGCCATTTGAAATTCCGGTTGCTTTGCCGAACAGCTCGGCCATGCATTCATCGGATGTGGCTCCGCGGGCCAGGGCAAAGCCATGGTCGCGGTAGGCGGTAATAAGGTCGTCGTCGTCGTTAAGGGCATGAACCACACCGGTCGAGATAGCTTCCTGACCGATATAGAGGTGGAGAAATCCACCGAATTTACCTTTCTGGTACATCTGAGCGGCACGTTCCTCAAAGCGGCGCTGCCGGTACATTGAATCATACAGGTTAAGTAAATCCTTCTTCTTCAGCCCGAGTTTATCGTGTGTTTTAGACGTTGGTTTCGGTAGTTTGGTGCTTTTATAGACTACGCCCGTCGGCGTAAAGCCTTTTTCTTCGGCTTTTTTTGCCATAGATAAATACTTTCAGTTAGCAAATTGTGTGTTCCGATTATTCCGGTTTTGGGCAGTGTGAATATACCCAAAATTTTTAAACGAAACAGGACAAGCCGACGTAGAATGTATATACTGGCGGTATCCGGTCCGGCAACGGGGTTTACATCCGGTCTGTGAACAGTTACAGTTCCTTAATTCATAACAATACCTAGCCCAACACCAGGCACCCAGCTGTTATAATTCAAGCCTATGTTTAAGGCAGGATTTAGATTAAGGCTCAATGAATGCATCAATCTAATGGAAAATGTTATGCCAAGCCCTATACCCAGGTTTTCAGAAGGTACGCCGCCAGCGAGGGGCGAATAGAGTAACATGATACCTGGATGTACATGATCAAGTTGTTTGGATAATCCGAAGCCCGTGGTAATTCCAATTCCCTTTGCGTAATTATTATAACTGTTTGCAACAGCGAGAACAAACTGGCTGGTCACACTATTGCCGTCCCATTGCCTGGTTGGAAAAACTGTTGCTCCAAAGCTCAGTATTTCGAAATTCCAGTCCGCGTATCCGTCCACATTTTTTACCATCACATTTGAAATATCAACAGACAAATCTACTTTCCGGTTAGCAGATATTGAAAGGCCTACCCACCGCCCGGCCACGTTTTCCTTAATTTTGGCATATCCGGCATGAACCATAACGGCAACGCCAGAATCTGATGTCTGATACTTACTCTGGGCTTTGGATTGATCAGCCGGAATTAGAATGTATATGAGAAACGATAGTATTATTACAGTTAATAGCCGGATTTGACTTGGCATGGCCGTATTTTAAATGAGGATTTTGAAGCACCGGAGTAAAAAATAATATATCTATTTGAATATTTTGCATTTTTTACTGCACTTAAACAGCGGATGTTCCCCGTAATCCTGTACATGGACCAAGCAAAAACTGAAATACAGATCTGTTTTAAGTCTATGGTATACTACTCCGGCTTGAAGAACCCCTTAACAATCTCATTTACTTGCAGCAGGGCCTGATCAAGTTTCCCCGGTTCACGGCCGCCGGCTGTTGCCAGGTTGGGCTGGCCGCCCCCGCCTCCGCCAACCAGACGGGCCACCTGGCCTACAATCGAACCAGCTTTAAGTCCTTTCTCGCGTATGAGGTCGTCGGTGACCGTGGTAACCAGGTAGACCTTGCCTGAAGCATCGTCGCGTGAGCCGAGTACAACCACATGGCCCGACGGTTTTTTCTTTAAGCTTTCATAGCCGAGCTGTTTCAGCTGGTTCATATCAGCGCCGGCAATTTGCCCGGTTACCAGGGCCACGCCACCGTTCAGATTTCGGGCCGAAGCCAGCAGGCTGTCGAGCTGCTGCATGGACGACTGCAGGCGCATGCGTTCCACCTCTTTTTCGAGGGCTTTTTTCTCCTCGATCATTTTGCGGATGTCGCCGGCCATATCGATTGTCTGGCCAAGTTGTTCCCTTATCTGGTGCAGGGTTGCTTTCTCCCCGCGCAGGTGCTGGTCGACAGCCTCACCCGTGAGGGCCTCCACCCTGCGGATACCGGCTGCGGCGCTGGCCTCGTGCAGGAAACGGAAGTATCCGATTTCGCCGGTAGCCTGTACATGGGTGCCACCGCAGAGTTCAACCGAGAAGGCCGGATCGAAAATGACCATGCGCACTTTTTCTCCGTATTTTTCACCGAACAGCATCATGGCACCGCGCTCGCGGGCCTCGTCGATGGGCACATCCCGCTCTTCAACGAAGGGGATGTTCTCCTGAATGCGTTCATTCACCATTTTTTCGACCCGGTCGAGTTCCTGGCCAGTCATCCCCTCGTAGTGGGAGAAGTCGAACCGCAACCTGCCCGGTTCCACAAGCGATCCCTTCTGCTGCACATGGCTGCCGAGCACGCGCCTCAGGGCCGCATGCATAAGGTGGGTTGCCGTGTGATTTTTCTGGATTTCGGTGCGGCGGTCGGCATCGACCATGGCCTGCCAGCTGCCCGATGGATCCTCCGGAATCCGGTCGACGATATGAACAGACCTGCCATCTGCCTTGCGCACATCCAGCACGCGGATATGTTCGTCTCCGTTGGTGATGATGCCGGTGTCGGCGATCTGACCGCCGCTTTCAGCGTAGAACGGGGTCTGATCAAGAAGCAGGGCGAATGAATCCCCCTGCTTGCGGATACTGTGGATGCGGGTGTCGGCCTGCAGGTTGTTGTAGCCCACAAACACGGAGTCGTTTCCGGCAGTTACCGGCACCCAGTCGGCTTTTCCGGCCACATCGGCGGTGAACCGGCCTGCGCTGCGCGCCCTCTGCTTCTGTTCCTGCATGCGTTCCTCAAAACCGGCCTCATCAACCGTGAGGCCCTTTTCCGAGGCCATCAGCCGGGTGAGGTCGATGGGAAAGCCATACGTATCGTGCAGTTTGAACGCATCTTCGCCGCTTAGCTGTTTCTTCCCTTCGATCATGTTCTCAAAAAGCTGAATGCCCTGACCCAGCGTACGCAGAAAACCCGCCTCTTCGGCACGGATCACGCCAGACACATAGTCCTGCTGTTTATCGAGTTCGGGAAACACATCGCGGAACTGACCCGACAGCACCGGCACAAGCTTGTACATGAACGGCTCCCGGAACCCGAGCTTATCGTACCCGTAGCGAACGGCCCGGCGAAGGATGCGGCGGATCACATAGCCCCGTCCGTCGTTCGACGGGGATGCACCATCGGCGATAGAGAAGGTCACTGCCCGGATATGGTCGGCTATGACCCGCTTGGCTATGTCTTTTTCCGGATCGGCGCCGTAACGGGTACCGGTCAGTTCCGATAGCCGTGAGATGACCGGTGTAAAAATATCGGTATCGTAGTTTGACGTTTTTCTCTGAATAACCGCCGCGATGCGCTCGAAGCCCATACCCGTATCTACATGCTTGGCCGGCAATGGATTAAGAGATCCATCCGACAAACGATTGAACTGAATAAAGACCAGGTTCCAGATCTCCATCACCCTTGCATCGCCGGTGTTTACCAGTTCGGCGCCCGGCTTCTTTTTGCGCTCTTCGTCAGAACGCAGATCGATATGCACTTCAGAACAGGGGCCGCATGGACCGGTATCGCCCATCTCCCAGAAATTATCCTTTTTGCCAAACGTAAGGATGTGGTCCGGATTGATAGATGTTTCGGAAGCCCACAGTGAGGCGGCCTCTTCGTCGACGGGAAGACCGTCGGCATCGTCGCCTTCAAAGACGGTGGCATAGAGCCGGTCGGGTTCCAGCCCCCAGCGGTCGACCAGCAGTTCCCATGCCCAGGCGATGGCCTCCTTTTTGAAATAGTCGCCGAACGACCAGTTGCCCAGCATCTCGAACAGGGTGTGATGGTAGGTGTCGTGGCCGACCTCCTCAAGATCATTGTGTTTGCCGCTCACCCGAATGCATTTCTGGGTATTGGCCACGCGCTTCCACACCCGGCCCTCCTCCGAAACCCCCTCCTGCTCGCCCAGGAATACCGGCTTGAACGGATTCATGCCCGCGTTGATAAAGAGCAGCGTGGGATCGTCTTTCGGTACTACGGGTACTGACGGCACGATGAGGTGTTCTTTCTCGCGGAAGAAGTCAAAGAATTCCTGCCTTATCTGACTGGCGGTTTTAACGGGCATGGTTAATTGAGTAAATATGAATGTGCGTGTGTAATGACGATGCCTGTAATAGAAAGTACAGGAAAAGATTTCTGTAACGATTCAGAATTTCAGGATCGTTTACAGCATACAAAAATATGGAAAAAACCGCATATTCCTGAAATATCATCCCATATGAACGGTACTTGCAAAGAGGCAGGAATAGAGTGAATTTGGGGCAACAAATTATCCCCGCATGAAAACCTCAGAAAAAACCATTATTGGCCGGCGCGAGTTTGTGGATTTCCCCGGGCTCAACCTTACGGGTATCGAAGCAAAGATCGATACCGGAGCCTACACTTCGTCCATTCATTGTGACAACATACGGATCGAGACCGGCCCCGACGGTAAAATGGTGCGGTTCAGCCTGCCAGATCCCGGTCATCCATCCCACGATAAGCAGGACAAGGTTCTGCCGCTTGTGAAGCAGAAAATTGTACGCAGTTCTTCGGGCGATGAGGAGAACCGCGCGATTATACGCACCACCATACGTATCGGAGGTCACACATTTCCTACCGATCTTTCCCTGTCAAACCGGTCGGGCATGGAGTACCCCGTGCTGCTGGGCCGTAAAGCGATACGTAAACGGTTTATTGTTGATGTATCCCAGGTGCATGTTACGGAAAACAGAGGCACCTGATTACTCAGCCCGCGTGTGCCCGGGTTCCCGCCAGAACCGGTAACAAAGACTTCCTGCAAAAGGTCCTGGAACTGATCCAACAAAGCCGGAGCCAGGATAACAGGTTATCATGCATCGTATGTTACTTCACAAGAAGCATTTTGCCCGACCTTGTTTGCGTGTTCGCCGTAATTCTGTACACATACACGCCACTGGCAAGGTTTGTGGCATTGAAGATAGCTGAATGTGAACCTGCCTCCTGCCGGTCGGATACGAGGGTGGCAATATGACGACCGTGAATATCGTAAACGGCAACGGTTATTTCTGCAGGTTCCGGCAGATTATAACGGATGGTTGTTACAGGATTAAACGGGTTAGGGTAATTGTGTGCCAGTAAAAAAGATCCGGGCAGCCCGGAACCCCTAGGCTGCGGGATTGAAGTATCGGTACCGATAAACTCCAGGGCGCCGAGGCTGGGCGTTGCCGGTCGCGGATTACCCATCAGGTCTTCAGGCAACCATTCGGAAAGATCGGTACCGGCTGTGGCATACAAAAGGGATGCCGGAACCATCGGCTCGTACTCTTCTGCATCATGCGGGCTGAAACGCGGGTGACCGTAAACACTGTTGCTGCCCTGATCGAATACCACGCTGAAATCCTCCCAGCTGGCATAGTTCACCCCGCCTGTCCGGGCCACATTAATGCCCTCTGAGTAGTATCCGTTGTAGTCGGCCGTTATCGAAGACAATTCCGGATCGCGTATATCCATAACCCTGCCGAGAGTTGAGTAGAGGATGTTGTTTGTCAGGTGGGCATTGCCCCGGTCGGTCGACCAGAATGCGGTGCCATGACCTATGGTTTTGACGGTATTATGGTAAACCAGAACGGAATCTACCTCGTGCAGCCAGATGCCGTTGCGGTTGCTGTTGCCTTCAATCCTGATGTAGTTATTAAAAATATGGAGTGGCGTTCTGTTATCGCGAATGTAGATCGCATCCTGGGTTGAATAAATGATGTTATTCGCAATAATAAGCGGTGCCAAACGGGCGTGGTTCAGAGTAATCCGGCCACTATAAAACGTATTATTTTCAATGCGTATATTGCCCATCGAGCCGGATGCAACCAGCTGCAAACTGCTGTTGTAGAATGTGCATTGTTCGACGATCAGCCCTCTGGAATAATAGGCACCCTCAATTGGTCCACCCCTGAATATCATGCCCCTGTAGGAAATATTATCACCTCTGTGTTCGATTAGCCGGGTGCCGCTGCTTGTGGATTCGATCGTGAAATTTTCGAAGGCGACCCGCCTCAGATTGTTGTGCATTGTTATTATATAATTGGGGGAGGTGCCGCCACCCGCCCTGAGCACAACATCTTCGGGGTTACCCGATTTCGACCTGAAGGTGATAAGATGAGTGTTTACAATGTTGTCGGGATTTTGAATCCAGCCGAGGGCTGCCCTGTCATCATAAATACCGGATTCTACCTCGAACAGAATCTCCCCACCCACCTGGCGGGACATCATATCATTTATAGCAGTGGAAAATGTACTGTAATCACCGTCCGGGCCAATTATATAATTGCCCGACATAGCCTGCGAATGTACGTCTGAAAACCGAGGCAGCACGAAAAGAACTGCCGCGATGATCATTGCTGTTTTGGTACCGGACATAGCCCACCCGGCTCCATTCATGAAGAATCTGTTGTTCATAACCTACCTACTACTTTGATTGATGATTACCTTAGCGACATTGATGATTTACTGATCAGACCGGTGCAGCTGATATGCTGTTGCACCCGGGCATGGAATTTGGTCGTAATTTGATCTGCAGAGACCGGATTCCTGACTGTAAGCAGATGTCTGTTTTTGAACATACGAACATTTATTCGCAATACTACCCGTCGCCACATTATTTTTTTTTAGTATTCCCATACCGTGTATATCATATACATGTGAAATGCTGTTAACCCCCGACCGGTATTTAAAATACACAAAAGACGTTATTGCAAATCCTGTATAATAAGCTGATTATTCAGCCCGAACAGAATATGCCTAACCGGTCCTGAGTCAATTTAACCCGCAAATAAATATCATCCATCACCGTACCTTTGATTTCAAAACCTGCACCATTTCCATTTTTTTCAAAAACATTCACCGCTCATGAGCTGAACAGCTTACGAGCTCAAGAGCTAATTCTCCATGAACATCGTCATTCTTTCGCGTAACTACCAACTCTATTCAACAGGGCGGCTTGTGCAGGCGGGCACTGAGCGCGGGCACAAGATGCGCGTTATCGATCCGCTGAAATGTTATGTACTCATTGAAAAGTCGAAGCCCATGATTCATTACAACGGGGAACTGCTGGATGATATCGACGCCGTTATCCCCCGGATCGGGGCTTCCGTGACCTTCTACGGCTGCGCCATTGTGCGGCAGTTCGAGATGATGCACGTGTTTTCGGCCGTGGAATCGCAGGCCATAGTACGGTCGCGCGACAAGCTCAGGAGCATGCAGATTCTCGCGAGGTCTGGCGTGGGAATGCCAAACACCGGCTTTGCCCGTTACGCCCGCGACAAAGACGACCTGATCAGAATGGTGGGCGGCCCGCCGCTGGTGATCAAACTTCTGGAGGGTACACAGGGTATCGGTGTGGTACTGGCAGAGACCAAAAAGGCGGCAGAATCGGTTCTGGACGCTTTTTACGGGCTGAAAGTGAACATGCTGGTTCAGGAGTTCATCCGCGAGAGCAAGGGCAGCGATATACGGGCTTTTATCGTTGACGGCAAAGTAGTGGGATCGATGAAACGTACCGGCAAGGAGGGCGATTTCCGCTCGAACCTGCACCGCGGGGGCAAGGCCGAAGCGATCAAGCTTACCCGGGCCGAAAAAAGCACAGCACTCAAGGCGGCCAAAACGCTTGGGCTCGCCGTGGCCGGGGTTGATATGCTGCAGAGCAAGCGCGGCCCACTGGTGATGGAGGTGAACTCCTCGCCCGGCCTGCAGGGCATTGAGAAAGCGACAGGTCTGGATGTGGCCGGAAAGATCATCGAATATATCGAGCGGAACGCCGGTAAAAAGGGAACCTACAAAGATAAAATCGGGGTGTAATTTGGGCGACAAAATCAAAATCAACGGTATCTCCATAGCGCCGGACGAGCACAAACTGGTAAACCTGCGCATTGCCCGCCTCCCCACCCATACCAATATCGACCTGCCGGTACATGTGATACGCGGGCCTGAACCGGGTCCGGTACTGCTGCTCACGGCCGGGCTGCATGGTGACGAAGTGAACGGCATAGAAATTGTTCGCCGCATGATCTCCGCCAACCTGCTCAGGCCTGCAGCGGGCACTGTTCTGGCCATGCCAATCGTAAACGTGTACGGTTTTCTGCAGAACGCACGCTACCTGCCCGACGGCAAAGATCTGAACCGGAGTTTCCCCGGGTCCCGGCAGGGGTCACTCGCCCGGCGTGTAGCCTGGAACCTGATGAACCACGTGGTTCCGCTTGCCGACGTTGGTGTCGATTTCCACACCGGGGGTGCGAGCCTGCACAACCATCCGCATATCCGCTGCGTGATGAGCATACCGCGAAACCGGGAACTGGCAGCGGCCTTTGCCCCGGAGTGCGTACTGAATGCGAAAATGATCGACAAGTCGTTCCGCAAGGCCGCCCATAAGGCAGGAAAGCACATAATTGTGTTTGAGGGTGGCGAATCGCTCCGGTTTCATGAGGAGTCGATACAGGCCGGGATGGCCGGCACACTCCGGCTTATGCGTTACCTGAACATGATAAGCGAACTGCCGGGCAGCGCAACAATGTCTGTCGCCGCGGCAGTGCCCGGCACCGGGAGCGGTTCACCGCAGGGGCAAGATCAAACCCTGATGAACATGACGGCCGTCGGTACTGACACACCCGGCACGGGCACGGGCACGGGCACCGGAATCAGAACCGTAACCGGAGCCCCGGTCACCCATTTTTTCACCGGCAGTTCATGGATCAGGGCCCGCTTTTCCGGGCTTTACCGCGGGAGTGTAAATGCGGGCGACTGGATCAAAAAAGGGCAGTTATTGGGCACCATTACCGATCCGTTCGGAGAAAGCGAGTACCACCTAAAAGCACCCTCTTCCGGGTTTGTGGTGAGCGTAAACAGGATGCCCGTGGTAAATATGGGCGACGCGATCATTCACGTGGCGCGAAAGTCGGGTGGCACTGCTGTGGGGAGTGATTGATTGATGGCTGCCGCGAACCAGTTTTATACCGTTAATCCTTTTACTTTAACAACTTTGAATCATGGCAACCAGCGATTTTACGGATAAAGCGGCCCTGTACCGCTCCGCAATTCCGCAGGCACGCGAGGGCCTGATCTACCTTAACCACTGCGCCGTGAGCCCGGTAACCGACGGGGTTCAGCAGGCTGTGCTGGAAGCCCTTGAACTGAGGCGGAATTCCCGCATCGACCGCTTTGAACGCCAGCTGCAGGTGATCGCCGAAACCCGCAACATGCTGGCCACAGTTACCGGTTCCGGCAATCCCGACCGGGTGGCTTTTGTTCAGAATACCACCGTTGCCCTCAATGCGGTAGCCCGGGGATTCCCCTGGAAGACCGGCGACGAGGTATTGGTTGCCGACTGTGAATTTTCGAGCAACGTGTACGCGTGGACCAACCTGAAACGCCACGGTGTAAATACGGTTTTTGTACCAGCCCCCGACGGTAGGGTAACGCCGAATCGCATCCTCAATGCAATCACATCCAGAACCAGGATAGTGGCGGTCAGCGCGGTTCAGTATGTATCAGGTTTCCGGGCGGATATCGCCGCTATCGGGCGCATCTGCCGTGAACGTGACCTGTTTTTGGTAGTGGATGGCATACAGGCTGCGGGAGCTTTGCCCCAGCACGCATCGGAGTGGGGCGCCGATGCCTACTGTGGTGGTGCCCATAAATGGCTGATGGGCCCCCAGGGGATCGGATATCTATGTGTTTCTGACCGCCTGCACACCATGCTTGAACCCACAACACCCGGTTGGCTGAGCGTACCCGACCCCTGGGACCTGTACAACTTCAACCAGGACGAAGAGGCCACTGCGCGTCGTTATGAGGGCGGTACCTACAATACGGCCGGTATTTTCGGGCTGCATGCGGCACTCAGCATGCTCATTGATATCGATACTGCCAGGAGCGAAGCCCACATTCTGAAGCTCGGCAGCAGGCTGATGGCAGGTTTCGCGAACCTGGGAATAACAGCGGCCCTGCCGCATAGTCAGCCTGGGTCCATGTCAGGAACTGATAGTAAAACGGCAGCCACGGAATCAGGTTCTGGCAAACAGTTAAACGATTCTGCTGGTATTTTAGTTAATACATCAAACGCTTACTGCCAACATTCCGGCATTTCTGCGTTTGCGTTGTCGGAATCGGCCAATATCAATGAAACCATTCAATTTTATCGCAATAACGGTATATTCATATCAGTACGGAGCGGGATGCTGCGAATCGCACCCCACTTCTGGAACACAACCGATGAAATTGATAAAGTCATTGAAATCACCGCCCGAATGCCCCGGCTGAGTGAACTATTCATGACCGTATAGGATAACACACTATTTGTTGATCAGAATATTTAAAATACTGCGGGAAATTAAGATCGTACTGATTGCCACCATCAGCGAATGGCTCGACGACAAGATGATGCTGCATGCGGCCGGTCTGGCTTTTTACACCATCTTCTCCCTGGCCCCTATGATCATTATTATTGTAGCCGTATCGGGTTCAGTATTTGGTGAGCAGGCCACGGCAGGGCAGCTTTCAGGGTTTATGGAGGACCTGATGGGCCGCGATCTGGCGGTAGCCATCGAGAATTTTGTGAGCAGTGTATACCAGAAACAGACTGGCGGCTGGGCCACACTGT
>RECM01000076.1 GCA_007694035.1 Balneolaceae bacterium
AAGGAAAAAGCCGAGTGATTTCTGTTCGGTGAAAGATTCATTGCTTTGGGTCACTGCGGCTGAGCCGAGCGAGCGTACAGCAGCCGAACCGAGGTCCTGGCCGATAGCAGTAGACCTGGCGAAACTTGTGGTGAGGTACTGCATACCAAATGAGGTATTTGATACCACATTTTCATTGATCCTGTGGGTAATGGTTCCATTGTAGTCAAATGTGAACTCCTGGTTGCGTGGGTACGCTTTAGCTATCAGGCCGTCATCATTTCCCAGACCAAGGCTGGTTCGGGCCGCAAATGGATTATCTGGCGGAAAGTAAATTTCGGCGATACCGTTCGATAGATCAAAACCAACACGAAGCCGGTTTTCCATCCAGGTGAACGGACGGTACGTTACCGTACCACCAAGTACAAAACGATCGGTTTTTGTAACGTTATCGTATGTATTGAAATCAGTTGGGTTGATCGTGAAATACCCGGTAGTTCTGGTTGTCGGGTAGTACTGCCCGGGATTAGCCAGCCATGAACTGATGATGAGACCATCGGCGGTATTATCGCCAAGGGGAAGACCTATTTCAGTTCGTGTGTAGCTGACAGTTGCAGCAAAGTCGAGATTATCGAGCGGGAAAATCTGGAAATTAGCTCTCAGCGACCCCCGGTCGGCATAGTTGTTCAGATAAACACCTTCTTCTGTACCAAAGCTGCCCGATACGAAGAAAGAGTACTGCTGGCCACCACCCTGAACCGAAAGGTTCTGTGTGTGCATGAGGCCTTTACGCAGGGCATCCGGATCATCAGACAATGGTACAAGGCTTATGATATCACCGGCCGAACGCCCCACACAACCCGGGTGACCTGCCGCGTTGTTGATACGTGCCTGGGAACAGACAGAATAATTGGTGGGCCGCCACATTTCAGGCCAATCGGTCTGACCGATGTCGCTGCGGAAGCTCCAGCGCAGGTTGCGTTCGCCCATGGTGCCTCTTTTCGTAATGATCTGGATAACACCGGCGGCCGCTTCTGCACCATAAAGTGTGGATGCGGCAGGGCCTTTTATAATCTCAATCGATTCAATATCCGAAGGGTTGATCGCATCGAGGGCCGATGTAGACTGACCAAACACATCAAAGTTGCCCAGCGTACCGGAATTGATACGAACACCGTCCACATAAATGATGGGTTGTGTTCTGGCCGTAATGGAACCAGCGCCGCGAAGACGGATGTTGGCAGCCGTTCCGGCTGTACCTGAACCGGGGATCAGCGTAAGACCCGGAGTCTGTGATTGCAGCAGCTCTGTAACATTGCTCCGGGAGGATCTGTCCATGATATCGGTGGCACTTACCCTCGAAACCGCATTACCTACGGCCCGGCGGCGGGTATCTCCCGCTGTACCGGTCACGATCAGTTCATCCATGCTCAGTGTTTCTTCGGTTAACTCAAAATTCAAAACAAGGGCCTCGCCCGATACAACCGTAATATTCCGGCGAACGGTCTGATAGCCGATGAACCTGACTTCCAGTACAAAATTTCCGGCTGGCACGTTGGCTATGGAGTATTCACCCTCCATATTGGTTGAGGCGCCCCTGTTCAATGCCGGTAGAATAACATTTGCACCAGGTATGCGCTCTCCGGTGCGCGCATCAGTTACCGTTCCGGATATGCTTCCCTGCATTACTGCCGTTTCAATCTGATCGGCATTTACAGGAACCATTGTTTTTATCGCGTGAACAGCCAGACTGGAATCGTCTGATTTGCCAAATTTATCAGCATTGTTTTCAGATTTTTCCGATGCTTTAATCCCGTTTACCGTATTGTCGCTGCTGTTCCCGGCATGTGCTGACAAAATTTCAGTCTGAGTGGCAAGCACCAGACAGAACATCAGCAAACCTGTCGAAATCTTTCGAAATGCAGCTATGTACTGATTTAAGCACATAGTTATTCCGTACCTCGTTTTACTCATAGAGTTTACTCCTGGGTTTGTTTTTTTAGTGGATATCAGATTGACTTAAGACAAAAACCGTCACAATCTACAGCCCTTGGCAGATTAAACAGGTTTGTGGTAGCGCTTTTGCACGCATCATGTAAGTATAATTAGCCGGCTTCTCTGTAGCAACAGTTACATAAAGGAACTTGTAAAAAAATGTGCAAATAACATTTTACAACACATATCTTTATGATATTTAATCATTTAAAAATATTATATATCCATTTTCAGATTCACATTCCCCCACTCTGCCGGCATAAGACATAAGATCAGACTATTAGGTTAATATCAGGAAATCACTGAGGAAAAATGGCTGATTATGAACGGGCTTACTGTTCGTAATGTTTATCTGTAGCCCGAAATGTTTTATCAAATTTTCCCTATTTTCACGTCACTATGAATACTAAAGCACAACTACCTGCCCGATTTATCGAGTCAACTTCCCGCTCTTTCGGGGGCTGCAATCACCATGCCTGCCACTCCCTTTCTTTCTGATTGAAACAGCCAACCGACAAACTAATAAAATCCTGCCAAGTGGAAACAACATCTTTACGAATCGCTATTCAAAAAAGCGGCCGGCTTACCGACAAAACAATTAACCTGCTTGAAAATATTGGCCTGAAATTCGACGGATACAAAGACCGGCTCCTTGTTAAAAGTCTGAATTTCGATGTGGAATTACTGCTGATCCGAGATGATGATATCCCTGAATATGTTCAGGATGGCATTTGTGACCTTGGTATCGTGGGGGCAAATGTCTCCCTTGAAAGGGGTGCCGATGTGGAGGTTATCCGCGATCTGCAGTACGGCATGTGCCGCCTGTCGGTTGCCGTGCCCAAATCATCCGGATTCCACACCATGCACGATCTCAATAATAAACGCATCGCAACCAGTTACCCGAATCTGACCCGGAAATACTTCAGCAGCAGGGGTATTGATGTTAAGATCGTTGAAATATCGGGTGCCGTTGAAATCGCACCACGCCTGGATGTGGCCGATGCAATCGTGGATCTCGTTTCATCGGGGGGAACGCTGAAAACGAACGGGCTGCAGGAACTGGAAGTGATCCTGCACTCGCAGAGCCAGCTCATCCGTACCCGAAAACCAATACCGGCCGAAAAACTGGATCTCATCGACAAGTTCCTGATCCGGATCAACGGACGTCAGCTTGCAGAACGCAGCCGTTATATTATGATGAATGCCCCCAGGGAATCGCTGGAGGTCATATCCGGGCTCATTCCCTCCCTTAAAAGTCCGACCATTCTCCCGCTTGCCGAACCCGACATGATCGCAATCCACTCGGTAATTCCCACTGATAAATTCTGGGAAGTAATGGAGGAACTCAAAGCCGCCGGAGCATCAGGCATTGTAATGCTGCCCGTAGAAAGCATGATTGTATAATGATCGACCGCATTTATACATACAGCGGTTTGACCGGCAGCGAACGAGAATCCCTGCTGGCCAGGCCCAGGATTGATTTCAGTCAGGTCTTCGGCATCGTTCAACCCATTATCGACGACATCCGCCGCGACGGCGACAGCGCACTCCGGGCATACACACTCAAATTCGATGGTGTGCACATCGATAACCTGATGATGGATGTGCCCACTCCCGACAGCATTGATTTACCCGCCAGGGTCAAGTCGGCATTCGACGTTGCCTGCAACAACATCCGGATGTTCCATCTTACCCAGGTATCCCCGCAAATTCGGGTTGAAACCATGGCTGGTGTGAAGTGCAGCCGCGAGGCCAGGCCCATCGAACGGGTCGGGCTGTATGTTCCCGGGGGTACGGCCGTACTGCCCTCTACCGTGCTCATGCTCGCTGTTCCGGCCGAACTGGCCGGCTGCAGCCAGATCGTTCTTTGTACCCCTCCAGACAGAAATGGCGGCGTTTCACCTGAGGTTCTCTATGCAGCTTCGATTGCAGGAGTTTCAAGAATACTTCTTGCCGGGGGTGCCCAGGCTGTTGCTGCTCTTGCTTTTGGCACAGAATCAGTTCCCAAGGTTGATAAAATTCTCGGGCCCGGAAACCAGTATGTTACCGCCGCCAAAATGCTGCTTCAGAACAGTGAAGCCATGGTTTCCATCGATATGCCCGCCGGGCCGTCGGAGGTACTCGTAATCGCCGACCGGCATGCCAATCCGGCCTATGTGGCCGCCGACCTGCTCTCTCAGGCCGAACACGGCTCCGACAGCCAGTCGGTTCTGGTACTTGCCGGCATGGATTCGCCCACTCCCTTCCTGGATGAAATCGAAAAGCAGCTCGCCGAACTTCCCCGCCGTGAAATCACCGAAAAAGCATTGAAAAACAGCTTTGTGATGCTCACCGGCAATGTACATGAGGCATTGGACTTCAGCAACCAATATGCTCCGGAACACCTTATTCTCAACCTGGAAAATGCCGGCGATTACACCCGTAAAATCACAAACGCCGGATCGGTATTTGTCGGGCAATGGTCGCCCGAAAGTGTTGGTGATTATGCCTCGGGAACCAACCATACGCTGCCTACCTATGGCTATGCCAGAATGTACAGCGGGGTGTCGCTCGACACGTTCATCAAACAGATAACATTCCAGGAGCTCACGCCCGAAGGGTTAAAAACTCTCGGGCCTCACGTGGAAGTGATGGCGGAAACCGAAGGCCTTACAGCCCACAAAAACGCAGTAACCCTTCGCCTGAGGGATATCACATGAAACCGGAAACGCAAAATAGCCTCACAGGCACCGGCGGCTTTGACCTGAAGCGGCTGGTAAGGCCCAATATTCTGGCTCTTACCCCCTACCGCTCGGCCCGCGACGATTTCAAGTCGGGCCTGCTGCTCGATGCCAATGAGAACAGTTTCGGCTCGGCGCTGGGCGATCAGGAACTGAACCGCTACCCGGATCCCAGGCAGGAGCAACTGCGGTCTGCTGTGGCATCCTTCAGAAACGTGAAACCGGAACAGGTTTTTCTGGGCGTGGGAAGCGATGAACCTATCGACCTGCTCATCCGCATTTTCTGCCGGCCCGGAACAGACCGGATACTGATCACCCCACCCACCTATGGCATGTACAAAGTGAGTGCCAATATTAACGATGTTGGTGTTGATGAAGTGCCGCTGAATCCCGATTTCAGTATTGATCCGGACGCGTTCCGGTCTACATCCGCTGTTTCCCGGAAAATCCTGTTTCTCTGTTCGCCCAACAATCCCACGGCGAACAATCTCGACCGCCGCCATATGACGGAGATCATCGCTTCCTTTGATGGTATCGTTGTTGTGGATGAGGCCTATATCGACTTCAGCACTGCTCAGAGTATGCTTACAGAACTTGACAGATTCCCCAATCTGGTGGTGCTTCAGACCATGTCGAAATCGTTCGGAATGGCAGCAATCCGTCTTGGGATGGCATTTGCCAGCCCGGCGCTGATCGATATTATGAACAGGGTGAAAGCCCCCTACAATGTCAATAATCTCACGGCCGCAGCGGCTGTGGATGCCATCAATAACCGGGAGGTTATGATGCGGCACATCCGCGATATTCTCAGTGAAAGAACCCGGCTGGCCGAATCACTGGCGCAAATAAACGGCATTCAGAAGATTTTCCCCAGCGATGCCAATTTCCTCCTGGTCAGAATGAACAACGCGCTGGATGTATACCGCCGGCTTGCCGGTATGGGAATCATTGTTCGCTACCGCGGCGATCAGTTACACTGCGACAACTGCCTGCGTATAACAGTAGGTACACCGGATGAAAACAACACGCTGATCAGTGCGCTCAGGGAGGTGCTGAATTGATGTACCAAACCGTTGCCCGTGCAATTCCGGAACATGATTCCCGAAATTTTTCAGCTCTTGTGCCATCAATACGGCCGGCAATCGTATCCTCATTACCTTTCCTGCCAGTATCCCAATCACCATTTATTGTAGATTGTTCATTTTCAACATACATCCGAATTAACGGCATAGCCCTGCGTGAGGATTTTTCATGAGCACTATCAGAATTTCTGCTGAAGCTGTTACCGGGCCGGATGCCAATCCGCTGCCCGGTGTAATCACATCCCTGCATGACCTGCAGAAAGCCGGATTTACATTTCTCTCCGGCGCACTACCCCCGGGCGTATCAGCACTTTTACAAAATGAAGGCATTGCCATGGCAGAGCCCGGAAACGATGTTGCCCCGGTTGAATTCCCCGTTATAACAACCGACGGCGTTCAGCTTGTTTACAGATCATCTGATGCGGTACAACATTTTGACAACTGGAATGAACTGGCTGCCTGGCTCATCACTCCTCCCAGAACCGCCACGGTAAAGCGCAACACCCGCGAAACCCGCATTTCCGTTGATCTGAACCTGGATGGAACCGGACAATTCACATGCCAGACCGGCCTCGGCTTTTTCGATCATATGCTCGAACAGATTGCGCGCCATGGCGAAATCGACCTGAATATCCTCTGCGATGGCGATCTGCACATTGATGAGCATCACACCGTCGAGGATGTGGCCCTCGCCCTGGGCACGGCCCTGGATCAGGCATTTGGCAACAGGCGCGGTATTGAACGCTACGGTTTTGTTCTGCCCATGGATGAAAGCAGGGCTACGGTTGCCCTCGACCTGTCTGGCCGGCCTTATCTCCTATTTGAAGCGGGGTTCACACGCGACAAGGTGGGAGACCTTCCTACGGAAATGGTTAAACACTTCTTTTACTCGCTGGCCATGAACCTGAGGGCCACCCTGCATTTCGAGGTAAAGGGTGAAAATGATCATCACATGATCGAGGCCTGTTTTAAAGGATTTGCCAAATGCCTGAAGGCTGCCAAACTCCGTACGGGAACCGGCATTCCAAGTTCAAAGGGTGTTCTGTGATATGATTGCCATTATCAACTACAAGGCCGGAAACCTGGCCTCCGTGTCGAATGCCCTTGAACGCCTGGGTGCACCTCATGTGATTACCAGCGAGCTGGATGCACTCGAAAGCGCCGATGCCATCATTTTTCCCGGTGTTGGGCATGCACAGGCCGCCATGCAATCACTGCATGAAAACAATCTGGCCGGTTGGCTCAGGCAAACGAAAAAGCCACTGCTTGGTATATGCCTGGGGATGCAGCTGTTTTTTGAATCATCCGACGAGGGTGATACTGAATGCCTTGGCATCATCCCGGGCAGGCTTCGTCTTTTTGACAACGCCAACGTGAAGGTTCCGCACATGGGGTGGAATCATTTCAGCTCAGTCGGTAATCACCCGCTTCTGGCAGGGATTGACGAAAAGGACTATTTCTACTATGTGCATGGCTATTATGCACCCGTAACGGAGTATACGATTGCCACATGCCACTATGATGCCGGCTTCAGTTCGGTAGTGGCCCGCGACAATTTTACAGGTGTACAATTCCATCCTGAAAAATCAGGGGCTAACGGCGTAAAGCTGCTGCAGAATTTTCTTGAGTTTGCAGGTGCACAAACCGGACCAAAAAACAAACTGATTATCTGATCATGCGCATTATTCCCGCTCTTGACCTGCTCGACGGACGTGTTGTGAGGCTTAAACAGGGTGATTACGAACAGGTGACCATCTACAGCGACGATCCTGTGTTTATGGCCCGGACCATACAAGCTGCGGGTTTCAATCATATTCACCTGGTAGACCTGAACGGGGCAAGGCAGGGTGAATTTGCCAATCTCGGAATGATCCGGGAAATCATCAGGGATACCGGGCTGTCTGTTCAGGCCGGCGGGGGCATTCGCTCCTACCGGGATTGTGAAATACTGTTTGAGGCCGGCATTAACAAAATCGTTTCAACATCTATGGCCGTTCGCAATGAACCCGACTGGATGAAGGCCATTTCGGAATTTGGTGACAAATGCATTCTCGGGATGGATCTCAGGGACGGCAAAATCGCCCTGGCCGGCTGGCTCGAGACGGCAGAAGAGAGCGCCGATTCCTTTCTCGCCCGCATGGTCGACGCCGGGCTCAGGGAAGTACTCTGCACCGATATCAGCCGCGACGGTATGCTCACCGGACCAAATTTCGGCCTGTACAACGATCTTCTCCGCAAGTTCCCCGATACTGAATTTATCGCATCGGGCGGGGTAAGCCGGTTCGGTGATCTCGAAATCCTGAAAAAATCGGGTGTTCATGCCGTGGTGGTCGGGCGGGCAATGCTGGAGAGTAAAATTTCCCTTGAAGAAATGGCTGCACTACACAACCTGTAGCATTATCCGGTTCGGCATTTGAAACACAGATCATCACATCGGAGCCTTTCACCGTCTGTCGGGTTCTGTACGCACCACAAGCCAGAGATTTACCTTCCGGGATCCGCTAACCTGGCCTGATCTTTAATTGTACTCAATGCCCTCGATATAAGGACCATAAAGACCATAATGAGTCTATCGTTATGCAGTGTTTATGGTCTATCAGGAACTGTGCAGAACAGATGGCGAAATCGGGCTTTAATTTCCCGATCTGACCGTAAACGTAACAGTTGTTTTTGAGTTCGCAGCTACATCGATGTTAAAAACGGCTGTGTGGGCATCTTTTCTGTCGTGAGCTGATGACGACCGGATGATCTCTTCATTGGGTGAAAGCCGGCGGGACAGCTCTATCTGCACCGCTTCGCTTTTCGAGTTGTGCAATATCACCTCAAAATCACGCTCAACCACCCTGCCCTGAAGCTGCCGCTGCTCGGTCATGCGTTCTTCAGCCCTAAGGTCGAATGCATTGCCGGTCGAAAAACGGATGTCGGATCCCACCGCCGAATGGCTTATCTGGCTCTCCCCAACCAGTTCAATACCATCTGTGGTCTGCCGGTAGATACGGGTGATGCCGGCCGGCAGCGGTTCACCCAGACCCTGACCGGACTCATTTCTAATTTCGAAATTGACTGCAATACGGCCATTTTCGACTGATCCGCCATAGGTCTGACTTACATAGCTGTATTTCTTTTTCACCTTCACATTGGCGGCATTAAAAAGGGCAACCTGTTTCCTGTCGCCGTTGATGAGAGTAACCCGTTCTTTGGTATCGAACGCATAGTATTCGAAAGCCTCCGACCGTTCAAAGCCAGGCGCCCGGGCGCTGCCCATCGCATCACTTTCGGCCATTGCCATCATCTCTGCACGCGGCATGTATCCGCCGCCAACAAGCCTGATCTCTCCGGCGATAAGACGCAGCCTTACATTCTCATAATCGGTACCCGTAGCATTGTGAAGTATGGCAGAAGTGGAAATATCGAGTGCATCCTCCACTTCATTCAGTACGAATGCGTGCTCGGCACTCCAGGCCAGGCCCTGTGTTCTGTAAAATAATTTTACGGTCTGGCGACCGCGTTTATTCGCGTTTAAAAGCAGGGTTGTTTGACCCAAAGTCCGGAATTTTTCCGGATAATCATCCAGAACTATCCGGTATTGACGGATATCATGCAGGTAACTGTAGGAACCGTCTGCATGCCTCAAAACATAAAGAGCCGGATTTGCGGATACCAGTTCCCCTTCAATCCTGTTGTTCGACGCATCAATGAGCACAATCTGTTTCCCGGTAAATGATCTGAGAAGTTGTGCAGTTCCTGCTGCCTGCGGCTGTTGCAGCACTTCGATCAACTCTCCGTCAAACAGGGTAAAAAAAGCCGCAGATGAGGTATTCTCAGGCAAATTACCGATGATCACACTATTGTGGCCCGCTTCAAGTTCGGTATCAATAAGGTGCTGAATCACAGAAACATTGGCCGGATAAATGGTCACCATTTCGGGCCGGTCAGATTGCGCATTTATGTTCGATACTGAGATCAGGAGGCAGCAGGTCAGCAAAAGGCAATACTTCATTTTAGATATCATATAAGCTCCCTTATGGATTGATAATTGGCATACTTAAAACGAACCGCAACTATGTCTAAGTGCCCCCGCCCAAAATTTATGTTAACCTCATACATAATATTAACCAATAAGCTAAAACCCGGATAGGAAATGGAGACATCCTTTTTGAATCACCTTCATCGGCTGATTTAACAGCTTCTGCTTCTGCTTCCGCTTCTGCTTCCGCAACTACTCCTGCTCTTGCTCTTGCTCTTGCTCCTGCTTCTGCATCTGCAACTGCTGCTGTTTCTGCTTCTGTAACTGTTACTGTTACTGCGACGGCTGCTAATTCTGATTCTGCTACAGATGCTGCGGCTGTTACTGTTGCTACTTTTTCTTGTTCTTCTTGTTCTTCTTGTTGTTTTTCTGCTGTTTTGCTGCAAAAAGCGATATGTGATATATATACTGAAAAATAAAAGGCATCCACTTTTTACTGGTGGATGCCTTTCGGTTTATCAAACTGCTTAAAAACCAATGCAGCTAACTGTTAGTCACGAATATCACGATAGACATCGCGCAGGTGCGTTGGCCTCGGGAAAGAAATAACGAATGCATCATTATAGGTGCCCTGGGCCGTTCTCAGTGCATTAGTGGTTTCAGGGAACTGGTTGAACACCCCTATAAATACTTCATAGAACTGGCGTCTCTGTGCAATAAAGACCATCGTTTCAGGAACTTCCAGAACACCTCTCAGCATCTCAACTGTGTTCCGGCGAACATTCTGTGCCGATTGCAGGCTTGTTGCGGCAAATACCTGAACATAATGGCCGTCTGGCAGATCTCTCACCATTCCGGCACCATCCACGTCAAGGCCCCGGCTGCGACGCTGTGCATCATCGGCTACACGCTGCTCAAGATTGGTAAGGCGTTCGTCATAATTATCCTGGCGGCCTTCAAGACGCTCTATCCGGCTTTCAAGTGTTGATGTGCGTGAATCGATTTTGGAGTCGAGTTCGTTTATGCGGCGCTGTTGATCGTTCACACGGCTTTCAACGGTGGTAACTCTTTCGGTTGTCTGGTTGAACCGGTCAACATCTTCCTGGGTAAGCGGAACACCGCGTTCCTGTATCTGCCATGATGACAGTTGAGCACCTCTCTTGCCGATATTGAAATTCAGGCCTGCATTAACAGCACCGAACCGGTTGTTTATATCGCCAACAAAACCATCGAGTTGTTTGCTGCGGGTAAAATTCATTTCATATTGAATGAAGAAATCAACCCAGTTGTTTATGTAAATCTTCGTACCGAAACCCGGAGTGAAGATGACGGCCCTGAAACTACGCTCGGGCTGGGCGGCTGTTTCCAGATCACTGTTCAAAACGCCGAGCCCAAGGAACAAATAGGGATTAAGGCTCCGGGAAATTGTGTACGTTTGTAACAGATTATTGGTATTGAGAATACCTCTTACCTGGTATCCAAAGTAATTGTTCGTATAACCGGGATCGCCGGAATTCTCATTTTGGAACTTTCCGGTAAACATCGTGAACTGTCCCGTTACCATCGGGGTAAATTCATAAGAAATTGAACCACCAAACATAGGACGATATCCGCTCGATATGTCAAAGTCACCCAAAAATCCGCCGTACCTTCCGGCGTTTGCCATCGATAAACCACCGTATGCACTGATTGTCCATCGTTTTGTGCCTTCATCCTGTTGTGCGTTCACATACTCAGGTAATGAAAAAGCGGTTATTGCAAGTATAGCCGATATAACTGTTATATTTCTCATCATCAGGTTACTCTCCAATTAGTTTTTACCAGGCTTGTTTGCCCTGGGTTATTGTAAATAGTTTTCAAACACGCTAATACAATGTATCATCACACAGAATTACGCGCAGGCAAAATATATGAATTACAACATGATTATCAAAGATCTCATGGTGGCATACCGGTTGTTTTAAGATCAGAAATACTAAATAAGCTTCAACGTATTCTTGAAAGCTACAGAACAAAATTACAAAAGGCTATTAAGTATGATCTTGGGAAATCTGATGCGGAATTTTCCATAAGTGAATTCACCCCTGTAATTCATGAAATTAAACAGGCAAAAAAGAAGATTAATAAATGGACAAAACCTGTAAGGGTAAAACGCAGCCTGATCTATATTGCGACCAAAGCATCTGTTAAATATGAACCTAAAGGTGCCGTACTTATTATATCACCCTGGAATTTTCCGCTGAATCTTACGCTGGCCCCACTGGTATCCGCCATTGCCGCAGGCAACAGTGTAACCATAAAGCCATCCGAATTGTCGCATGCCACCTCTGAAGTAATAGCCGAACTGATCAATACAAATTTTGAACCGCATCTGATTCATGTTATCACCGGGGAGGCTGAAACTGCAATTCAACTTCAAAAACAGCCGTACAACCATATCTTTTTTACTGGCAGCCCGGCTATCGGCAGGGAAGTTATGAAAGCGGCATCACAACACCTTGCATCGGTAACGCTTGAACTCGGTGGTAAATCACCCGTCATAATAGACCGTGGCACCAATATTGAGGACGCCGCCGCCAAAATAGCTGCAGGCAAATTCCTGAACTGCGGGCAGACCTGCATTGCCCCCGACTATGTTCTTGTTCATAAATCCGACGAAGATGTTTTCATAAGGGCGCTTACAGCTTCTGTTCAAAAATCATATTATCGAAGTACAGTGCCAATCCGGGAAAATGAGGATTACCCGCGAATTATCAACCAGCGGCATTTCAACAGACTCGACTCATTGCTTGCAGATGCACTGACTGACGGGGCCGAACTGGTGACAGGTGGCAACAGGGATGAAAAATCCCTGTTTTTTGAACCGACCATTCTAAACAGGGTCAGCCCGCAATCTGCCATAATGAATGAGGAGATTTTCGGCCCCATTCTTCCGGTACTGACCTATGAAAACGAATCGGAGGTAATCGATTTGATTCTGGACCGGCCCAAACCACTCTCACTGTACATATTCTCAAAAAGGAAGCATGTAACCGAACGCTATTTAAACAGGATATCGTCAGGAAATACCTGCATCAACGAAGTACTCATCCAATTCCTGCACCCAAATCTGCCATTCGGAGGAGTTAACAACAGCGGTATAGGAAACAGCCATGGTTATTATGGTTTTAAGACATTTTCACACGAAAGGGCTATCGTTAAACAATCGTTTGTGATCAGCCTGTCGAAGCTGTTGTCTCCTCCTTTTACACCGGCTGTAAAACGCCTTATTTACATCACAGAAAAATATCTGTAAAGTTATTCCTGTACCTGGCCGGGCTTGTTACTGATTTATATGATACGATTACCCGACTCCCTTTTTAATACCGAAACAGTCAGACCATACACATCATGAAAAAAACTGGACTAATTCTGCTTTTTCTGTTCATTGTCATTTTCCTTCTTTTCCAGTGGGCAAGTGATTCTGCTGATGGACCCGGAATGCACGATGGACTGATTTATTCCACGTCCTTGATTGATGAAACCGGCATCCCTACGCCTGATACCATCCGGGTTATGACCTGGAATATCGCTTATGCACACGGAATGGGCTCCGATGGTGTTGGATACGTCCCAAAAAGCAGGTCTGAGTATGAAGAACGTATCCAGAATATGGCAAGCCTGATCCGCGAAAGTAATGCCGATATCGTACTTATACAGGAAATTGATTTCCATGCTTCCCGAAGCCATAAGATGAATCAGCTGCAACTGTTGAGTATGCTTACCGATCTTAAATATGCTGCAGAGGCCGTTTCGTGGGATGCTGGTTATGTTCCCTTCCCATACTGGCCACCGGCCCATCAGTTCGGCCGCACAAAAAGCGGAGGCGCTGTGCTGAGCAGATATCCGATCCGGGAAAATGAAGTGATACTGCACCCCAAACCTGATCAAAATCCATGGTATTACAATGCATTCTATCTTTTCAGATATTCGCAGATTGTAACTGTTCTTGCGGGTGACCGGCCGTTCAGGGTTATTAATAATCACCTCGAAGCATACAATATTGAAAACCGTGAGCAACAGGCTTTGGCACTCGCCGCTATTGCGGAAAATGATACCGGCTCTGATGCACCCATCATTGTGATTGGCGGCGACATGAACACAGTACCTGTTCAGGCCAGCCGTCTGTCAGATTTTGATGATGATTATGACGACGACTACCGGGGCGATCGTACAATGACCATTCTGAACAGAATGCCGGGATTCCGGGAAATTGTGGCCGACTCCCTTTACATCTTAAGCGAAGAAGAATTCCACACCTTCCCTTCTGTCAATCCGAACAGGCGGCTCGATTACCTGTTCATTTCCGATTCACTGAATGTTATTGATTACAAGTTTATCACTACCGGCGACCTGTCGGATCATCTACCCGTTGTAGCCACACTTGTCTGGAAACCCTGACACGAGCTGCGTTAACCTGCCGCAGGCCTGGCAGGTATTTGTATTGCTTTTAGGTCTATACTGATACTCTTTAACTGCAACCGGTCTGAACATCATTAAATGATCCTGTCTGCAGCTGTTATTAAGTCACTAAATAATACCGATCACACATTTCCATTGTCTGTAAAGCGTAATCCGGCAGATTTGCTTCCAAATTTGTTTATCTTTGCCCATGCTTGCTAAAAGAATCATTCCATGCCTCGACATAAAGAACGGCAGAACAGTTAAGGGTGTGAATTTTCTCGGGCTCCGCGATGCCGGAGACCCCGTGGAACTGGCAACACGCTATTCGATGGAAGGTGCCGATGAGCTCGTATTCCTGGATATAACTGCTACCAACGAGAAAAGAAAAACCCTGGTCCAACTCGTACGCGAGATAGCCCGGAATATAAGCATCCCCTTCACCGTAGGCGGTGGTATTCAATCGGTCGACGAGATCGAAGACCTGCTGCATGCCGGGGCCGACAAAGTTTCGCTAAACAGTTCAATCGTTCGTGACCCGGAGCTAATTTCACGGTCGGCTGCCCGTTTTGGCAGCCAGTGTATCGTTGCCGCGATCGATGCCCGCAGCCATGGCGACAACTGGAATGTGTACATCAAAGCCGGAACGGTTGATACCGGTAAAAATGTGCTCGAATGGTGCAGAGATGTTGCCCGGTATGGTGCCGGCGAGATACTGCTTACCAGTATGGACAGGGACGGCACAAAATCGGGCTTCGACAACCATCTGCTCTCGAAGGTTGCCGAATCAGTATCCATACCACTCATTGCAAGCGGCGGGGCCGGAACCATTGAACACTGTATCGACGCAGTGACCAGCGGGCATGCAGATGCCATTCTTGCCGCCAGTATTTTTCACTTCAGGGAAATTGAGATCGGAGATCTCAAACAGGCAATGGCCCGGGCCGGCATCCCTGTCCGGCTCGTAGCGTAACCAGCTGATATACCAACCTACCGATGAACCCAACCGAACTCAAATACGATCAGAATGGCCTCATACCGGCCATAGTGCAGGACAGCCTTACCCGGCAGGTACTCATGCTGGCATACATGAACAGTGAGGCGCTTCAAAAGACACTCGACACCCGGCTGGTAACCTTCTACAGCCGCAGCAGGCAGCAACTATGGACCAAGGGCGAAACCTCCGGCAATACCCTCGAACTGGTTCAGATTCAGGCCGACTGCGATTCCGATACCCTGCTCATTACGGCTAAGCCAAATGGCCCGGCCTGCCACACCGGTAACACATCCTGTTTCTTTGAAAACGACTTCAGGATTGATGAAGCGTACGGGTTTCTCAAACAACTCGAAGACCTGCTCCGTAGCAGAAAACATGAGATGCCCGAAGGATCTTATACCAGCAGGATGTTTGCAAAAGGTCTCGACAAAATAACCCAGAAAGTTGGTGAGGAAGCAATTGAAACAGTGATCGCATCTAAAAATGACGACGATGCCGAATTTGTCTATGAGGCTTCCGACCTTCTGTTCCATCTGATGATGCTGCTTGTCGAAAAAGAGATACCATTTGCAAAGCTGATTGATGAACTCGAACGGCGGCACAGTGAAAAGTAACTTGAAATTTCACAGATTTTATTGAATATCGCATGCAAACATGGTAATTTTGGAATCTTCGGGATGTAGCGCAGCCCGGTAGCGCACTTCGTTCGGGACGAAGGGGTCGCAGGTTCAAATCCTGTCATCCCGACCCTTCATAACGGCAATCAGACTATTCTGAATTGCCGTTTTTTTTACCCTTATGGTACCCCGCTTATCACACACCCGATACGGGTTGATATGTCAATCATACATGCTCCGGCTTTGCATCTGCCTTGTGCGGAAAATCCCCTGTGCCGGGTTATACCTGGTCCCCGATACAGTAAAGTACATTCGGGATATAGCACAAAAAAACAATGGCGGCAGACTGATGCCTGCCGCCATATAAAAAACTACCGCAATAAAGCTGATCAGGCGATTATCGTGATCATATGTGCGGTACGTGCAGAGTAGCCGGCTTCATTATCGTACCAGCCAACCACTTTTACGAGCTTACCGTCAACTTTGGTAATCTCTGAATCAAAAATGCAGGAGTGTGGATTGCCAATAATGTCGGAAGATACAATCGGCTCATCCGTATACTGCAAAATACCCTTGAGGGGTCCTTCTGCAGCTTTTTTGAAAGCGGCAAGAACCTCGTCGTATGTTGTGTCTTTTTCGACCACAGCAGTGAAATCGGTTAACGATCCGGTTGCAACCGGTACCCGCATGGCACCACCGTCAAGTTTGCCTTTCAGGTGCGGCAGAACAAGTCCGACCGCTTTGGCAGCACCTGTGGTTGTGGGCACAATGTTAATTGCAGCGGCCCTTGCCCTGCGGAGGTCCTTATGCGGACTGTCGACAGTAGGCTGATCGCCTGTGTAGGCATGAATGGTTGTCATGAAACCTTTAACAACACCAAAGGCATCGTCAAGAACCTTAACCATGGGTGCCAGGCAGTTTGTGGTGCAGCTTGCATTAGAGAAAATGGTATCCGTATTCTGGATTTCATTGTCATTAACGCCAAGAACAATGGTTCTCACATCACCTTTGGCCGGTGCCGAGATAATCACTTTTTTTGCACCTGCGGCGATGTGCTTGTCGGCACCTTCCCTGCTGGTGAAAAATCCCGTGCTTTCCACAACAACATTTACACCTAGTTCGCCCCACTTCAGATTGGCAGGGTCTCTTTCTGCAGTTACTTTAATACGGTTTCCGTTTATGACCAGATCATTGCCGTCTGCTTTTACATCACCCTGAAAACCACCCTGAATAGAGTCGTATTTGAACAGGTGGGCAAGCGTTTTGGCGTCTGTGAGGTCATTGACCGATACAATTTCAATCTGATCGTTGTAGTGCTTGAAAATACTTCTCGCAACCAGACGGCCTATGCGTCCGAAACCGTTAATACCAACTTTAATTTTAGCCATGAATCTTTCCTTCGTTTAATTATTTATGTATTGATTTTCGGCCACAAACCGGTGGCCAATTAGCAGTTAAAAATCTAACCTTAAACTATCATTTAAGCGCACGATTATCAAGTAAATCAGACATTTGCTTAATATCGAATCCGGGTATTCGATTTAATGCGGAAAAGCGCTTTTATTACAGTCGACGGCGGGCACATGTGCATCTACCCTTTCGGCATTCCACATACAATTCAGTATATTCTGTCACAATATTAATCTGTTTCAAATATACAATTCTATTGCCATGGCAAAAAAAATCAGCCCGTTCAGGAATGAAACCTACCTTGATTTTAACGACGAAACCAATAATGCCGCACAAAAAGCGGCCCTGGAAGATGTCCGGTCAAAACTCGGTAATGAATACGATATGCTTATCGGAGGGAAAAGGGTCAAGGGGAAAAAAGGCACGTTCAAACGTGAGAACCCATCCAACGTAAAAGAAACCGTGGGTGTTTTTCAGATGGCCAGCCGCAAACAGGCCATCAAGGCACTTGATGCCGCATGGGATGCCTTTGAAACCTGGAAGTACGTTTCCCCTGAGGTACGGGCCGACTATCTTTTCCGGGCTGCAGATGTAGTTCGCCGCCGCCGGCTTGAATTTAATGCCTGGGCCATTACAGAAGTCGGTCAGAATTTTGCCGAAACTGATGCGCAGATCGCTGAAGCTATCGATTTTCTTGAATACTACGGCAGAGAGGCCCTCCGCTATGACAAAGGTATGGAGGTGATCGATTCGAAGGGCGAGAAAAACAGAACCATTTATATACCCATAGGTGCAGGTGTTTCAATTTCTCCCTGGAACTTTCCCTTCGCTATAACCATCGGTATGGCTGCCGCACCAATCGCTGCCGGTAACACCGTCGTAGC